>CAIQOK010000018.1 GCA_903873415.1 uncultured Verrucomicrobiota bacterium | reverse complement strand
TCAGACAGGCTCTAAGTGCGAGGCGAACATTTTCCTTCGCCACGGCATCCACGCGCCGCGGCGATGCCTTGTCGACGTTTGTTGCCACAGGCACGGCGGCAACGGCTGGTTGGATTTTACCGAGCAATCCGGTCAAATGCCCCAACTCGACACCGCCGCAAGCGCCTTTTACCGCACCGCATTTCGAGTGGCCGATAACAGCGATCAGCTTGGCGCCCGCGGCCTTGCACGCAAACTCCATGCTGCCGAGAATGTCGTCGTTGAGAACGTTGCCTGCGACGCGCGCGTTGAATACGTCGCCGATGCCCTGATCGAAAATCACTTCAGTCGAGGTGCGCGAGTCGATGCAGCTCAATACCACGGCAAACGGATACTGGCCGGTAGCGGTGGCCTGGCGCTGCGCGGTAAAATCGCGTGAGGTCGAGTGGCCAGTCACGAAGCGCCCGTTGCCGGCCTTGAGGCGCGCCAGCGCATCGGCGGGCGTGATGGCAGCCTGTGCAGCCTGGGTCTGAGTTTCGGCGGATTTGTGCCGGGCGCTCTGACAGCCCGTGCCGGCAACCAACACGGTCGCGAGCAACGCACTTACCAGGAGGAGTTTTGATTCGATTGGTTTCATTGTTAGTTTCGATTTTTTACGGTTCAAGTGTTTCAGTCTCGGCTGCTTTAGTGCTCCGACTCCCAACACCTTCAACACCTACAAAATGGCGGAGTATTACCGTTTGAAAAAATAGATTGTTACGAATCTATCGTTCGGTTATTACGAACTTCATGACTGAAAATAAACCGGCGTTGGAATGGCTGAACTATCATCACCTCCGGCATTTTTGGGTGATTGCGCGGCGCCGCAGCCTCACGCAGGCGGCGCGTGACTTGAACATTTCGCCGTCCACGCTGAGCCAACAGTTGGGGGAGTTGGAGGCATGGCTGGAGCAGCCGTTGTTCGAGCGGCGCGGACGTGAGTTGCACCTGACCGAAGGCGGGCGCATCGCGCTGGAGCACGCGGAGACAATCTTTCAAACCGGCCGCGAATTGCTGGACCGCTTCCGTCGTTCCGGCCCGGAGCGGCACGTCCTGCGGATCGGCGCCGTCGGGCCGCTGTCCAAGAATCTCCAATTCGAGTTCATCCTGCCGCTACTCAAGAGCGGCGACACCCGGGTGAACGTGGTGGCCGGATCACTCCACGATCTGGTGCGTCAACTGCACGAGCACAAACTTGATCTGGTGCTCTCCAACATTCCGCTGCGGACCGATCAGGAACAGAATGTGTTCAATCATCCGCTCGGAGAAATGCCGGTGTTCCTCGCGGGACGGGTCGCGGGAAAACTTCCGAGCGGCCGTTTCCCACGCTGGCTGCAGGGCGTGCCGGTTTTCCTTCCGAGCCGGCAGAGCCACGTCCGTTCGGATTTCGATCTACTGCTCGCGGAGGCGGGAGTCGAGCCGGACATCCGCGCGGAGGTGGACGACATGGCGCTGCTGCGATTGCTGGCGCTTTCCGGAGAAGGGCTGGCGCTCGTGTCAGCGATCGTCGTGGAGCGCGAACTGCAGACGCGCCAACTGCGTTCCGTCTTCCGGGTGCCGGGACTGGTGGAAAGATTCTACGCGATCACCATTCGCCGGCGTTTTGGAAACGCGCGAATCGAAGCCGCCGTGGCGCACTTCCGGCAGACGCTGAAGACTATCGCAGCCCTTGGGGGGAAAGTCTCGCGACCCAAGGCGCGGTGAGACGGCCCGCCAGCAATCGAACAGGAAAGCGCCGGCTCATCCGGTGCTTTTCATGCCGAAGGCGATGCCGTTCACAGTCAGCGCGAGCACGCGGCGCAGCGGTTCGGTGCGCTGCTTTTCGTTGGCTTTGCGCCAGCGTGCCAGAAAGCGGATCTGCAAATGGTGCATCGGGTCGATGTAGGGATTGCGCAACTGGATTGACTGGGCGAGCACCGGCTGGTTCTCGAGGAGGCGCGCGCGCCCGCTGATTTTCAGGATGGCGGTGATGGTGCGTTGGTATTCCTGCTCGATAAGGCCGAAGATTTTCTCCCGCACGATTTCCGATTTGACCTGCGCAGCGTAAGTGCGGGCAATCGCAAGATCGGTCTTGGCGAGCGAAAGCTCGGCGTTGTCCAGCAGCGAACAAAAAAACGGCCAATGGCGATACATCTCGCGTAGCTTTGCCAGCCCGCCCGGCTCTCGTTCCAGGTAGTCCGTCAGGGCATGGCCGAGGCCATACCAGGCGGAAATCATGTGGCGCGATTGGGTCCACGAGAACACCCAAGGAATGGCGCGGAGCTGGCGCAGATCGGTGGTTTGCGCGCGGCGGGTCGGGCGGGAGCCGAGCCGCAAGTGTTCGATCAGATCAATGGGCGTGGCCTGCCAGAAATATTCGGAAAACTCCGGCGTGCGATAGATGAGCGTGTCGTAAGCGACAAACGCCGACTGTGCCAGCGCGTGCAGACAGGCTTCCCACGCGGGCAGATGCCGGGCCAGCGTTTCGGATTGGGGCAGGCACTGGGTGGCAACCACGGCGGAGGTCAACTGCTCCAGATTCCGCTGCGCGATGGTGGGATTGGAATACTTGAGCGAAATGACCTCGCCCTGTTCGGTGATCCTCAAGCGCCCGCCGTGCGACGCGTGGGGTTGGGCGCGCAGTCTCCGATAGCTGGCACCGCCGCCGCGGTCGATGGTGCCGCCTTTGCCGTGAAAGAATCGCAGCTTCACGCCGCACTCGTCGGCAATCCCCGACAATTCCTTTTGGGCACGATAGAGAAACCAGTTGGCTGCCAAATAACCGCCGTCCTTGTTGGAGTCGGAGTAGCCGACCATCACCTCCTGGATATGACCGCGATGGCGCAAATGCCCTCGGTAGGTGGCATCGCTCCAAAGTTCGGCGAGAATCTTCGGGGCGTTTTCCAGATCGTGGATCGTTTCGAACAGCGGCACGAAATCCAGTTCGCGCAACTCGACACTGCGCGCCAACCGGAACACCCGCAGGATGTCGTCCGCGCTCCGGGTCATGCTGAGAATGAAGCGGCGGGCCGCGCCCTTGCCGTGTTTGTCCTGAATGTCGCGCAGCGCGCGGAACTCGGCGAGCAACTCTGCCTCCGCCGAATCGAGCTTGCTGCTGTGGTCTCGGAAATCGAGTTCGGCGAGATGCCCCCCAAACGCTTCCAGCTGGGTCAACAACCGCCGGATGCGCCCGTCGGCGGCGCGGCGGGCGTTCTGCCGGATCAATCCGGCACGCACCTCCCGGAGCGCTTCGCTGATTTCGGCGAGCGACGCCTTGCCGGCACGCAGCGAATCGCGCACCTCGCCGAGGCGCGCCCGCATGGCTTCATAGGGTTGATAGCGAGACGCGCCTTCGGCAGGTTGATTCCGTCGGTGCTTTACGAGGCGCGGACTTGCGTGCGTGATTTCCCGGACCAGCGCCGCGACCTGCTGTTCGTAGTGGCCCATGACCACCAACTTGTTCCCCTGCACAGTGGCGCGGCTGACCTCTGGCGTGACAAACGGGTTGCCATCGCGGTCGCCCCCGACCCAGGTGCCGAACGTAAGGAAGGCGCGGCGACGCCGGGCTTCGGGAAATGCCGCCGCCAATTCAAGGTCAAACGTCTCGTAAAAACTCGCGACGGCCTCAAAAATGGTGCGTTTGAAAAAATAGACGGTGCTCTCCACTTCCTGCCGCGGGCCAACGCGATATTCGCGCACTTCCTGCGTCTGCCAGAGGGCTTCGAGCACTTCGTCCGGCGCGTCCCAATGCTGGTCAAGCCTCCAGATTTGATTAAGCACCGCGCGGCGCTTCGCCTCGGTTGGATGCGCGGTGAGCACCGGCTGGATTTCCAGTTCATCGAGGCAATGCTGAAGCGATTCCGAGCTGACCCCTCTTTCCTTCAGTTCGCGAAACATCGCGCGCAAAGACATCGCGGGCATCGGCACCGCCTTCAAATGGCGGACCCGGGCTCGCTCCTCGCAATGATTCACGACCTGAAAAAACAGGCTCAACGCATGGATGACTTGATACGCGTCGTCCAACGACGGCCGGGCGATGAGCGTGCGTCCGGTCTTGCCGCCTGCAGTCGCACTGCCACGCCGGCGCTTGAAGAACAGACGCATATCGTGGAGGTAATTAAAAACCCGTTCGCCCGCTTGTTCGCGAATGATGCGATCCAGCGCGGCGGTGATATGACCGATTTCACTGCTTAGTTGTCCGTCCATGGTTGGCTTGGTTATTTCATATTCCCGACGGGCTGTTGCAGAGCCGCGCTGCTAAGCAATCCCTTCAGCAATGGCGGCGGCTTCGGCCTGAAGCTTGGCACTCCTACTCCGCGACTCGGTGGCGATTTGCGCCTTGAACTTGAGGACTAGGGTGCGCAACCGGTCATCGTTTGTTGCCAGAATCTGAACCGCCAGCAAGCCGGCATTACGTCCGCCGCCGATCGCCACCGTGGCCACGGGCACGCCGCCTGGCATTTGCACAATGGAGAGCAGCGAGTCCAAACCTTTCAGCGACTTGCTTTCCACCGGCACGCCGATGACGGGAAGCGGCGTATGGCTGGCGACCATACCAGGCAGATGTGCCGCGCCGCCTGCGCACGCAACGATCACCTTCAGTCCACGCTGCTGGGCGGACTTGGCGTATTGCACCATGTCGTCCGGCGTGCGGTGGGCGGAGACGACGCGCACTTCGCAGGGCACGCCGAATTCGGCGCAGACCTCGGCGGCGGGCTTGAGCGTTGGCCAGTCCGAATCGCTGCCCATAATGATCCCGACCCGTGGCGTGATGGTATTAACGTTGGTTTTCATGATTTTTCTTCAAAGCTGATGTGGGCCGCAGCACGCTGCGCGGTAGCAAGGGCTTCTTCCATGGTTTCCGCCACCACAGTGATATGCCCCATTTTACGACCGACGCCGCTCAAGGTTTTGCCGTAGAGATGGAGGTGGGCACCGGAAACGGCCAGAGCCTCGCCGAGTCCAATCGGACGCCCGACTGTTTTCTGATCCCCAAGCAGGTTTACCATGACTGCCGCCGGGGTAACCATGCGGGAGTCGCCAAGCGGCCAGCCGAGCACGGCGCGGACGTGGTTTTCGAACTGCGAACACACGCAAGCCTCGATGGTGTAATGCCCGGAGTTGTGAACACGCGGCGCGAGTTCGTTGATGAATATCTCGCCTCTTGCCGTCAGAAACATTTCCACGCCAAAACTGCCGACCGCACCCACGGCGGCCACAGCACGGCGGGCGAGTTCCAAGGCCCGTTCCGCAATTTCCCCGGCCACCGGCGCGGGAGCGAAGACGCTATGGCAGACATGATCGCGTTGCACCGTCTCGACGAGCGGATACGTGGCCACCGCCCCATCGCGGCCGCGGGTGATGATCACCGCGAGTTCTTTCACGAAGGGGCAGAAGGCTTCTGCGAATAGTTCGTTGCTATCGTCGCCGCCGAGCTTTTGCCATGCTCCAGCGATCTCATCCAAGGCTCGTAGGGTGACATTCCCCTTGCCGTCGTATGCATTGCGCCGCGCCTTCAACAAAAGCGGCAGACCGAACTCCCGCGCCGCACGAGCCACAGCTTTCGGACTTTCCACAGCGCAGAAACGCGGCACGGGCAGGTCCACAGCCGCGAGCGTTTGTTTTTGGATGAGCTTGTCCTGAACGAGCGCAATACTGTGCGCCGTTGGAAAGACGGCGTGGCCGCCGGCTTCCAACACGCGCAGGCTAGAGGCGTCCACAAACTCATTTTCCAAGGTAACCACGTCCACTTGGGATGCCAGTCGCAGCAATTCCCTCGGGTCGTCCCAATCCCCAACGAGGGATTGGGAGGCAAGCTTTGTGGCAGGGCTTTGTCGATTCCGTTCGAGGACGACAATATCGCAACCCATTTGCAGTCCGGCCAATGCAGTCATTTTGGCAAGCTGACCGCCGCCAACGATGCCGAGGCGTGGACCAATAGACGCATCCATCGGCCCAGCCCCAACGGGATCAAGTCTGCCGCAGTTGGAGGTCTGAGGAATTCCATGGACAGACTCTTTTTCCCGGAACGCCTTCACTTGGTGAATCCACTTCCCTGACAGGACGTGATATGGAAGGGTGCGTGGACCCGCGCATAGAACCCGCTTGCAAATTCGGGAGTCCGACGCCTAGCCAAACGGATCTCGCGTCGCGTGGCCTGAGCGGGCATGCCAAGGGCGTGTCTGGATATATTAAGGACCCGGCCTGGAGCGGACGCAGCGAACTCGAGCAGGCCAGATGGCAGATGAGATAGTGATTTAAGTATGATACTAGATTTCATGGTGTTGTCGGAGTGAGGACATGGAAAAGGGTGCTCACCTTACCCGCCGTGGTTTAATCCTGGATTTCAGCCTGTGCAGCCGCTTTGTCGCGCGACTGGCGATCTGATCCCTGATTTGCAGCATCGCCTTGGAGAATGCTGCCCGAAGTGTGTGGTCTTGGCTTTCGGCAAAAACATCCGGGCCGGGCGTGACGAGGTGGACATTCACCTGATACGCAGGGCTGCCGTTCTCCAAGCGCACGAGGCGCACGTTGGCTTCGTCGATCTGCCGCGCCTGGCCGAGGGTGAAGATTTGTTTTTCCACCCATGAGTCCAGTTTGTCCATGGAACGCAGGTTGAGGTGTTGCAGGTTCAATCGCGTGGTCGTTGTCATGTTGTTTTGATCTGTGTTTTTGTTTTCAGTCGCGGGAACGGCCGCCGCCCGACAGGAGCGGCAGCAAATGCCAGAGAAAATAGGCCAGCGAGGTGATGAACGCGGCCACATAGGTCCATGCGGCGGCATCGAGCACGCGCTTGACTCCGATGGCTTCTTCGCCGGGGACGATCAGGTTCAAATCAGCCAACACCGCTTTGGCGCGCCGCGAGGCGTCGAACTCCACGGGCAGCGTGACAAGGTTGAACAACATGATGACTCCCCACGCCACCGACATAAAGAAGGCGCCGGCCACCGGCGTAACCAGCCCGGTGACCATTCCAAGCAGCGGTAGAAACGTCACGACATGATTGGCATAGGTGGTGATGCCCACCGCCGCCATGCGCAATTGAAGCGGGGCATAAGCCCGCGCATGCTGGATGGCATGGCCACACTCATGGGCCGCAATGCCGAGTGCCGCAGGGGACCGGCCGTGATAGTTGTCTGGTGAAAGGACGAGACGTTTGTGGATCGGATCGTAATGATCGCCGAGCACGCCTTCACCGACTATGATATCCACATCACGGATGCCGGTATGCCGGAGGATTTCAGCCGCTACAGCACCACCGGTGAGACCGGATCGGACCACACCCCGACTGTAGCGTTGGTAGACGGCCTTCACGCGCCACATCGCCCAGAGCGAAAACGCCATCGTGCCTAGAAAGAGTATCCATATCATAAAATGCCTTTTGCCTCGGGTTTTGGCCGCCGGCTGGCTCGTTTGAGTCCGCGCCCGGTCGGCCTTGACACGGGCACACTAGTCCCGGCCGTTGCCGGCGACTAATACGCGTTTCCGAATAGACGCTTAGGTTAATCCGAAGTATACTCCAGCCCCGATGGAATGGATAAATTATCACCACCTTCGATACTTCTGGACCGTGGCAAAGGAAGGCAGCCTTGCCCGCGCGGCTGCAAAGCTGCACGTCTCCCAGCCCTCGATCTCGGAGCAGATCCGCGAGCTCGAATCCGCATTCGGGGAAAGTCTTTTCAGACGTGAGGGCCGGAACAATAAACTCACCGACGCCGGACATGTCGTCTTTGGCTACGCCGAAGAAATCTTTGCCTTGGGCCGGGAAATGCTCAATGCGCTCAAGCATCGCCCCGGCGCCAAAGAACTCCGGCTCCACGTGGGCGTGGCTGATTCTTTTCCCAAGCTGGTGACCAACGAAATTCTCAAGCCCGTTTTCCAGATGTCGCAGGCGGCCCACATCATCTGTCGAGAGGGAAAAATGGAGGACCTCCTCGCACAACTTGCCGCGCATCGATTGGACCTCGTCCTAACCGACGAACCGGCATCAAACAGCATCAACTTTAAAATCTACAACCATTCGCTGGGGGAAACGGGGACGACCTTCTGCGCGGAGAAAAAGCTGGCGGCAAAGCTGAAGCGTAATTTTCCACAAGCACTGCACAACGCACCCGCCCTGCTTCCCACCGAGAATACAAGCTTGCGCCGCGCGCTGGAAACGTGGTTTCGAGAGCTGAAGATCCAACCCCGTATCGTCGCAGAGTTCGAAGACCTCGCTCTAATGAAGGTAATGGCAGCCGAGGGGCGCGGTTTTATTGCCCTGCCCAGCGTGGCGGTCAATGATGCGGTGGGCCACTATGGATTCCAAACAATCGGCCGAACCGAGAAATGTCGCGTCGAGTTCCACGCCATCACCGCTGAGCGGCGTATCGCACATCCCGCCGTGGCGCTGATCACCCGTAATATAGGAGTGATCTCCAACCAGCGGACCGCCGCCAATATCTAATGCGATCAGAGGGCCTGCCCTCACTCTGCCAATCGCACAGGCTGGCGGGGATTGCCAGGATCTTTAGAAGTCTGAACCTGACTTACCGCCGCTCAAGCCGTGGGGTTTTTCCGCCGTAAAAACACATCCTCAACCGGACCAGGGTTTATTGCTGGTTGAATTTCCCGGGCCTGCCTGATCCCATGAAAAACGGGGCGGCACCCGTTGCCGCCCCGCCCATCAAAAACGCCGACAGGCTCAAAACATCCCCATCACCAGATCTTCTTGAGACCCGCCAACGACAAAGCCGTGCATTCCATGGGGGTCTTCCCATCGGGATACACTTCCTGCTCTAGGGTGACCCATTCGGTGCCGCCAACCTCGCGGCAGGCCTTGAGAACCGAAGGCCAGTTCACCGAGTCCTGACCCAGAATCGCTTTCTTTCCAGATTCATTATTGACCACCATCGGCTTGAAATGGGTGATTTTGGTCCGACCGGGATAGCGGCGGACCAGTTCGGCGGGATCAAGCCCCGCCGCGGAGGACCAGCCGCAATCCTGCTGCAGCACCACATCCTTGCTGGTCCGCTCGGCAAACAGATCCCAGTAGGTCTTATCCCCGTCTTTCTTGAATTCACCGGTGTGGTTGTGGTAGCCGGTGAACATACCCATCGGTTTGAGGGCGGCGGCCACCTGATTGAACGTCTCCGCCAGAGCCTTGCTCTTTTCGGGGTGGGTGAAATCCCCGTCGCCGGGAACCATCAGGAATTTGCAGCCCAAAATATGGTGAAATTCCATGGTCCGCTTCAGCTCGTCGCCGCGGAACTTGTTCATCCCCAAATGCGTCCCTGCGGCCTTGAGGTTCAGTTCGTCCAGTTTGCCGCGTAGTTCCTTGGCCTTTCCGTCGTATTTGTGGTATCCGGCAAATTCCACCCCGGCAAAACCCAGCTTGGACACCTGCGTCAGGGCCGCATCAAAGTCGTGGGAGCAATCCCCGCGAACCGAATAGAGCTGAAGAGAAATGCGGGGATGAGCGGGGCCTTTGGCCCAAAGGGTAGGCTTAAGGCTCAGACCGGCAGCGGCCAGCAGCGAAGCTTTGACAAATCCACGACGCGATAAAGAGAGGGTTGAGATCATGTTTCAGAATTTTCTAGCACTGTTGACCAAGCGATGTCGAGAAATTCGTGCAGCCCACGCCATAAAAACAGCAGCCTTGTTGAAATCCCAGACAGGTTAGGCGCTGCAATCGGCTGCCCCATCAACCCGGATTGAGACGGGGGAACGAAAACAAAGTATGGTTATATTCATCGGTTTGACGTAGCATTTCGCCGTGAAAAAGATGATCGGCTTGTCTTTGATTGTAACCGCAGCGCTCGGCCTGATGGTGGCGGGATGCAAGGCCCTTCGATCCGGCTATGAGACAGCTCCCTACCGGGTTGTGCGCACTGATGGCGCCTTCGAACTGAGGGATTACCCTGCTCTGATGGTGGTGAAAACCCGGATGGGACCAAACGGCGGCGCAGATGGAAGCTTCAACCGGCTCTTCCGCTTCATCACCGGCAACAATGATGCCGGCCGGAAAATTTCCATGACCACGCCGGTCTTCATGTCTGATACCGATTCAAACCGCACCATGGCCTTTGTCATGCCGGCCACCCTCAAACCGGGTGATGTGCCCAAACCCTCCGACGGCGCCGTGGCCGTCCAACAACTCGCCACCGGCCGTTTCGCCGTCTTGCGTTTCAAGGGCGGCCGCAATCCGACCAAGGAAACCTCCTCGCTGGGACAACTCCAGGCCTGGATGAAGAAAGAAGGACTGGGCATCCAATCAACCCCGGTCTATGCCTATTTCGATCCTCCGTGGACGCCGGGTTTTCTGCGGCGCAATGAGGTGATGCTGCGCATCAGTCCATAGCCGTGAACCGCGCCGTTGCACGCTCAAAAAACAACCAAGCCTCAGCACCCATCAATGCCAACCAATCGGCTCACCCTTCTGGGCTTTAATCAGCAACCCCTGACCGTTATTTATGACCAATGAACACTCTCCGGTAATGTTGGTGGTGGGCGGATCCGGTGGAATCGGAGCTGCCGTGGCGCGGCGATTAACCACCGGGGGCTGCCGCGTCGTGATCGCCGCCCGCAATGAGGACCGCCTGCGGATCGTGACCAACGAAACGGGGGCCCAAGCATTCCCCCTGGACGCCCGCGACGGTGCCGCCGTGGAAACACTCGTGCAGACCGTGCAGACCGCTCACGGCCGCATCGACGGAGTTGTGAATTGCGCCGGGTCCATTCTGCTTAAGCCAGCCCACCTCATCACGGATCTGGAGTTCGCCGACACTCTGGCGGCCAATCTCGCCACCGCATTCAATATTGTCCGCGCCGGCACCCGGCTGATGATGCGTCAATCAGGAGGCGGAAGCATCGTGCTTTGCTCCTCGGTTGCCGCGCGGCGCGGATTGATAAACCACGAAGCCATCGCCGCCGCCAAAGCGGGTGTGGAAGGCCTTGCACTCGCCGCCGCCGCCAGCTACGCCAAATTCAGCGTCCGGGTCAACTGCGTCGCCCCAGGGCTGACCCGCACCGATCTAACCCGCAGCCTCACTCAGAACGAGACGGTGGCGAAAATGTCCGCCGCACTCCACCCTTTGGGCCGCATCGGGGAAGCCAAAGAAGTGGCCTCAGCAATTTGCTGGCTGCTGGATCCGGAACAGGCGTGGGTGACCGGCCAGGTCATCGGCGTGGATGGGGGGCTCGGATCGGTCCAAGCCAGCAGTTAACCTGCCTGCCCGAAACGAGACGGGCTTATTCCCACTTCATAAAGCGCTCCAAGCGGTGGATTGATCGCGGCTTTCTTAAGCAGCTCAACGGCTTGAAGGCCGGGCTGCATTTCCAGCCATTTCGCGGGTCGCATTCAGTAACCGCTTTTTTTCCAGACGCAACGGTAATTGAACCGCCGGTTCGGCGCACTATCCCCGCTAATGCACAGCGAGATCGGATCCTTTAGATCAACGGGGTTGTCGCACCAGTGGAAATCGAAGGAAAAGGCATCCCCTTTCAACCCCAAAAGCTTGCGCGGCACAGCCAACTCCATCCTCTTGCCCGAGTAAAGATAATCGAGCCGGGCAACCTCCCGCCACTCACCCCCGGCCGCGTTGGTCTCGTAACGCTGTAGCGTCGTCGTCTGCCCATCCACCACCCTTGAATTGATCCGGAAATCATAGCCCGCCCAGCCCGTGTTAGGATCCCGGTCGGCATCAATAAACAGAATCATCCAGTTCGTGCCGGTGTGTGGAGTAATCGCATCCTGGGTCTCAACGTAGAAACAAACCCGATCACGATCCACGGCGACCTTGCCCGTGACGATGTCGTTGCGCCCGGTGTCATTGGTATAGTGAAGCCCGCCGTAGCCATCATAGTCCCGGTGAAAAGTGTCCCCGACAGTGTCGCGATACTCGGGCCCGATGTCCGTCCAGTCCGTAAATTTCCCGTCGATCTTGATCCGGCGCAGGCCGATGAGCTCCGGTATGGGGCGAACCCCCTTGTAGCGGCGGATGTTTTGGGCCATTTGCATGTAATAATTATCCGTATAACCGCCCTTCATAGGCTGAATGCAGCGGTTGAACTCCGCATTATACTGGTCCACGAAAAAATACGGACTCTCCCGGCGCATGAACCTGAAGCTCGCCCCCCCGGTGGGTTGATACTTCCCCGCCGTCCACTCGTTCCAGTCGTTGAGATAGAGGAATTCCGGGTCGCCCTGGATGGCTTCGTCCCAACGCTGTTGGAAATAGATGCCGTAGGCCTCCGGATGCTCCACTTTCCTGCCCAACCATGGCACGTAGGTCGCCTCGGGCAGATCGTATCGGTTCAGCACCGGCTCGCCACCCTCCCGCGTCCAAGACTTGCCAACCAGGCTGGAGGGATGCTGGGCTGGAGTCACCGCCGCCTCTTCCCTCCTGCCCTGATGCGTAGATACCAGCTCATCCGGACGCAACGCCGCGACTTGCGGATCACCCAGATCCAACCCGAAGCTCCAATTATCCTCAGTTCCCACAAAGCGTTTACCCGCCCATTCGCGGTAGCCCCACCACATCGTTCGCCGCGTGAAAAAGGCTTTCACCTCCTTGGTGTAATCCTTGTAAAACTCCCCGGCATAATCAGGATCGCCATAATGCGGATGCTTCGGGTCGGTTCGGGCCGCCGGCACAAAATGCGGATTCGGATTTTGCACACCGCCCCCGTTTGCATCGACGGCGGGCGTGCCATTGCAGAGCAGCAGCGGCTTGTCATCCCAGCTGAACCAGAGGTCCTTGTGTTTTCCAACCTTGTAGATTTTGTCAAACAAGTCCTGCACCACGGTGATCACCGGACCGTTGAAAGCCCAGAAACAGAATCGGGGCACCTTGTTCCCCTCGGCTTTCATCTTTTCCATCACCGCAAAGAGAACCTCCCACTCCTCCCAGTATCGGACGGCGTTGGTCACATCCATCACCAGCACATCCACCCCCGCATCAGCAAGCATAGACATGTCCTTGCGAATCACATATTCGTCCTTGCTCAGAAAATAGCCCGCCTCCGGTTCACCCCAATGATAAGAAGGCTCCCGCCAGAGAGGATGATGTGCGTCCAGCCGGGCAGCGGGATCGGCGGCAAGCACGCGGCTCACGTCCCAAAAATCGGGACCGGACCTGTTGTGCAGCGAATCGTTGTGCCAGGTGATATAAAAAATCCCCACCACGCGGCGGTGATCCTGCTTGACCGCGCCCGCCACGAAAAAAGTCGGCAAGGTTCGGCCTAGGGCGTCGTGCCCCACCCATGTGTCGGGGAAGAGATCCCTGAAAGAGGTGGATGGAGGGGCTGCCTCGGCAAGCGCTCTAAGCCCCAGGACAAGCGATATTAACAAGTGCAAGACCGTGGCAGCGGAGGCCGGGCGCCAGGCCGCTTTTTTATTCGGCATCTTCATTTTAATTTTTCGCGCCCACACTCTAGGCCGTGTTTGCCATGCTTGAAACCAGATTCGGGCCGCAACGCCAGGTTCATTTGGGGAGCTTCAGCGGATAGACGGAAACGCGCAGAAACCTCAGCCTGAGATCATAAGCTAGGAAATCCCACCCTTCCGGACTTGCAGGGACTGATCACGTTGCGCCACCGATGAGTATGACGTCCGCTTCAAACCAGGGGGTAGGCTTGCGCGAACTGGAAAGCCGGCGGCGCAAAGGTGGGGCTGTAGCCGGCGTCATCCCAGCAACCGGTGCACTTCCTTAAGCTTGGCCGCCACATCAATCTCATGAGGACAGGAATCGACACAATCACCGCAGCCCACGCACGACGTGCCATTCTTGGTCAAAGCCGCGTATTCACGCCGGGCCCGGGACAAATCCTGATAGTCGCGGGCGTAGCGCTCGTAGCGGAACACATCGGCAATCCCGATGTGTTCCGGGCAGCGGGAGACGCACTGGGAACACAAGAGGCAGGTGAGCCCCTTGTTATAGGAGGAAAGCAACCCCAGCGCAGAGCGGTCGTGCGGTCCCATGGCCAGCCGCATGGCGGCCCCGACATTCTCTTGGAACTCCCCGAAACTCTTCATGGAAACGACCGCCGCGCTGAGGTTGGAATTGGCCCCCAACCATCGGACCATGGCAGCAGCCGGAGTGCTTCCCTTGAAGCGGGACTCGGCGAGAAGTTTCTGGAATTTGGGGTCTTGGGCGGCTCGCCCCACCCCGCCCATCGTTTTCATGGCGATGGTGCCGAAATCCTTCCTCCCTGCCAGCTCCAGCAATTCCTGCAGCTCCTTGCGGTCCCCGTAAGTGTAGAAAAACTGGCCGGCCTCGTAAGCGGAGTGCTCCGCCAGATAGCCCAGAATTTCCCACGCCATATCTCCGCCCAGATTGTTGTAGTGATGCTGCGATAGGGCCAGGTGCCGTACCAATCCCTCCCTCTTCAAGCGCTCAAACGCCCGCACCATTCCGTGATTGGTCTTGGCCTCCTTGATTGAGTGGTAGCCAAAATGGAATTTGAAAACATCATAGTAACCCAACCCGGAATTCTTTACGCTCTCCTTGACGAACTGGTAATGCTGCTCCTCGTCAATCCGGCCGTGGTTATGGTCGCCGCCCACCCGGTCCACCACCACCTCCAGATAATAGGATTCCCGGGGCTGTTGTTTAAGCGCCTCGGGCATTGTTTCCGCCGTCCACTTCTGGGCCTTATGCCAGTAATTCACCCCCGAGGCCACCGCCAATGGAATGATCGACCGGGACCAGTCGGCCGCGCCCACCAAACGGCTGATCTCCAACCCCGTCCGGCCATAGCGGCGCTTGGGCAGCTTGCCCCCACCCACCGCCTCCGCCGCCAATCCACTCAGGTCTCCCACACTCGCAGCAGCCACACCAGCCGCTCCAAGACGGATGAATTCCCGCCGGTTCAAGTTGCGCTCTTCATGGGTCATGGTGGAATCCTTTCACCCTGAAATATTTGCAGTTCACAATGCCTCTCAAGAATTTCAGCTCAGCTTACAATGCAGCCACGCGAAGTCAACGCCTCGGGCCAAAGCTCGAGTTGGAGCACGCATTCGGCATTAAGCTTCAACCACCATCCCCGCCAATTTCCAACCGCTTATCGGCACATGCCGGCGGCCTCCTTCAACCTCACCGGAGCCAAGAGGCCCGCGGCGACGAGGACCCGCCCATTATCTCAGCTTTAACCCTGGAGATTTCACAAAAACACAAGCGCCAGGCAGCGCGCTTGTGAATCGGTTTCCCAGACTCTCACGTTGGCATCCAGAAAATCCGGCCCGGCAATTGTGTTCACACCCATAAAATCCCCTGTTGTTTTCAGACCGCTCGACTATGTTAGGTATTGTTTAGTGCATCCAAAATGATCCCATGAGCAAACTTCTGTTGATTGATGACGAGGCGGATGTGCAGTATTCCTTCCAGCGGATTTTCAGTTCGCCGGAGATTGAGCTTACAACCGCGTCCAGCGGCGAGGAGGGCCTTGAACTCATCCCGAAATTCAAACCAGATCTGGTGCTCATGGACATTCGCATGGGCGGCATAAACGGCCTGGAGACCCTGCGCCGCATCCGGAAGCTCGACAACAAGCAGCTGGTGATTTTAATGACAGCCTACGGCACCACGCAAACCGCCATCGAGGCGATGAAGCTCGGCGCCTACGATTATCTGCTCAAGCCCTTCGACGTGCCCAAGCTCAAGGAACTGGTGGGCAAGGCGCTCAAGGCGGCGCACGACATGCGGCAGGTCGTTTCCTACCAGCCCCTGCTGGAGAAAGAAGATTACGAACTGGGAATCGTCGGCCGGAGCGAGGCGATGCAGCAGGTTTTCAAGCTCATCGGACAGGTGGCGGGGACCGATGCCACCGCGCTGGTCACCGGCGAAAGCGGCACGGGCAAGGAACTGGTAGCCCGCGCCATCTACCACCACAGCGATCGCAGCGCGCAACCGTTTCTGGCGGTCAACTGCGCGGCAATTCCAGAGCAACTGCTCGAGAGCGAGCTTTTCGGCCATGAACGCGGGTCGTTCACCGGTGCCACGATGCAGCGCGTGGGCAAGTTTGAGCAGTGCCAGGGCGGCACAATCTTCCTCGACGAGATCGGGGACATGACTCCCACCACGCAGACCAAGATCCTTCGGGTGCTTCAGTCCGGCACCTTCGAGCGGGTGGGGGGCAACCAACCAATCAAAGTGGACGTGCGGGTCATCGCCGCGACGAACAAACCGCTGGAGGAGGCCGTCGCCGCGCGGCAGTTCCGGGAGGACTTGTTCTACCGGCTCAATGTGGTCCGCATCCAGATCCCGCCCCTGCGGGAGCGGAGGGACGACGTGCGGCTGCTGGTGAATTATTTCTTGAAACGGTTCGCCCGCGAACAGCAGACCGCCCCGAAATCCATCTCCAATTCGGCCAGCAAACTGCTCGAACAATATCACTGGCCGGGAAACGTGCGCGAGTTGGAAAACGTGGTCCGCCGGGCGCTGGTCGTGGCCAAGGGCGATGCCATCCTTTTGGGCGACCTGCCGCCGGAAATCCTCGGACCGGGCACGATCGCCGGCGCCTCTCCCGCGGCAGACCCGGCAGGCCCCAACGCCACCGAGGGCGCCGCCGATATCGCTTCACTGACAAGGCGCTTGTTCCAATGGGCGCGCAAGGATCCGAAAATGAAAATCATTCCGGCCGTGGAACGCGAACTGGTCATTCAATGCCTCAAAGAGACCGCCGGCAACCAGGTTCAAGCCGCCAAAATGCTGGGCATCACCCGCGCCACCCTGCGCAAACGCATCGAAAAATTCGGCATCCAAAGGGATTTGAACATCCAGTAGCACGCCACCGCCCCGGACTTGCCGGGATCAACCCGGCGTTTGCGATTTCAAAACCGGCCGGGGCGGTCGTAAAACAACAACCGGCTCCGCCGCGCGCCTCCGACGGGTCCCAACAACAGCCCCGTCTGAATGTGTTCAATCCCCCGACCCGCCAGCATCTCGGGTATAGGCTCGACTAGGAGCCGCAGACTTCCGCATACCACGCCTTGACCTTGGATTGGATGACATCACGCACCTCCCGGGTCCGCGCCAGTTTTTCCTCCGGTGTTCCCTGAAAAGAAGACGGATCAGGGAAGCCCCAGTGCAACCGCCGCGCGCCTCCGGGAAAAACCGGGCACCGCTCCGCGCTGGCCTCGTCACACACAGTCACCACCCACTCAAACACCCGGCCCGACTGGATCATGTCGGCCACCGACTTGGTGGGATTGCCGGAGATATCAATCCCCACCTCGCGCATCGCCTCCACAACCACGGGATTGAGCCGCCCCGGCTCCAATCCGGCACTAAGGGCTTGGAAACGCCCGCCGGAAATCAGGTTGAGAAAAGCCTCAGCCATCTGGCTGCGGGCGCTGTTATGGATGCAAACGAACAGGACGTTGGGCTTGGTCATTGGGATTTTCTTTGGTTGTACCAGTCGCGCGACCGGTTGCAGATACTGCAGACGGAAAGCATCACCGGCACCTCGACCAGCACGCCGACGACGGTGGCCAGAGCGGCGGGTGAATCGGGGCCGAACAACGTGATGGCCACGGCCACGGCCAGCTCAAAAAAGTTGCTGGCACCGATCAGCGCGCCCGGCGCCGCAACGCTGTGCTCCACCCGCAAGCGGCGCATCAGCACATAGGTCAGGCCGGAGTTGAAGTAGACTTGAATGGCAATGGGCACAGCCAAGAGCACCACGGCAAGCCATCGGTGCGTAAGGTTCTTGGATTGGAATGCAAAGATAAGCACCAGGGTAAGGAGCAGCGCCCCGATCATGACAGGGTGGAATTTGGGGAGGAACCGCTCTTCAAACCAGCGTTGACCGTGGGATTTGAGCAGGAGCGAACGGGTCAACCAACCCGATGCCAATGGGATCACTATGAAAACCACCACCGAGGTGACAAGCACCTTGGCCGGCACGACGACCTGCGCCACGCCACAGAGGAACATCACAATGGGCGCAAATGCCACAAGCATGATGAGATCGTTGACAGCCACCTGGAGCAGCGTATAGGCGGGATCGCCACCGGTCAGGTAAGACCACACGAACACCATCGCCGTGCAAGGGGCGGCGGCCAGGATGATCAGCCCGGCCGTGTAATTCCGGCCGGTCTCGGGCTCGATCCAACCGGCAAACAGGTGCTGCATGAAAATCCAGCCGAGGAACGCCATGCTGAAAGGTTTCACCACCCAATTGACCAGCAACGTCACAAGCAGGCCCTTGGGCCGCCGTGTGATGCCGCCGATGGAGCTGAAGTCCACCTTGAGCATCATCGGATAAATCATCAGCCACAGCAGCACCCCGATGGGAATGTTGACCCGGGAACCCCGGCCGAATTCCATCCGACTCAAGGCGGCGGTCAGGCCCGGCATTGCCCGGCCCAGCAGCAACCCGACCCCCATGCAGAGAAAAACCCACACGGTGAGATAACGCTCGAAAAAAGCCAGTCGTTTGGGGGCTGAAACCATAGCCTTCATGCCTTTTTCCTTTTTGCCTTTGTCACAACCGGCACGGCCCAATCACAGCCGGCCTCTGTCTCTTTGAGCCGTTTCAAATCCGTCCGGAACACCGGATGCTTCTTCACGCACTCCTGAAGCGCCTGCAACTGCAAGCCCAACTCCTCAGGCAATGGCTCAGGCAAATGGTAGATCCTCCACTGCCCCTGACGCCGCACCCGTACCACACCCCGGATGCGCAGATAGGCTAAGTGCTTGGAAATGGCGGTCTGGGGCAGTTTGAGGATTTCTTGAAAATGACAAACGCACAGAGGGCCCAAGCCCAACAAATGCAACAGCCGCAGCCGGGTCTCGTCACTGAGACATCGATAAAGCGTCAGTATTTTCATATTCTTTCATAGGGATATGCCTGTTAACGCATATGAAAGTCAATGGGAAATTTGCGGGCGCGCTCCTGACTGCTCCTCTCCAGCAACCCTGTAAACCGGGGCGGATATGAACTGCAAACCCTGCGGACAGCGAGGGCCGGAATGTAATTTCCCGGACCAAAAACGCCTCAGCCCACGGGGTGGATGGCTGCCTTTCCAATGAAGTTCTGCAATCTTTCGTGTTTCGCGTCGTTCGATAAACAACCCCGTCCTCCGCGCTCTTATGACAGAGAGACAAAAAAGCCTGAAACGCCGACATCCGCCCTGCTGCGCGGTGCTATCTGTCAACCTGTGGTTTTAGGCGCAACAAACCACAGCGGTCGAATGGGAATGCGTTCCTGCCGCGGCGGCTTACCCGGGGGGCAATTGATTTTCCCGGGCCACACTCCGTAAATCAGCCAACAGATCGTTGAATCTGGCCGGTTTGGCATGAAACTCCAGCCCCACAAGACTCACGTCATCGGTGAACTTTCCCTCTTGGGCAAAACCGCGAACCTCGGCCAGCAACTCGTCGAATAATTGACCGGCCCGCATTTGGCATCGCTGCCTAACCTGATTAACCAGCATGGCCTGACTGAAGAGGTTTTGCTCCGCATCCTCCACCTCATACAAACCGTCGGTGAAAAGCATTAGAAGATCCCCGGGAGCAAAACCGGCTTCGGTGGTGGCGTAGATGGTGTTTTCCTTCAGTCCGAGGGCGAACTGGCTGCGGCCGCCCTCATTGGCCAGGGGGCTGACCGTGCCCGCCGTGCGGCGCAGGAGCAGCGGCTTGGGGTGGCCCGCGTTGGCAAAACGCAACGCCCCGGTGCGGCAGTCGGCCACCAGATAAATGGCGGTGGTGGGCATTTCCGTGTCGCTGTGCTGAAGAATCGCGCGCAATTCCCGGTTCAGCGCACTCAGGAACTGGCCCGGATCGCTGGCCGCGGGTTTCAATTCCTCCACCAACGCCCGTATCATCGCGGTCACCAGCGCAGAGCGGACCCCGTGTCCGGCCACGTCGCAAATGAACACCGCCGCCTCCGTGTCGGAAAGTTTCGAGATGGTGAAGAAATCACCACTGACGGTTTCCGCGGGCAGGTAACGGTGGGAAAATTGAAAGGCGCTGTCCGTCGGCGTCGTGCCGGCCGGGAAGACGGGATATTGCTGCGGCAGCAGGCTGACCTGGATTTCCCGGGCCATCCTGAGGTTTTCCTCCATCTGCAGGTTTTTGGCGCGCAGCTCCTCACGACTGACTGCCAAAGCGGTGTTGGCCCGGCGGATGCGCTCCTCGGCGAGCTTCTGTTCGGTGATATCCCAGAACATCCCCTGCAGTCCCACCGCAGCGCCCTGCGCGTCGAAAATCGGCAGTTTGAGCACTTGGATAAAGCGGCGTTCCGAGCCGTGAAACCTGCTCTCCTCCACCTTCATGAGAGGCTTGGCAGACTGGATTACCGAAAGGTCGTCGTCCTGACGCAACCCGGCCAGTTCCGGAGGCAGAAAATCGAAGATGGTGTGGCCCAGGATCTCCTCGGGCCGCTTTTCCAAGACGCGACAGTATTCCGGGTTGACAAAAGTGTAACGGCCCGCGAGATCCTTGCGGAAAATGCAGTGTGGAATGGTCTCCACCAGGGAATGATAGAGCGCCTCGGAGCTGCGCAGCTTCTCCTCCATCTGCCGCTCCTTGGTGATGTCCCAGAACATCCCCTGCAAACCGATAACCCGGCCGCTGGCATCATAGAGAGGTGATTTGAGCACCTGCACGTAGGTCTTCTCCTGGCCCTTGGGCTGGTGCTCTTCGGTCAGCCGCAACGTCTGCCCGGTCTCCAGCACCTGCCAGTCGTCGCGATGATACTTTTCAGCCAGTTCGGGCGGGAAAAAATCAAAGTCCGTCCTGCCCAGAATGTCCTCCAGCTTGCAATGGTAATGACGGCAATACTGTTCGTTGGCAAAGGTGAAGCGCCCTTGAATGTCCTTGCGGAAAATATTCTGCGGGCTGTGCTCCACCAGCGAATGATAAAGCGCCTCGGAGTTGCGCAGCGCCTCCTCAGCCTTGCGGCGCTGGGTGATGTCTTCCACCGTGCCTTCGTAATAAAGAATCGTCCCTTCGGACCCGCGAACGGCACGGCAGTTCTCGGAAATCCAGATCCGGCTCCCGTCCTTGCGGTAGATCTCCGATTCAAAATCGGTCAGCACGTCGCTCTCCTGCATGAGTTGAACAAACTCCTCCCGCCGCCCCTCCTGGACATAAAGCTTTCGGCCGATATCGGTGAGGGTCTGCGTGAGCTCCTCGGGGGATGAGTAGCCGTAGATGCGCGCCAGGGCCGTATTGGCCAGCAGGTAGCGCCCGTCGGGCGTGGTTTGGAAAATACCTTCCACCAGATGATCGAAAATACCGTGATACTTCGCCTCCGCCGCTAGCAGCATCAGGTCCGAGCGGTGGCGCTCTAGAGCGTAGCGGATCGAGCGCTCCAGCAAGCGCGCCGTAAGCGGGCTTTTGATCAGATAATCCTGCGCTCCGGCCTGCACCGCCTCGATCGCCACAGTCTCGTTGTCGGTGTCACCCGTTGCAATCAGGGGCATCTGAGGGGCCGCCGACTTGAGAAGATTGATGCTGGCCAGTCCCGCACCATCCGGCACGCACACATCCAGGATCACCACATGGAATTCCTCGCACCGCAGCCGGGCCAACCCCGCCTCAAGATGCGGGGCGCAGCAGACCTCCGCGGACAGCCCCCGGGCCTGGCCTAGCATCTCCCCGACCCGGCGCGTGAACCCCGCGTCATGCTCGATGAGCAACACCCTGATCCGCTCGTGCAACATATAGAATCCGGAACCTTACGCTTGTCCGGCTCCCAAAATGACAGGATTTTCACGGTGCCGCAAGCGGCTTCGCCCGCCGGCAATTCCCCCTTTCCATGGCCCCGGTTGTGCCCTAACCTGTACCCCTGTTTTTCTTATCATGCCCAGCGTTTACATCAAAACCTACGGTTGCCAGATGAACGAGCGCGACAGCGAGGCCGTCGCCGCCCAACTCGTCGCCAAGGGCTACACGCTGGCCCAATCCCCGGATGCCGCCGATGTGGTGCTGCTTAACACCTGCAGCGTGCGCGATCTGGCCGAGCAGAAGGCCTTGAATAAAATGAAGAACGTCATCGGCACCGCCCGCAGTGAGCGCCGCGACCAGGTGGTCGGATTCCTCGGCTGCATGGCCCAAAGCCGGGGACAGGAGTTGATCGACCGCCTTCCGGATGTGGATCTGGTCTTGGGCACCCAGAAATTCCACCGCGCAGCGGAATATCTCGACGCGATCCTCGCCGGCCGACGACAGAAGGTTGTGGACGTGGATGTGGAGCAAGGCAGCGAGGCTGCCATTCGCGAGCACCTGCTCCATGGCGCAGCCAAAAAATCCGTCACAGCCTTCGTGAGCATCATGCAAGGCTGCAACCAGCATTGCACCTTTTGCATCGTGCCCTCCACCCGCGGCGAGGAACGCAGCCGCAGCATCCCAGGCATCGTCGCCGAATGCCGCGAACTGGCCGGCCAAGGCGTCAGCGAAATCACCCTGCTGGGCCAGATTGTCACCAGCTTCGGCAAACGGGATCTCCCGGTGAAAGATGGCAAATCCGCCTTCGTCCAGCTGCTGGAGGCAGTCCATGAGATTGACGGACTGGAGCGCATTCGCTTCACATCGCCCCACCCCAAGGGCTATGGCGATGATTTGGTCCAGGCCTATGAGCACCTGCCCAAACTGTGTGAAAGCGCCCATATCCCCGTGCAGAGCGGCAGTGACCGCCTCTTGAAACTCATGCACCGCGGCTATACGCGGGAACGATTCCTCGGAATCATCAGCAAGCTGCGCCGCGCGCGCCCCTCCATCGGCTTGAGCACCGATATCATTGTCGGGTTCCCCGGTGAGACGGAGGAGGATTTTGAACAGACCCTCTCGCTGGTGCGCGAGGTCGAGTTTGATCAGGCCTATATTTTCAAATACTCGCCGCGGCGGGACACTCCGGCCGCCTCAATGCAAGACCAGTTGCCCACAGAGGTTAAGGAGGACAGGAATGCCCGCCTGCTTGAAGCCGTCAACACACTCGCCGCAAGCCGCTATGAGGCCTTGGTCGGCTCGCAGATGCAGATTCTGGTAGAGGGGCCCAGCCGGAAAAACCCCGCCCGTATGACCGGGCGCAGCCGCTGCAACAAAATCGTGCTTTTCGACGGTTCCGATCGCCACCGGGGCCGCTTGATGGATGTACGGATCACCCGCGCCGGATCGTTCACTCTTTACGGGGATCCCGCCATCGTGAATCTGTAAGGCCGGCGCCGAGTGCCTGATGCCAAATATTCTTTCATCCGACGCGTGCTTTAATTTTATCCATCAGCGGCTGCATGCCTCTGAGGCCTTGCAACCCACCCGTGTGCACAGCCACCACATTTGCGCCTGCCGGAATCTGCCTGTTTAAAACCATGTCATACAGCGCATAAAACAACTTACCCGTGTAAATGGGTTCAAGAGGAATCCCCGTCCCGGCGGAAAACCGCTCCATAAAGTCCAAAAGCCTTGCGTTAACCTTGGCGTAACCTCCGCAATGGTAGCCCCCAAAAACCTGCCACTGGGCCATTCGCCCGGTGGCCATATCGTTCAAATAACCAAGCACGTTTGACGTGATTGTATCTTCACCTTTAAGCGTGCTGACACCCAGCACCTTCACATGGCTGGGGGCGGCTTGAATCAATCCAGCCAGGGTCGCCCCGGTCGCAGCTGCGACAGCCACCCTATCAAAGGCGATCCCATGAGATTGAATGGACCGCATGATTTCACGGCTGCCCAGCACGCCTTGAATGTTATTCCCACCTTCGGGAATAATGTGACAACCGCCAAATATATCCTGCAACTGTTGCCAGTATAATTTGTTGCAGCGTTTTGCATATTCCTCGCGCGATGCAAAATGCAATTGCATTCCGTGCGCTTTCGCATCCCGCAGCGTGGGGTTTCCGCCATCGCATCCACCTCGAATGACGCCGATGCTTTGCAATTGAAAAAGACCAGACGCCGCTGAAAGCGCGTGGATGTGATTGGAGTAAGCACCGCCAAAACTCAGGACGGTTTTAAAGCCCCTCTCTTTGGCGTGCTTCAAATTCAATTTAAGCTTGTACCACTTGTTACCGCTAATAACAGGGTGAATCAGGTCTTCGCGCTGAACGTATAGGTTGACCTGATGATCATCCAAGAATGAATCACTGACTCTTTGCAATGGGGCTTTTTCAAATGGAATTGGAGAATCAATCATATGAGAAAGGCACCGCCCCGTTTATTGTTCCAGTTGCGATAAGCTTCTTGCCTCATGGCTTCCTCAATTGCACGCCCAAAGTGTGCAGCTCCGGAAGCATCGGGCCGGCGCGCAACAATTGCCTCCGGCACAAACTGTTCCTGCCATGAATACAGACGCGCCGCCAACAGGGATGTGAAGCCCCTGAGAAAGCCCGCGAGCAGGAAGAAGGTTTCCATACGAAAGGAATGGCTCGTGGTTATAAACATCGCAGCAGGCGGACTGGTCGAAATATTCTGGACCGCCAGTCGATATTGGCCGGCAAGAAGGACAGGCTCGCGTGAAACATGATCCCGAGCAGGAGAGCCGGTGTAAATTTCTTTCTGTAAATTGCTTTCTTTCCCTGCTGCTTCGCCCCTTTGGGGTGAGGCGGAGCGATGGTGAGCATAGCGAACCGAGCGCAGCCGAACCCCATAGGGGCGAAGCAGCTCCGCGCGCGAAAATCTGGTCGAGGGCGGGCCATTC
>CAIQOK010000017.1 GCA_903873415.1 uncultured Verrucomicrobiota bacterium | reverse complement strand
TGGTATGAGAGGATCGCACTAATTGGACCTCGGCGAGACGGATGGATTTGGAGTTCATCCCGCAAAGTCTGCCAGCCCCTGCTCACTCCGCATAGATGGGTCTGCCGGGCGGATACGATTGATCAAACCTTTTTGCGTATGGTAGATCACCACCAAAAAACCGCGCCTGAGACGGCGCGCGGGGTCATCGCCTCAAACCTCTGCCATGCGGCATGCCAGTCCTTAAAGCCCAGATTGCCTCCCGCCGGCGTGAGTCCTCTGATATGGGGGCTGGTATGTGGATAAACCGCTCCTTTCTGGCAGAAACCGCACGGGACTGAGGTGTAATTGTTTGCAGGGTTTGCTATGCCAGGCAAGGCCGCGCATGCGCTCAGTATGGCATCGGCCACCAAAACCCGGTCCGAAACAGGATAAGTCACCCATGTTTCACCGGAATTGATTGACTCGGCCTGAAGTGTTTTGTTCTGATTCGTCGGGTTCAACAAACAGGCCGGGCCTGAAAACGCCAGCGCTTATCCAATGATATGAAATCCGACGGCAGCGGACCAATTCCAGAGAGAGCCATTGGGAAATCTCCCGGTTCCTGAAAATTCTCCCAATCGGTGAATCTGGGCTGGGTTCCCGGACAATAAAACGATTTTTTAACAAGCCCGGATGCAAGCATGATATCCGCAGCCGCGTCAGGCAGATCCCAAGCCCAGCCGGAGCCTCCGGTCAATACCGGAAGTTTGTCCTTGCTATCAGCAGCATAGATACTGGTCGCGACTTCGAGCTGATGAATGTTGCTCAGACACTGGGTTTTTGCGGCCCTTTCCTTGGCCTTGCTTAACGCCGGCAGCAATACGGCAGAAAGAATCGCAGTGATCGCAATCACCGCCAGAAGTTCAATCAAGGTGAACGCACGGAAAAAAGGGGGCCTAGGATAACGGAGGTGGGGTGAAGAACGCGCTTTAGTTTCAACTCCGCAACGCCTCTAATCCTTTTGCAGCACATGCCCCTTCAACGACCTCAAGGGAGAGGCGTCCAGTCGACAAAACGGTATTTATCCCACATCCATGCAAAATCACGATTTTGGCTTGTCCCGCCCCCGCTCCAAAAAAAGCTGGCGATTCCATGTGAAAAATCCGTGGCGGCCTTGATCGTTGCAGCATCGAGCCATTTGTGCAATTCTCCGTGCCCATCCTCAAAAGCCATTGTGGTGATTGTGCCGTGAAAAATAGCAAAACCGTCCACCCACCCACTCTTGTTCATGGCCCAGGTTCCCATCTCGAAGCCGCGCGGATCGGATTCCTCAATAAAAACACCGGAAACCGAAGGAAATGCAATCTGGCTCGTTTTAGTGAAGGGAGTGCCCCCGCCCCACCCGCCATTCATGCCATCCAGCTTCGAATAGCTGACATAGTCCCAACCACTTCCCACTTTCAAATTCTTGTAGCGCATGTCGCCGGGACAATGCGCCACGCCCGCATTGGGGGCATAGGGAAAGAGCAGTCCCTGCTTGAGCGCAGCGACCACCCTCTTTTCGGCGAGATCGGTGGCCGTAGGCCCTACCCCGCTCAGATCCGCCGGGGGATACCAACCGCCGCCATCGAAGCTGGGCATGAGGTTGTCCTTGTTGTCACTCGCATACATGATGAACGCCGTGACAAGCTGCTTTTGATTACTCAGGCAAACCGACATCGTGCTCTTGAGCTTTGCCTTTTGAAGGGCCGGCAGCAGCATCGCCGCCAGTATGGCAATGATGGCGATGACGACCAGCAGCTCGATCAGGGTGAAAGCAGCGGCTGGGGAGGAGCTGGAATCACTTTTTTTGCTGAACTTCATAAATTTATTTCTAGTCATTTTTTGATGAACACCAACGGCTCGGCACAAGGCCAATCATCCACGGGCTTGGCGGCCATTGAGAATGAAAATATGATAAGTCGGTCCAGCCTTTCATGGCAACCCTGTAGTTCAACACGGGGGCAACCCTTTTATTCCGGGCGGAAAAAACCCGCCATGCCGCGGCAATTCTGCTTTGAACCGTGCGCATGTGCGGTTATTTTTGGCCCGTGACCTCACGCTTTTCAAACCTACTCCGGGCAGGACTACTCGGAGCGCTTTGGCTCGCCGCAAGCACCGGCGCGGCACCGGGCGCGAACACGGACAAGATCGATTTTAATTTCCAAATCCGGCCGCTGCTCTCCGACCGCTGTTTCAAGTGCCACGGCCCGGACGAACGGACCCGCAAGAAAAAGCTCCGGCTCGATTCCCCAGAAGGAATGTTCAAGAAACTCCCTGGGCGCTTGGCGGTCGTCCACCCGGGCGACACCCGCCGCAGCGAGCTGATCCGCCGCATTTTCTCCACCGACCCGGAGGAGGTCATGCCGCCGCCCGACTCACAGCTCACTCTCACTCCAACCGAAAAGGACCAACTTCGCCGCTGGGTGGCTCAGGGGGCCGAATTCAAATCGCATTGGTCCTTGATCCCGGTTGAAAAGGTCGCCGTGCCCCGCGTCCAGAACAAAAAAGGGTTCCCGAATCCCGTGGATGCGTTTGTGCAGGCCAAACTGATCCCCTTGGGTCTTTCCCCCGCACCCGAGGCCAATCGCGAAACCCAGCTGCGCCGGCTCGCCCTTGATCTGACCGGCCTGCCCCCGAGCCTGGCCGAACTGGACTTGTTTCTCGCGGATCCTGCCACCAACGCTTGGGACCGGGTCATCGACCGCTATTTAAATTCCCAAGCCTATGGCGAGCGCATGGCCGTGGATTGGCTGGACTTGGCCCGCTACGCCGACACCTACGGTTACCAGTCGGATGTGGAACGCGACCTTTCGCCCTGGCGCGACTGGGTCATCCGCTCTTTCAACCAAAACCTCCCCTACGACCAGTTCCTGACTTGGCAGGTCGCGGGCGACCTCTTGCCCAACGCAACGCGCGACCAGCACCTGGCAACCGCCTTCAACCGCCTGCACCGCCAGACCAACGAAGGCGGCAGCATCGAGGAGGAGTTCCGCGCGGAATATGTCTCCGACCGGGTGAACACCTTCGGCACCGCCATGCTCGGGCTGACCTTGGGCTGCGCACGCTGCCACGATCACAAATACGATCCAATCAAACAGCGCGACTATTATTCCATCACCGCCTTTTTCAACAGTATCGACGAGTCGGGGCTCTACCCTCATTTCACCCGTGCCACCCCGACCCCGACTCTGCTGCTCTGGCCGCAGGACAAGGAAAAACAAGAGAACGCTCTGAAAGCCCGGCTGGAGCAGGCTGAACGCATCATCAAAAAAACCAGGCTCGCGGCTCAACGCCCCTTCCAGCTCTGGCTTGAAAACGGTGGCAAGGTCACCCCACCCGCCCCCCAAGCCCACTTCGCATTCAACTTCATCACCAACAACCACACCCCAGATCTGCTCTCCAGTAACACCGCCCGACTCGAAGACAGCCCTCTGCGCGTGGCTCTTGGAGCCGGCTCTACGCAGGGACCCACCAACAAAAACTTCGCCCTGCAGTTTAACGGGGACAATCAGGTTGTCTGCAGCCAAGGCGCCCATTTCGGACGCGCCGATTCCTTCTCCTTCCACCTCCGGCTCAACCCGCTTGAACGTCAAGACCGCGCTGTCGTGCTGCACCATTCCCGGGCATGGACCGACTCCGGCAGCCGAGGCTACGAACTCGTATTGGATCACGGACGCCCCTTCTTCGGCCTGATACACTTCTGGCCAGGCAACGCCATCGCCGTGCGCGCCAATCTGGCCCTGCCAACCAACCAATGGTCAAGCATCAGTATTACCTATGACGGCTCAAGCCGCGCGGCGGGCATCCGTATTTACTGCAACGGCGCCCCGATGGAAACCGAAGTGGTCCGCGATCATCTCTACAAAGACATCCTGCATCGAGGTGAATGGGGGGACGGCGAAACGGGCAATATCCGGCTTACGCTCGGGGCCCGTTTTCGCGACAAAGGCTTCAAAAACGGACTGATCGACGACCTCCAGATATTCAACACCTGCCTGACGGCCCCGGAAATCCAGTCACTGTCCCAACCCAACCCGCCGGCACCCACGCTGGATTATTTCCTCGCCCGCCATTGCGCCCCGTTCCAAGCGGCCCGGAGAGACTTGGAAAAAATCCGCCTTGAGGAAAACACGCTCATCAACGATGTCAGGGAGATTATGGCGATGGAGGAAATGCCACAAGCCCGCCCGACTTTCCTGCTCAAGCGCGGCGCCTATGACGCCCCCGCCGAACCGGTGGAGCGCACCACCCCGGCCTGCCTCCCGCCTTTTCCCGGCGGCGCGCCCCGCAACCGTCTGGGTCTGGCCAAATGGCTCGTGGACCGAAAAAACCCGCTCACCGCCCGCGTCATCGTGAATCGAATCTGGCGCATGCACTTTGGCCGCGGCCTGGTCGCCACGGCGGACGATTTCGGTAGCCAAGGCAAACTCCCCACTCACCCCGAACTGCTCGACTGGATGGCCGGCTGGTTCATGGACCACCACTGGGATGTCAAGGAACTCCACCGCCTGATCGTCAGTTCCGCAACCTACCGCCAATCCGCCCAAGCCTCGCGTCTGGGTCTGGAACGCGACCCTGAAAACCTGCTCCTTGCCCATTGGCCGGCGCACCGGCTCCAGGCCGAACAGATCCGCGACGGCGCTCTGGCCGCCAGCGGCCTGCTCAACCCCGCCTTGGGCGGACCAAGCGTCAAGCCCTACCAACCCGCCGGCCTCTGGGAATCCTCGGGCACCGGCGGCCGATATTCCCAGGACAAGGGCGACAGTCTGTATCGTCGCAGCCTCTACACCTACATCAAGCGCACCGCCCCGCCGCCTTCAATGCTCACTTTCGACGCCACCTCGCGCGAAGTTTGCACGGCCAAACGCGAAACCACCACCACTCCGCTGCAGGCCTTGGTGCTGCTCAACGATCCGCAGTTCGTGGAGGCCTCGCGCGTGCTGGGCGAAAGACTCCTGAAATCCTTCCCCTCCGATCCCCCGGCGCGGGTCAATGAAGCCTTCCGCCGGCTCACCGGACGCGCTCCCGATGGCACCGAACTGAGAATCCTCCTTCAGCTGCTCAAGGAGCAAAAGGAGCTCTTCGCAAAAGACTCCGACAGCGCCGCCAAACTTCTGACCACCGGGGATTCCAAGCCCGACCCGCTCCTGGCATCCGCCGATTCCGCAGCGATGACAACCCTGGTCAATGCCATCATGAACTTCGACGAGTTTGTCATGGAACGATAAAGATCAAGCTATGAACCAACACATTTGCACCGGTCCACTGCCCGCCGCCGGACTGACCCGACGCGGATTCCTGAACAGCTTCGGCATGGGGCTGGGCGGCATCGCCTTGGCCAGTCTGATTACCCCAGGCCGACTGCTCGCCTCGCCGCCGCCCGCACCAGAACGCGGCATCCTCAATGGCCAGCTGCATTTCCCCGCCAAAGCCAAACGGGTCATTTATCTCTTCATGGCGGGAGGCCCCTCTCAGATTGAAACCTTCGACTACAAGCCGGTGCTCAATCAGCGCCATGGCCAGGAGCTGCCCGATTCTGTGCGTCAGGGCCAGCGCCTCACCGGCATGTCGGGCAACCAATCCTCGCTGCCCTTGGCCGGATCGAAATTCAAGTTCAGCCAACACGGGCGCAATGGAGCCTGGGTAAGCGAACTCCTCCCCCACACCGCCAAGGTCGTCGACGACCTATGCATCATCCGCTCCCTCTACAGCGAAGCGATCAACCACGACCCGGCCATCACCTTTCTGCAGACCGGCTCCCAGATTTCGGGCCGGCCCAGCATCGGGTCCTGGATCCACTACGGACTGGGCAGCGACAACCAAAATCTGCCTTCTTTTGTGGTGTTGATAACGCCGGGCAAGATTGACCAGCCTCTCTACTCGCGGCTCTGGGGCAGCGGGTTTCTTCCCTCTCAATATCAGGGCGTGCAGTTCAGCAGCGGTGCGGAACCGGTTCTCTATCTAAACAATCCCGGCGGCGTGACACCCGCCAGCCGCCGGCTCATGCTCGATCGCTTGAACGAACTCCATCAACACACCGCGGAAAAAGCCGGCGAAACCGGAATGGATGCCCGCATCGCCCAATACGAAATGGCTTACCGGATGCAAACCAGCGTCCCGGGCGTCATGGATTTTTCGAAGGAAAAACCCGCGACGTTCGACCTCTACGGCCCGGATTCGAAAAAGCCGGGAACTTTCGCCGCCAACTGCCTGCTCGCCCGGCGACTGGCCGAGAAAGGCGTCAAATTCATCCAGCTTTACCATCAGGGCTGGACCAACACGGCGACCTGCCCCACGGCATCTCGGTTCAGTGCCGCGAAACCGATCAGGCGGCGGCGGCGCTCATTACGGACCTCAAAGAGCGGGGCATGCTCGATGAAACGCTGGTGGTCTGGAGCGGCGAGTTCGGGCGAACCAGTTATTCGCAGGGCAAAATCAGCCTCGACAACTATGGGCGCGACCATCACCCACGCTGTTTCTCGGCTTGGATGGCCGGCGGCGGCGTCAAACCCGGACTGGTCCACGGCGAGACGGATGACTTCAGCTACAACGTGGCCACCGATGGCGTTCATGTGCACGATCTGCATGCAACCATGCTGCGCCTGCTCGGTGTGGATCATGAGCGTTTGAACTTTCTCCATCAGGGCCGCCGATTCCGGCTTACCGATGTGGAGGGCAAAATCATCTCAAACTTGCTTGCCTGAAGATCAAATGGAATCCCCGGGACAAACCCTGTGATTTCCCACAACCGCCCAATCCTCAAATCTTGAACTCATCCCGTGCACAGGCCCCCCCGGTTCCACCCATCTCCCAGCCCGGTGTGCCGGAAATCTCCGGGCCGGATGCGGGTCCCATGCCCCTTGAACTTTCACAGCGCATGCCCGGCTCAGGCCCGTCATCCCTTGAATCGCATCATCTTTGGTGGCTGCTCCTTTTCACCCTCCTCCCGCTTGCGCCTCTAGCCTCTGCCGCAGAAGCCCGACCTGCAATCAACGTCCTGCTCTTTTTCGACACCGAAGATTACCTCTCACCCGGGGACGATGATGCGACGCTGCGGCTCTGCCAGTTGCTCACCGCCAAGAATATCCGAGCCACGTTCAAAATCGTCGGGGAAAAGGCGCGCGTGCTGGAACAACGCGGCCGCCAGGATGTCATCTCCGCGCTCAAACGCCATGACATCGGCTACCACTCCAACCTTCACTCGGTCCATCCCACGCCGACGGAGTATCTGGCGGAGTGCGGTTGGCTGGATGGGATTGCGGAATTCATCTGCCGGGAAGGCGGCGGGGCGGCGGATGTCCGCCGTATTTTCGGACTCGAAACTCTTTCCTGCTACGGCCAGCCCGGCTCGTCGTGGGGCCCCCAAGCCATCGCCGCCCTTCCCGCCATCGGCGTCGCGCCGCATGGGGTGCCTTGTTACGTTGATGTCGGCAAGCAAATCGGGTTAAACCAGCGCCCCTTTTGGTATGCCGGGGCCTTGAATGTCTATGGGATGGGCTCGAATTTCACCCGCCTTAAACTGCATGACCCGGCCGCAGTCGAACCGGCCAGGCAGAAATTCGCCGAGATCGCCGGCCGCCTCAGCCGCGAAGGCGGCGGGTTGATGAGCAGCTACTATCATCCCTGCGAATGGATACATAAGGAGTTTTGGGACGCCGTCAACTTCTCCCATGGTGCCAACCCTCCCCGCGAAAACTGGAAAGCCCCACCCCAACGCAGCGCCGCGGAAACCGACGCCGCATTCCGGCTCTTCTCCGACTACCTCGACTCCGTCCTCACCATCCCGGGAATCCGCTGGATCACCGCAAGCGATCTACCCCTGCTCTATCCGGACCGGACCCGCACCGAAGGTGCTCCATCAGGCGATTTGGACCAGATAACGGAGCGGATCGGCTCAAGCCGCCGGCAAGGGCTGGACCTCATTTCCATCGGCCCGCGATCCTATTCACTGGCGGACCAATTCGAGTTGTTGACAGACGCGATTCACGAGACCGGTGCCGGGCACCGGCTGATTTTTCCGCTCAAAACCTCCGGCCTGATGGGACCCGATGCCAAGCCGCCCATGTCAAACGATGCCGCAACCAACATCACCGGGTTTGCTCTGCGGGATACCATCCGCGAAGTGTATCAATTCCTTGCCACCCAGCACCGCATTCCGGCCCGCGTGTTTATCGGTGCCCGGGCCGTGGCACCTGCCGATTTCCTGCTGGCTTTGGCTCACGCGTGGGATTTCCACCGCAGAACCGGCAAGCTCCCGTCCTCGGAAACCATCCCGCTGGGAGAACACGCCTGCATCATTCCGGAAAAACAGGCGGCCTCGGACACCCCCGACCTCTTCGGGGGATGGATCATTCACAGAGCCGGTTTCCAAGCTCCTGCGCTCATGGAACAGGCCCGCCTGCAGACTTGGACATTAAAGCCGGCTCTCCAAGCACCGCCTGCGGAGCAATAGCCGTAAGCACATCCGGTTTCCGTTCGTGAACCGTTTGATCCAGTCGGGGGGGATCCCCTGCGTGACAACCGACTTGACCGGCGGCCCTTCGCAAGCCGCAGTTGGCATGAGGAGGGAACGATGAGAACCGAGGAGCCAAAAGGGAATTCACCCTGACTAAAGCACTTCATTCAAAGGATCAACGGCTGCCTTTCCAAAATCCATTGATTCGTTTGCCCTGAACCGGGCCCCGGGCCGGAGCTTGGAGTGGCAGCCGCGGATGCCAAGCAGCTCCGCAACGCATTCAGCCCGGTTCTTTGCCTTTTGCGAGGGCCAGCCAGAACCAACCCGCAAGAAAACCAGCCCCGCCCAAGGGGGTGATTGCGCCGAGCCATCGGACGTTAGTCAGTGCCATCAGGTAAAGCGACCCGGAAAAAAGGATAATGCCGATGAGAAAACAGAACCATGGGCCGGCGGTCAAAGGCTTGCGACCGGCAAGGAGGAAAAGCATCACGGCATGAATAGCATGATAAAAAACGGCTTTCTCCCATATGGCCGTCGTTTGGTTGCGGGCAAGAACCTCCTTGAGCCCATGCGCACCAAACGCACCCAAAGCAACCGCAACCAATCCAAGAACAGCCGCCAAACGGCTGGCCAATGAGTGGGTCATTCGCATGGAATGTCGGCTCGGCGCCGCGGCAGAAGCGGACTGCGGTGTCAGCGTCCGCGGGCGGAAGATTTAGAACCCAGCTTGAGCACCTGGCCGCGCATTTGCTTGCCTGCCTTGAATTTCACCACGGACCGGGGCGGGATGGGCACATCAGTCTCCGGGGCGTTGGGATTGCGTCCAACGCGGGCCTTGCGGACTTTCACCTCGAACACGCCGAAATTGCGCAACTCAACCTTGTCCCCCTTGGCCAACCCTTGGCGAATATAGTCCAGGGTGGATTGAATAATTTTGAGAATCTCTTGTTGTGTTTTTCCGGTCTCCTCGCTGATGCGAATGACCAAATCTCTTTTTGTGAGTGTCATAATGTTTTTATGGTTTTGCATTGCCGGGTGCAACGTGGACTGGCCTTTATATAAGGCCTTCCAAGCCAGCGGTCAAGGGACTAAAAACCGCGCCGTTGGGCTGGACCCCTCCGAGAGACTCGCGCCCTGCCAAACTCACCCCTGCACTCCAGACTGCCGCAGCGCCACCAACTCCACTTCCCAAAGCGGGCGCAACGCAACCAGAACCCGGCGACCCACCCGGTAACCCCATTGCCCGGCCCGGATCCGCACCGCCAGATTGGCGGCGAACCGATCGTAGCCGTAGCGCCGCACCCCAACCGACTCGATCTGATAGCCCAGCAGGCTGACGAGGTTCCCCAGGCTCTGCGCGTTCCAAATGTGGAGGTGGCGGTTGGGATCGCCCGGCTTGAATCGGGCGTAACGGCGTTCACGTTCCCAAGGCACATGCAGGACCAGCTTGCCGCCAGGCTTTAGGATTCGGGCCACCTGCCGCAGCGCCTCCACCGGCGCAAGCAGGTGCTCAAGGGTATGATGGCAAAGCACCACATCCGCCATGGCGTCCGGCACGGACTCCATGCCATCGACGAATTCAATACCGTGCGCTGCAACCCGCCGGGCCAAAAACAACGCGGCGTCACTCCCTATGCGCCTGGCGCAACGAAGCCGGGCCAGATTCCAGCCCGAACCCACCCCCAGCTCAAACACAACATCAGCCGGCCGCACGTGCGGCTGTAGCTTCTCCGCCCGCAACGCCAGCACCCACTCCAATGCCTCCGGGTGCAGGGCCCGTTTGTGTTCGTGATAGTCGCGACCGGAATCGTCTGTATACTGACTGGCGGCGGGGTCAAGCATATCGGTTTAAATGGTTGCACGGAAACACAGATATACCATTCTAAAAAAACAGCCCAACATCAAGGCTTCCACACCCGAAGATAATGACCCGAAAAAGGCCGTTCACGGCCGCACACCCCGGCTTATTGGCGGAGCATACCACCCCAAAAAAACCTCGTTGTTGAACCGCGCTGGACAGATGAGAAATCCGGGGTTGGTTTCCCAATCCGGCTCTGCAGTTAAAATGCCGAAGGGAGCCTGGCTGTGGATCAAACGACTGCTCCTGAAAATCCTGAAAATAAATTTGCAGATCATTTGCCCTAACACCTCATATAAACCGGAGCACCTCTTTGATTGAGCCCGAAAAAAGAGTGGCTGGTCCTCTCTCCAAAACCTTTGACTGCTCCCGTTAACGCCAATCAAGCCAATGCCTGTCCGCAAAGGCCACAAAGGCCTCCCAATCCGCCGCACTGATCCCGTGTCCGCCAGTATGCAGATGGAATCCCAGACTGCCTTGGATCAGGGGCGTGTCGGTCGGCATCTCGGTTGTGCCCAGATCCCCTTTGCCCAGAAGCCGGTAGACAGGCCCGGCGGCAACCTCGGCAAGAAACTGCCCCCGGGGATCAGCCCATAAATCCTCCGTGCCTCCCGTGATGAACACTGGCCGCGGCGCCTGCAGCGCGATGATCATGTGCGAATCCACCGGGACATCGTTCCAGCGTGCGGAATATTTTTCGAACCCGGCCACAAACCAGCGCGGAAAACTCGCGATCACATCATCCAGGCTCTCCCCGAAGTCGCGGCGGGAGAGCGACGCCCCCATCTCGCCGGAACAACTGGCGAATACCAAAGCAAACCGAGGATCGCGTGCGCCGGCCCAGAGTGCCGTCTTTCCGAGTCGTGAGTGGCCGATCAATCCCACCCGCTTCGCGTCCACGGCCGGATCCGTCTCCAGATAATTGAGCATCTGGCTTGCCCCCCAAGCCCAGGCGGTGATCGTGCCCCATTCTCCGGGCCCCGGCTGAGCCTGCCCCTGTGCCAAAGCCAGCCGCCGGACCAAGGAGACATTATTGCTGCGCGAATCCCCTTCAATCTGCGTGTATCGAAAAGCGGCATAAGCATAGCCGTGCGCCAGCAGATTGGTGACAGGTCCGGTTTCATCATTCCAGGTGGGCTGCTCAGGCGGATCCCGAAAGAGCATCTGCAGCAACACTGGAACCGGGGCGGCGACCTTGGCGGGCAGGTAAAGAACCAGCTTCACCTCGGGGGCGTCGGGTTGGGATCCAATTCTGGCCGTAATATTCTTGCGGATGGCCCTGCCTGCCAGCGCGTTGGTCACAACCCGGCTGACTTCAAATCGCATCTTCGGCGCAGAGTCCGGAACACGACCAAACACTTCGGTCTCGTAGAGCTTGAGTATTTCCGGCCGACGCAACCGGATCCAAGTGCCCGCATCGCGCACCGGTCGGCCATTTAACAGCATCAGAGGATCCGGCAGGGTATAGCCGCCCGCTTTGGATTCATCGTAATTCGATATGTGCCCGGTGGGCGCGCGCCGGAGAGAACGACCTTGGGCGTCAGTGATCAGGCGGCCATTAAGTGACCCGGCATTGGTGGAAAGGGCATCCGCGGCACTGGATCGCTCCGTGTTTACCAGCAGCAAACCGGTCGCCAAAAAAAGAAGGAACTCTTGCATCAACCCTATTAATCCGGGATGGAACCTCTCAGATCAAGTTGTTAAACCAACCATCGAACGCGGTTTCCAACACGGCCGATGGAAAAGCTCCTGTGCTTTGGTTAGAAAGAAACCCAGCGACAAATTTCCATTCAAGGACCGATTTACAGCCCTGCGGGAGTGAGAAAATCTGAGGCGAACTTAGTAGAGCGGCTGTCGGGAGACTTAGCTGCTGGTTTTCCTCATGGTGGCTTTGATCGGCAGGGTGAGATTGACAGAACCTGACAAAGGCGGCGAAGGGCATGGAGAGCCTGCTCCAGCCGCCGCACCGCGAAGGGTTGCCAGTTGCTGGCTAATCGATCATTTGCTCGCTGTTTGAAGGAAATCCAAGATGGCCCTGTACTCATTCCCTGTAAGATTGGCGCGTAGTCGCATGTGCATCATGGACACCTCCCACTGGGCCTGACTATAGGAGGCTGGCGAACGGTTGTTGTGGCAGCGACTGCAGTTTTGCGACCAGAGCCGCGCGCCGTTGGCTTGATTCGAAGTGGCCGCGCAACCGGCCAAAAGCAGGGCGGCTCCTGCCAGAGCGAGACTACCGCAAATAAGATAATGGATTTTTTTCATTGGTTGCCGTCCTTAAATTAAAACCCTGTGGCAAACTGCACCATCACGGCATTGTGGGCCGTGTCACCATCGCGCTGATCAAACTCATAGCCGATTTTAGCCACCGTCATGGCTCCAAACCAGTAGTTCAAACCCAGGGTGTAGCGCCACTCGTCATATGCCGCTGGCGTGTTCTTCTGATTCAGAATATCGAACCGGAAAACCGGTTCAAAGCGGGCCAGCACGGGGCTGCCCCACTTGGTGGGCCGATAGGAAATTTGGGAGTAGCCGCCGTCCCTCTTGTTGTCAAAGCTCCCTGCAGCGCCGTAATCCACATGATCCACGGCCGACCAGACCCACTGGGCGCTGAGCCGCAAGCTGCCACGCAGCGCGGCGGAGTCTTTCACAAAGTTGAGGTCTGCCGACTGCAAAAACGCGTTGGCGGGGGCCTCGGCGCTTCCTACTCCGCCGTAGATCAATCCATAGCCCAGCTCAAGTTCCGGAATGGGAAGGAAACCAAGGTGTCCGCCCCCGACAAAATTTCCGTTGCCGTTGTCGAAGTTGTCGAAGGCCAAAGTCCCCAGAGCCGAACCTCCATTGGTGTCCGTGTTAAGGGACGGAGCATTGGCGGCAAAGGCGGCATAGTTGAACTTCATCGACCCCAGAGGCACCCCACCGCGCAGTTGGGTCCCAACCAACGTCTCGGGAAGCAGACCGTCATAGACAGCCAGCGGTTGGTCGGCCATGCGGTTGACCCAGGCCATGTGAAAACGCTCCACTTCTATCCAGCCCCGGCTGCGTATTTTTACAGACAGACGCCGACGCCATGCTGCAAATCCACCCGGCCGGGATAATTCTTCGCGTGAGACAAAACACCCCTTTTAATAGAATCGTGCGGTTGCCTGCAAAAAGAATGTGTCCTTTGAAAAAACGACTTGGAAAACCGCAACAAAATGAGCGCCGTGACTTTTTACGGAACGTTTCCAGAGAATCCGTATCGCACCGGGCGACTCCACCCCAATTTGCCGATTAAAACACGGAACAAAGCCGGCCGAAAAAACCACCGCATTACCCGCCGCGTCCGGAATATGCCCCTCCAATAAAGACAAGTTTTCTTGCGCAGCAAAAACAGCCCCTCCCTGCCTTTCATGCAGGCTGCCAACATGGGTCGGGAAAAAGACGGGATGGGATGCTCCAATGCGAAACCCGGCCCGAAAAATCGGGAGCCGCTTGACATCCCGCAAGGAGATCCGCCACAGGATTCGTCCCGCACCCCCGCCAAAAAACCTTCAAGCCACCACTTTTTGCACCACCTCGCCCGACACGTCGGTGAGCCGGAAGTCGCGCCCCTGAAAACGATAGGTCAGCTTCGTGTGATCAAACCCAAGCAGGTGCATGATGGTGGCATGCAGATCGTGGACGTGAACCTTGTCCTGTGCGGCGTTAAATCCGAACTCGTCGGATTCGCCGACGGTAACGCCCCGCTTAACGCCTCCACCCGCCATCCACATGGAAAAACAATTGGGATGATGATCGCGTCCATCGTCGCCACCCTGAACCATGGGGGTCCGACCAAACTCTCCGCCCCAGACCACCAGAGTGTCATCGAGCATCCCCCGCTGCTTCAAATCTTTGATCAGCGCCGCGCAGGCTTGGTCGGTGTCATGGCAGTTCTTTTTGAGATCACCGGCCAGGTTGCCGTGCTGATCCCAGGCCTCATGAAATATCTCCACAAACCGCACCCCTTTTTCCACGAGGCGGCGGGAGAGCAGGCAGGCATTTGCAAAAGTGCCCTTGCCCGGCTCGGCACCGTAGAGTTCCAGCGTTTCCTTCGATTCCTTGTTCAAGTCCATAAGTTCCGGCGCGGCCAATTGCATCCGGTGCGCCAGCTCGTAGGAGTTGATGCGCGTGGCGATCTCCGGATCACCCACCACATCGAGATGCTTCCTATTCAGCCCGTTGATCGCGGCAAGCGAATCGATCTGAATCTGTTCGTCAATTCCCGTGGGGTTGGACAGATAGAGCACGGGATCGCCCTGGCTGCGAAACATGACGCCCTGATGCACGGATGGGAGGAATCCGTTGCCCCAGTTGGATGCCCCGCCGCTGGGACCCTTGGCTCCGGTGCTAAAAACGACGAAGGAGGGCAGATTCTGAGATTCCGCGCCAAGCCCGTAGGTCGTCCAGGACCCGAGGCTGGGGCGACCCAGCTGTTGCGCTCCAGTGCTCATCAAAATCTGTCCCGGCGCGTGGTTGAACGCGTCGGTGTGCATGGATTTGATGATCGCGATTTCGTCGACCACCTCGCCCAGTTTTGGCAGGAGCTCGGAGAGTTCTGCGCCGCTCTTGCCGTATCGTTTGAACTTGAACTTCGGTCCGAGCAGGGTGGAGTTGGGGTTGATGAACGCGGCGCGGTATCCCTTGAGCAGTTCGGCGGGCGGCATTTTTCCATTCCATTTGGTGAGCTCGGGTTTGTTGTCAAACAATTCAAGGTGGCTTGGTGCGCCCGCCATGAAGAGGAAAATCACCCGCTTGGCCTTGCCGGGAAAATGCGGTTGTTTCGGGGCCAGTGGATTCAGAATCGAAGCCGGCGCGGCCCAACCGCTGTTGCCAAAAAGCGAGCCTAGGGCCATCGCTCCGAGTCCGACGCCGCACTGCTGGAAAAACCAGCGGCGCGTGATTTGCTTCGGATCAAGCCCGCGGTAAAGATGCGATTGGCAGTTCATTTTATCTTTATTGGTCTCCGGATTTTCCCATGCTTTCCACAACCCAACACTCAACTCTTCCCCTGCCTATTCCTTGGTGATGGTTTCATCTAGGTTCAACAGGACGCGTGATACGATCGTGTAGGCGGCCAGTTGAGTGGGAGTGACACCCTTGGGCAGCGGCGAATCCGCGCTGGTTTTCCCGGTTGCCAGTTCGTAGGGATTCACCCATCCATCCCCGATGTGCCGGGTTTCCTTGTTAAGCAGGGCGAGAAGATCGTGCCGTTCGTCGGCTGTGGGCCGGCGCGCCACGGCGCGGCGAAAAGCGAAGTTGATCCGATCGGCATCGGTGCTTCCACCTTCCACCAATGTCTTGCGGGCCAAGGCTTGGGCGCATTCAATCAGCTGAGGCTCGTTCAATGCCACCAAGGCCTGCAGCGGAGTGTTCGAACGCAATCGGCGGACACAGGAGAAATCCCCGTTGGGTGCGTCAAAGGTCTGGAGCATGGGAAACGGTACGGAACGGAATTTGAAGATATAGACGCTGCGACGGTAGCGTTCCGGGGATGCATCCTCCTTCCATGTTTTCGGTCCGTAGCTCGCCGGGGGTTGGTAAAGAAATTCCGGTGACGGCGGGTAGATGCTGCGGCCACCCATCGCCGGATTTAACAGGCCGCTGGCCGAGAGGGCGATATCCCGCACGATTTCACCCTCCACCCTCAATCGCGGGCCGCGGGCAAGCAATCGGTTGTATTGGTCTTTCGCATAGAGCGCTTCCGTAACCAGCGAGGATTGCCGGTAGGTGGCCGAGGTGACAATCAGGCGTTGGAGTGATTTAACACTCCAACCGCGATCCATGAATTCACAGGCCAGCCAGTCCAGCAATTCCGGATGGGAAGGCGTCTCGACGCGCAGCCCGAAATCCTCCGGGGTGCTGACCAGGCCGTTGCCGAAGTAGGCTTGCCAAACCCGGTTGACCAAAGCGCGCGCCGTCGTAGGGGATTTTCGGTCCACCAGCCATCGGGCAAGAGTGAGCCGGGAATTGTCGGCGTGATCCGGCAGCGCATTAAGGAAGCCCGGCACCCCGGCCGTTATCGTATCTCCCGGCTTGAGCCAGTCCCCGCGTTTGAGCAGCCGTGTCAGACGTGGGGCGTCATCCGGCGAGACGCCCTGGCGCGCGACCAGCGTCAGGGAAGGGCTCCCCTCAGGCCACTGTTTCCATAGCTCCTCAATCTTGGTGTTTGTGCCGGCGAACTCTGGCTGGGTGGTCCGCCAATACCGAAAGACCGTTGCGATCTGGGCGGAGGAGCGCTGATCCCGAGGGATCCGGAAAATGGTGCGCACCGCATCGGGCAGAGGATCGGCCACCGCGTTGGTGCTGCCGGTCACGCTGATCCGGAAGCGGCCAAGATTATGATTCTGATTGTCATCGGAATTCCAGCCGCCATGATTCTGTTCCAGCCGCACGTTGAGGATGACGCCGTTGGTGAACTGGAGCGGATTCTCCGGAACGAACACCGCCTTGCGCGACTGATTGCGCCGGCCTGGCCCGGCATCAATCCCCCATGCGGTATCATCCTTCCCATCAATGGCAAAGGTCACCGGGCCATAGAGGCGTTTCCGGTTGGATCGATCGTTGAACTCCAGCTCCAGCTCCTTTTCGGGATTGCTGTAGTCGGCGGTGGCCTTTACAAACTTCACCGTGATCTTGTTGGTCGGTTCGCGCAGATCCACAGCCTCCACCTTAAACTCGCTCAGCGCCGCCATGCCGTTGATCGAGCGCCCCGGCCCGCGACATGGCAGGTTTGCATCAGTTAACAGCTCCAGCCGGAAAGCGGCGATGGAGGGCAGATTGTTCGTGCCACGAAAATAGGCGGTCCACTTGGTCGGCGCATAACCCGCAGCGCGGATCGAGTTGTCTTCATAATAAATGAACCGCGCACCAGATAAATCGCCCGGATGCAGCCGGAACGGCACTGTGCTCCACTCCGGTTGGTCGCTCCGGATCGAGTCCTCCCACCGGTTCATCCGATCCTGCCAATCCGGGGTGACATGGCGCAGGCCGGCATCCAAATCGTCCATCTGTCGCGAGAGATTTGCTGCCTGCATCTGCTGCCCGGCCGTATACACAACCGAGGACCCCTCGTGGTCATTGTTTAAAAAAGCGAACAGCCGGTAGTAATCCACCTGCGTAATCGGATCAAACTTGTGATCGTGGCACTGGGCGCACTGAATCGTGAGGCCCAGCACGCTCTTTCCTATGCAATCCATACGGTCAAACATCGCCTCCATCCGGAACTGCTCAGGATCCACCCCGCCTTCCTCGTTAAGAATGGAGTTGCGCAGGAAACCGGTAGCGATGATCTGATCCTGAGTGGGGTGCGGCAGTTGGTCTCCGGCGATCTGCTCTGTGATGAACTGGTCGTAGGGCAAATCACGATTAAAGGCATTGATGACCCAGTCGCGATATGCCCAAATGAATCGCGGCTTGTCCTTCTCGAATCCATCCGAATCCGCATACCGCGCGGCATCCAGCCAGTGGCGGCCCCAACGCTCGCCATAATGCGGCGAGGCGAGCAGCCGGTCCACCTGCCGCTCGTAGGCCTGGGGCGACTTGTCGGCAACAAAAGCGTCCACCTCGGCCGGAGTTGGCGGCAAACCGACGAGATCCAGAGATAGCCGCCGCAGAAGGGTGATACCATCAGCCTGCGCGGCCGGGATCAGCCTTTCCTTCACGAGCCTTGCGGCTATGAACTGGTCAATCTCGTTGCCGGCCCCGCGCCGGTTCTTCACGGTGGGAACCACCGGCCTGACCGGCGGCTGGAAGGCCCAGTGTTTGAATCGGGAATCGGCCACTGTTGACTCGGCCTCCGGCCAGTCCGCCCCCTGATCAATCCAGTCCGCCAGCAGCTTCACTTCTTGGCTGGAGAGCGGATCTCGCTTTTTTGGCATGCGACCGATTTCCGCATGCGCTCCCTTAACGACTTCAAGCAGCAGACTCCGGGTGCTCTTTCCGGCAAGCAGTAGGGCCCCAGTATCGCCGCCCTTGAGGGCATCAGCCCGGCGATCCAAACGGAGTCCGCCCTTTTGCTTGTCAGGTCCGTGACAGTCGAAGCAAGCCTTTTCCAAGAGTGGATGGATCTCTTTCGTGAAGTCCACCTTGCTATCGGCCGCGCTGGCCGCTTTCAAAAGGAGGCAGCTGGCTGCGGCGATCAACACCAACCAGCCGCGCTTGTTGAAAAAGGCTCTGTGGATCACGGGTTTATTCTGCACAGGATCAAGGGAACGAGTCCAGCGGTAAGGCGGGCGGCGGCAAAAAACGATTTGCAAATTGGAATCCAATGACATGGCTGCACGCTGCCAGGTGCTGAGAATGCCAAACGGAACTTCAACCACAAAAACTGCCAGTCGACCCATCAAAAAGAAATATTCCTTGGCCGCCCCGCCATGGAGCACCCCACCCCAAAATCATACTCCACAGACTTGACTCCCCCCGCACAGCCAAAATCAAAATGTCCAAATTGGAAACGCCAAATTCCAACTCCTAAAGCCTGGATTCATGCCAAGCCGGTTACCCAACCACCTCCAGTATGCCGGGAAGGTTATAGCGATACGCAAACCGCCGAAGGATGGGGAAACAAACTGGGGCAAGGATGTTAAATCCGAACACCCCCCGACCCCAAAACCGAATCCGTACGGGTGGGAAATGAGAAGGAGAACACCTCGCTCTCATCAAGAAAACCCTTTGAATGGCTCAAAAAAGCAGGGCAGAATTGGCGATGTTGAAAGCTGAACTGAAATCATCCGGGGTTCTGCCGGTGCAACCCGACGGAATGAGCTATATCGTCAAACTCGTCCTGGCTTACCTGCTCTAGCTGCTTGCCCTTGGCTGCCAGCTTCTCGTTAATCTTGACCACCTTCTCCGTCATGATCTCGTGAGTCTCATGACTGCCACCCACGAGCGCAAAATTGGGACCCTCAGTCACCCGCCGGTGCCCGTCGGAATCCATACCAACGCCCAGCATCAGTGCCTTTGAGGGCTGTTTTTTGCCAGTTTTTTTCGCCATAATCAGAACCTAGAGATTTAAAATGAGAGGGTCAAGAAGCGGTCGCCGGCTTGCAACCCCACCCTCAGGCCGCCGTACCGGCACTGGGCACGCTCAGCGGTTTGCCGCTGTCCCCTGGTCCCAGACGGAGAAGGAACGGCACCGACACCTGCGCCCAAATCTCGGGGGTGGGATGGGCCGCGGCAGAAGGTCCAAAAGCGCTCCGCAACATGCGAGTGTTAACAATGCCCGGATTCACGGCAACCGCAGCCATGCCGGAGGGCAGTTCCAACGCAAGCGCCTGGGTCAACCCCTCCACCGCCCATTTGCTGGCGCAATAAGCGGCCACCTCCGCATCAACTGAACGGCCCCAACCGGAACTGAAATTCACAATCACACCCTTCTTGCGCCGAACCATCTCCGGCACAAAATAGCGTATCACATTGGCCACACCCTTCACGTTCGTGTCGATCACCTCGTCAAACTCGCGGGCACCCACCTCCCAAAGGCGGGCGTTGGAATTGATCACACCGGCATTGTTGATCAGCAAGTCGGGCGGACCATGAGTAGCCAGACACACGCTGGCCCAGGACTTCACCGCCTCATCCGAAGCCACATCAACCCCGTAAAAATCATGCGGCGCCGCAAACTGCCCTCGCAACTTCTTGATCTCCTTCTCGGATCGGCCGCAACCCAACACCGTGTGCCCCAAACGCGCGAATTCAGCCGTCATCGCCCGGCCCAAGCCGTGGGTGACACCCGTAATCAAAATGATCTTGCCGAACACGCGGGAATTCTTGGCCCGAATCGGGGCGGGTTTCAATTCTATTCGCCAAATCCCCTTCAAAATCCGGCGACTGCACCGCTTCTAAGCCCCCCCTCCACCATCTCCCCCACTTTGGGCCTCAGAAATGCCGCCACCAGCCAATTTGAATCTGCGACGCGGGTATAAACCTCATGTGGGGGAAAACCTCCTTGCCTTTGGTTCCCGGTAACGCCAGCCTTTCAAACATGAACATCGGCTCCTCATTCAATCGCAGAAAATTCCTCACTGCGGTGCCCGCCGCTCTCGCGGCTTCCTACGCCTCCACCCAAGCCAACCCGTCCATCCCCGATCCCGCCCGGAAAACCCTGAAAAACCCGATCGTCTACCGCTTCGAAATCGGCGACATCGAGGCCTTTTCAATCAGCGACGGCACCCTGCGCTTCGGATCCCCGGCAGTGATGATGTATCCCGAAGACCAGCGGCCACTGATGAAAACAGTGCTGGAGCAGGAGGTGGAGCCGACAGACTACATCCCCTGCTACATCAATGTCCTCGTCCTCCGATGGGGCAAAGAAGTGGCAGTGATCGACCCTGGCTTCGGGCCGGACAGCCGCCCGCGCTTCGGATGGCTGGCCGACGGGCTGGCGCAAATTGGAATCACCCCCGGCCAGGTGACCGCATCATTCCTGAGCCATGCGCACATCGATCACATTGGCGGGCTGGTGACGGGTGGCAAACCGGCCTTTCCCAACGCGGCGATGTATGTTTTGCAAACCGAACTGGATTTCTGGTTCGGCAAGGATCCGGATTTCTCCCAGTCCCACCGCAGTCCAGGCGAGTTGCCTGGACTGATCAAGGGCAACCGTGAGAAATTCGAAATCCTCAAACCCCAGACTCAAACTGTAAAGGACGGCGTTGTCCTCTTTGACGGACGCATCACGATCAGCGCAGCCCCGGGCCACACCGCTGGTCATGCGGTTTTCCGTATAGAATCAAAGGGCCAAACCCTACTTCACATCGCAGACTTGGTGCATCATTCCATCCTGATGTTTCACGATCCGAACTGGATAATCGGCTTGGACCATCATCCGGCGGCCTCTGTGGCGTCACGCAAACGGATTTTCCAGAAGGAATCAGGACTCAAGACTCGGCTCTTTGGTTTTCACCTGCCCTGGCCCGGCCTAGGACACGTGGCACAAATCGGCACCGGCTACCGCTGGCTGCCAGAATCCATTCGCTGGGAAAACACCTGACCTTTCCCACCTCAGTATTACTACGCCGGCCCCAAACGGACCTTGGTTTCACTCAGCCTCACCCGTAACAGACACGGTCTTGCCCGACTGCAATCCCCGCCAAAATCCCCTGATGCGTTGAGATGTGCTGACTGGGGATTTTCCGTATCCGACCGGCGGATCCATGCCTCAGGGTGCGCAGATTTCCTGATCAAGAAGGTTCGGATGTCTTGGCCCGCTACCTGACCCAGGCTTGCGGTG
>CAIQOK010000016.1 GCA_903873415.1 uncultured Verrucomicrobiota bacterium | reverse complement strand
GGTCGCCCTACGGGCTCCCTCCACCATGCCCGCCCCCTCAGCCTTGTAGCGTATTGATTCCCGGCTTTGAGGTCACGAACTCAGAAACGGCGGGGTAACGCAACTGGATCATCCAATTGGAAACCGAGTCGGGCCATTCCACGCCGGGCAGCAACTCGAACTCCCCCTGCTCTCCGCCCAATGCTTGAATGGGCTGTGAAATCGCGCACTGATGCCAGCAGATCAGACTTTGACCGCCCTCATGCCCGGTCCGGATTTCCGCCGCCACTTCATCCACCTCCTTGGCATCAAACCGGTCGTCTATTCCCAGTCCCAGACAGGCCGAGAGCGGTTCCATCGTCAACCGCGGCGCGCCTTTGTCCAAACGCGCTCAACCCGGACCCGATTTCGGGCTTCTCCGCATGGCGAATGATTAAAACAATTTGATGCCGCTTCCGACGTGCGCCAGTGCCGGGGCGCAGCAACCATCGTCCGCAGGAATGACTGCGGATGAACCATGCAAATCTCTCCGCTCCATCCCACGGCCCCGCAGGGGCGGGGTGATGAGCCGGTTTTCTACAGACAGGTCGCTCCTCCGGGGCTTTGAAGAAAAGGATGAAGGCGGAACCCTGAGATGTGGGATTAGTTGAGCTCAGTGGCGCGCCGGTCTATAGCCGCGCTCTATGAGCGCCGTTGTCGTGTTCGGTGTTAGGAACTCATAGACCGCCGCTGGAACGAAATGAGCTAACAGGCGTCAAGTGCAGGTGCCTGTAAAACAATCGGGCCACCCCGCAGAGGGAAACTGTTTTACAACGGACTTGGCAGCCCAGGCCAGGCTCCCAGATGCAATTGCCGCAAGAACCAACGCCAGTTTGAAATTGATTTCAGCACCGATTTCAATCCACCGTTTTTCCATTGTTGTTTCATTCTCAATTCAGCAGCGAAAACCCACACCACCAATCACGCCAATGGAAAAAAACTCCCGGAAAAGGGCCCTTCAGCCATGGGGTGAATAACTTTGGCGGGGGACGATTTATTTTCGTCCCCAATGATTTCGCGTATTTTGCGGTTGATCCCACCAAGCCTTTTAGATTCCTGCGGCTGCCCCTTTCAAGGCCCGTTCCACGCAGCAGGCCGATAATCATTTGTCAGCAAAGGACTGCGGCTGTGGTGCGGAGGAATCGCGGGCGGTTCGTTATTTCCAGTCCCCCAACCTCGCTCAACGGCTCCGAACGCCCCACTGGTTCTGCTCCAGCGCTTGAACCGCAGGAGCCTGCACAACAAAGGATTTCGGCCTCTCCCCCGTGTAAAGCACCACCCTCTCCCCGCGCTTGAGCGTCAACTCGATCAACCCCTCCCGTTGACGCAGGCTGGCGGTCTTTGGTCCCTCCAGCCTGATTGCTCCCTCGAAGCCGGTTTGGATGACGCAAGGTTCCCCAGCCAGACTCTCAACCTCAACCCAGCGTGTTTTTCCGGCCTGGCGCAAGGCACTGACCAGAAAAGCGCCCTCGGCCCGGAGATGACAAAAGGCGGCATCCCGCCACCCCGTGGGCAGGGCTGGAAAAACCCGGATTGTTCCCGAACCGGATTGCAGCAACATGTCCAGGATGTTGCGGGACGCCGCGACCGGCGACTCGAACGTGGGCCATCCGTTTTCACTGTAAAGAGTGTTGGGCCCCACCGTTGGAACGGGCACCTTGAGGGGCAGGATTTCCAAGGAACGATCCAGCCACTTCAGCGCATTATCCCCATCCCCCAGAGCGGCCCAGAGCGAGGATGCCCCGGTGTATTTGAACATGCAATTGTCCCCCGTAAGACCGGTGAAGTGCTGGATCGACTGCCTCATGAGCGAGAGCTGATCCGGTTGGGAATCGGCGTTCATAAGTCCAAGAGGCCAGATGGCAAAGAGATGGCTGTAGTGCCGGTGCGTTTTGGCAAACGGCACCCCATCGCCGATCATAATCCCCGTGGCGGGATCGACGGGATAATCCGCCATTTTGGCAAGCAACTCACGCCAGCGAGGCAAGAGCGGATCGGCAATCTGCAAGCGCTGTGCCGTGGCAATCAGGACCTGAAAACCCCACTTGGCCAAAGCAAGGTTCAGGCTGGTATCCGGCGCATTGCCATACTCGTCGGAGTAGGTGTAGGGAACATGATACCGCCCATCTTCCCCAAGGTGGAGGATCCGCAAATAGACATTGAAAGTGCGGCGCAGGAGCGGATAAATGGTGTCGCGCAACCGGGTTTCGTCCATGGAAAACTGATTGTGCTGGTAAAACTCCCGCATCAACCAAGGCAAAACGATCAGATTCATGGCCTGCGGACTGTTGGTTTCCACGGTTAAAAACACGGGCGCGCTCAGCTCGTCCCAGCCGACCGGATTGGCCACGGCGGAACAGTCGGAGCGGAAACTTTCCGGCACGTTGGCCGCAAGCTGGTCCTGGTGCCTCTCGATCAGACGGAATAACGGGTCCGCAAGGTCCAGATGATTGGCCATTCCCAGCGTGGAATAGGTCAACTGGACGTTGAGATTCATCCACAGCGCCGCCCAGATGGAGGGCTTGAACCACGGCCCCATCAGATCAATCACCGGCCCATCGGCGCGGGTGGCACTGGCCAGTTTATACAATTGGATCCAGTAAAAACTTTCCAACCGCGCCTCCGGAACCGAGACAAAGCTGGCCGGATAAAACGCGTGCCACCAGGCCCGGTGCGCGGATTCCATCTGCACCACACTTTTTTTCCGGTACCCCTCCAGCACTTCGAGCGCCGCACTCTTGGAAACAAAAGCCCGGTTCGTGTTCGCGGCATAAGGATTGGCCACGGTGACCAGAATCCTGCGCGAGTGCTTGGACTCCACCACTTCAGTCCAGGCCGTGGAATAATCGCTGCCCGCCAGCAGCGGTTGAGTGACGACTTCCATCCCGTTGGTTTTCCCGGTGCGCCAGGGAGGGTTGGGCACGTAAACAAAGCCTTTGTCCCGCAAGGGCCGCAGCACATGCCGCTGACTATCCCCCTGCTGGGGGCGCAGCACACACTCCGCACGATCTTCGCCGCCGGTGGTCTTGAGATTGAGCACGATGACCTCCTGGCCCGAGGGTACAAAGCAGCGGAACGACACCGTGCCGGCGGTGGTTTTAAGATCACCCCGGATTTCCGCGTTCCAGAGGTCCGTGCGCAGGTTGGCCTTGAGAATCTTTCCCGCGGGCGTCAAGAGCAACTGCCCGATGGGCAAGCGGATTTTTGCATGCCCTAATCGTGTGCCGTCCGTCCGGTGGTCATAAACATCCGACCGGCCGATTTCCAATCTCAGTGTGTTGGGCTTGACGTCGTCTTGAAACAGGATGGCGCCAAAAAGCCCGTTCCCGACGAAGGCACCCTCAAAATAATCGGCCGGCAGCCGGTCCCAGACCGGATCCTGCCGGGCCATGTAGTCCGCCCAGTCAATCTCAACCCGGACGGCGGATGGTGTTTGGGCGGACAAGCAACACTGGCAGAGCGCCAGCGCCATAAAGGCCAATAAGGGTCTCAAATATCTCACGGGGCAGTTGCGAGTGGCAAACCCTGGCTCATACCGACCACGGCGCCCGATACTCCCGGGTCAACCACTGGGCGTTACCCGTGCCGCCGGTGAATTCAAACCGGGCCGGATCCCACTTCAGGCGGGCCTGATGATAGTAACTCTGATTAATGAGATGACAGCAGATGGCCGAACGCGCGCCGACCTGCTCGCTGGTGATGGGTTTCTGGCGGCTCCTCACGCACGCCAGAAAATCGGAGATGTGCTGGCTGCTCCGGTACAATTTGATCGGCGCCTTGGCAAGGTAGAGTTCCGCTGCCTTCTGGACTTCAGCCGCGCAGGAGGTGTCCGACACGGGCTCCGGCTGGCCCTTCCTGGGTTTGCTCAGGGAATAATCCGCAACCGTCTTGCCCCCAACGATCAACACGAACTTGCCTCTGTTGACCCGCACCTCGCCGTCGCTGCCAAAGAAGTCCACACCAAACCCGTCCTTGTGCTCAACGGTGATGCCGCTGGCGTAGAGGAGTTTGGCGCCGCGCTTGGCCTGCGGATCCGCGGCCGGTATCACTTCGACAGGACCGCTTTCGTCCATGCCCAAACCCCACTGGGCTATGTCCAAGTGATGCGCCCCCCAATCCCCCACCCCACCGCTTCCATAGTCCCGGTACAAACGCCAGTCCGGAAACCCCTTGTGCACCCCGCGCGGACTCAGAACCGGACTATAACCGCGCAGCGGGGCCGGACCGCACCACAGTTTCCAGTCCAAACCCGGCTCAGCCGCCTGCTCCGGCAAATCACAAACACGACCCGGATCGCCAAAACTACATTCGACCCGCTGCACCTTGCCGATCACCCCGTTGCGGACCAGCTCGCAGGCCACCCGGAATTCCGACATGGAACGCTGCATCGATCCGGTCTGCAGCACGCGCCGGTTCAAATCCACGGCCCGCAGGACCTCAACGGCCTCGTGGAGATTATGCGTGAGGGGTTTCTCGCAATAGACATCCTTGCCCGCCCGCAGGGCGGCAAGGGTGGGAATGGCGTGCCAATGATCCGGAGTGGCAATGCAAACCGCGTCGATATCCTTGCGGGCGATGAGCTCCCGGAAATCGTTGTAGCCCGCGCAATCCGAGTTGCCGTAAAATTTGTCCACCTTCGACTTGGCATCACTGCGGCGCGTGGCGTCCACATCGCACACAGCCAACACACGGGTGTCTTGCCAGAGAAAATTGGTGAGCAACCCGCGCGATTGCGTCCCCATCCCAATGAATCCCAGAGTCAGCTTCCCACTCGGAGCGGTGGCGGCCGACCAAACCCGCGAGGGCAGAATAAAGGGCGCCCCGGCGGCGAAGGTGGCGCTGGCCTTGAGAAAATTACGCCGACTCAGTGAATGGAGGCTGTGCATGGAAAAATTGCGGTTGATTTTTATAACGTGCGACAGTCTCAGAATAACCCCAAGACAGGACCTGATGTCCAAACAATTCACACCCCGCCCAGCAGCCAATCACCCTGGAATACCTGAACACGACCGCACGCCCGGCATGATCGATTGCCCGCGGCTTATCCATTTTAAAACAGTCCGGGCCTCAATTAACGGCCACACCAGCCCCGTATTCTCGTCCCGTATCCGCGACACACCTCCGACACCGCAGCCCGGCCGGGCTACGGCCCTTTCTGCCAGTCGCTTACTGTTCTCCAGGCGATTCGCTGCAGAAACCCGGCCTGCTCCGCCGTCACACCCGCAGGATGATATGCCAGTCCAACCGGGCTTTCCCCAAAAAGGGTGGCGTAAATCACGCAAGCAGCCAGATACGTGCCCGGAAGTGTCTCATGCTCCTTGTCCCGCCCCAACATGGCCAACTCCGGCCTGGCGTGCAATGACCGCTCAAACGCCAGCCCCACCGGAGCCACCGGCACTCCCAATTCCTGCCCGATCCGACGATGGGCTTGGGCAATCTGATCAAGAGTCACCCAGTTCAAACGGGTGTAGGGCCAAGCCATAAACAAGAGGGACCGGCCTCCGGCGGAGCGAATCTCCGCGTCGAACCGGCGGGCCTGCTCCGCAAACGGCTCAAGCCGATGCTCTTTCAGCTCGGGAATATCCTCCTGCAAAACCACCACGTCATATCCCCCAGCGGAAATCCTCTCGTGCACCGCTTGACGGCTTTGGTGGATCTGCAAGGTCGCACCTCCCTGCGTGGATCGATCGGCCTCGATCCGGCGGGGTGGACAGGCCGACTGCGCCAACTCCTTGACATGATTTTCAAGCCCCCCGTTGTAATAGGTGAAACTATTGCCTACGAAGAGGATCTTATTTGGAACCTTCCCGCGCGAAAGCACGCCGGCCGACGGCCGGGTGCTTGATTGGCAACCCACACCTATCGCGGCCGCAATCCAAATCAAACTCATCATCCTGTAATACATATGATGAGCATGCGGACCACCTCAAAATCAGGCAACGGTTTTCTGACCTCCATTTTCTTGCGCGTGTTCTTTGCACTCACCCTCTGCCGCTCGGCGCTGACCGCTTGGCTTCCCCTTCGGGGCTTGTTAAGATTTTTGGTGGACGCAGATCTGTAGACAGGTTGCGCCGGTGAAGTCGCGCCTCCGGCGCTTGAAGGGCAGGCAGTGGGCGGGGGACAGTTCCTGATTTCTGGCAATTTTCAAGCTCCGGAGGAGCGGCACAAACGGCAAGCGCGCAATCCGGGCAAAACCAATTTGTTTTACGCGTGTTCCTCGCTTTTGCCGATTGCCCTGTGCCGCTTTGCCGCACCGTGCCGCCCCTGCGAGGCTTTTGCGGATTTTTTGATTAGTCTGCCGCTGTCTCGCTCATGATTGGGGCTCCTTTCAACTCTGCCCCTGAGTCCTTGAGAAGTTGACATCGTATTCCAACACGACTAAACCGTTGAACCACTTTGAATCCACAACGCACATCCGACCCCGCCGGCGGCCGGCCGGTGTCACTCCCGACCACCAAACCACCGCCCGCCTTCACCCTGATCGAACTGCTCGTCGTCATCGCCATCATCGCCATTCTTGCCTCGATGCTCCTGCCGGTCCTGGGCAAGGCCAAGGACCGGGCCAAGACCTCCTCCTGCCTCAACAACCTGCGCCAGCTCGGCCTGTTCATGCAGTTCTACACGGATGACAACCGGGATGTGTTTCCAGGACACCGCTTGATGATGCCAACCGAATTGGCTGCCGCGGACGATTGGTGGGGGAATTATCTGGGGAAATATTCCCAAGGCAATTCCAACCTGTTCCACTGCCCAGTCCTGCAGGGTGTCCGCAACCAATACTGGCCGGACTTCAAGTGGAGCTGGGCGCCGGCGGCCAATCCCGGCGACCGCGTGGGTTATGGCTGCAACACCTTCTTCCTGTTTTCCGACCCCCCCTATCCACGGGCTTACGCCTCGGGCCCGGGTGGTTACGTCAACCCCGGCCGCTTCAAACGCACCGCCGTCAAACGCCCCTCTCAAACCCTCACCCACGGTGACAGCGAAGGCTATTACAGCATGAGCTTGTGGTGGCCCAACGCCGTCATGGACGGATCCAACCCTGCCTTTGAAGGCGTCGCCACCCGGCACGGCAGCAGCACCATCCGCGGCAAAAACTCCGCCGACAACCGGGGCGTGGTGGTGTTCGTTGACGGTCATTCCGAGGCCCGCCGCGACCGGGAAATCAACCCTCCCGCCAATGGCAGCCTGGTCAACGTGCGCTACTGGGATCCTGAACTCTTGGTGGACCAGTAACCCCGACATCCGGTCTGACACCCATAAACCCGGCCACCACCACGCAGCCCAATCAGGCCGCCCTCTTCCAATTGAACTTGCGCCGCTTCCCAGGGCCCGCGCACCCGCCCTCTTCCGGCCACTGTTTGTTGCACACTCTCCGGAGGCAACAGCAGATTAAATCAACGACTTGTCAGCAACCCCGTTTCCGGTGACAATCCCGCCACATGAAATCAAGTTCCGTCAAGTCCGCACCCGCAAAGAAAAACATGCGCCCCTTTTCCAGCATCCTCGTGGATGGTCCCGACCGCGCCCCGGCTCGGGCCATGCTCTATCCCGTGGGATTCAAGGTCGAAGATTTTTCAAAACCCATCATCGGCATCGCCTCCACCTGGAGCAATGTCACCCCGTGCAACATGCACATCGACAAACTCGCCCTTGAAAGCGAGATCGGCGCGAATGCCGCCGGGGGCAAAGCCGTCATCTTCAACACCATCACCGTGTCCGATGGCATTTCCATGGGAACCGAGGGAATGAAATATTCCCTGGTCTCGCGCGAAGTCATCGCCGACTCCATTGAAACGGTGGTGGGTGCCGAAGGCATGGACGGTTTTGTCGCCATCGGCGGATGTGACAAGAACATGCCGGGCGCCCTAATGGCCATCGCCCGACTGAACCGGCCCGCGGTGTTCGTCTACGGCGGCACCATCCTCCCGGGTTGCATCACGGGCGACACCCGCAAACTTGACGTCGTCTCAGTGTTCGAAGCCGTCGGCCAGCACGCCAACAAGAAGATCACCGACGCGGAGCTGCAAGCCGTGGAGCAATGCGCCATTCCCGGGCCGGGTTCCTGTGGCGGCATGTATACCGCCAACACCATGGCCAGCGCAATCGAAGCATTGGGCATGAGCCTGCCCAACAGCTCGGCGCAAAACGCCATTTCCCCCGCCAAAAAAGAGGACTGCCGCCGCGCCGGCGCCGCCGTCGTGTCCATGTTGAAACAGGGCATCAAACCCCTGGACATCCTCACCAAAAAAGCGTTCGAAAACGCCATCACCGTCGTCATCGCCTTGGGCGGCTCCACCAACGCCGTCCTCCACCTCCTGGCCATCGCCCATGACGCCAAGGTCAAACTCGCACTTGACGACTTCACCCGAATCGGAAAACGCGTCCCCGTCCTGGCCGACCTGAAGCCCAGCGGCAAGCATCTCATGTCCGAATTGGTCGCCATCGGCGGCATCCGGCCTCTGATGAAACTGCTCCTGGACGCCGGCCTGTTGCACGGCGATGCCCTCACGGTCACGGGCGAAACCATGGCTGAGACGCTGCGCGCCGTGAAACCCTATCCCACCGGACAGACCATCATTCGCCCGCTCGATCAGCCCATCAAAAAAGACAGCCACCTGGTAGTCCTGCGCGGCAACCTCGCCCCGGAAGGCGCCGTCGCCAAAATCTCCGGCAAGGAAGGCCTTCAGTTCAGCGGCCGCGCCATCGTCTTCGAGTCCGAGGAGAAAGCACTCAAGTCCATTCTCAACGGCACCGTCAAAAAAGGCCATGTCATCATCATCCGCAGCGAAGGACCCAAGGGCGGCCCGGGCATGCGCGAAATGCTTTCGCCCACCAGCGCCATCATGGGCAAGGGCCTCGGCAAAGATGTCGCTCTCATCACCGACGGCCGCTTCAGCGGCGGCAGCCACGGCTTCGTGGTGGGCCACGTGACCCCGGAAGCTTATGTCGGCGGCCCCATCGCCTTGGTTCAAAACGGCGACACCATCACCATCGACGCCGAAAAACGAGAATTGACCTTGGTTGTCACCGACAAGGAACTGGCCGCCCGCCGCAAGGCGTGGAAAAAGCCCGCCCCCCGCTACACCCGCGGTGTGCTCGCCAAATACGCCGCCCATGTCACCAGCGCCTCGTTCGGCGCCGTCACAGACGCCGATCTGGCACTCTGACGACTCGGCTTGGAAACACAGCCGCATGCGTAAATACAAAATCAGTCCCCTTATCAAGCTGCAGCGACACCGCCCGGCAACCGTCCGCGCTTGACCCGTCCCATGCCGCGCACCCGAACCGATCTTGAGACAATTGAACGCCAGACTCTGGCCCCTTACGCCCAGTTCAGCGCCGATTCCCGTGGACGCATGCACCGGGAAGAGCCCCCTGAGTGGCGCACCCATTACCAGAGGGACCGGGACCGGGTCATTCATTCGCGAGCCTTTCGCCGCTTGGAATACAAAACCCAGGTCTTTCTCAACGGCACCGGAGACCATCTCCGCACCCGTTTGACCCACACCATGGAGGTCGCGGGCATCTCCCGCAATATCGCCCGCGCCCTCCGGCTCAACGAGGATCTCACCGAGGCCATCGCGCTGGCTCACGACCTCGGCCATTCCCCATTCGGACACAAGGGCGAAGTCGTCCTCAACACCCTGATGCGGCGACACGGCGGCTTCGAACACAATCGCCACAGCCTGCGCATTGTCGAGGAATTGGAGCAGAAATACCCCGGCTTCACCGGACTGAATTTGTCATGGGAGGTCCGCGAGGGCTTGGTGAAACATCACACGGCTTTCGACCATCCCGGCCGACGCCGCGGCTTTGACGCCAAAAACTCCTCCCTCGAAGCCCAAGTGGCCAATCTGGCCGATGAAATCACCTACTACAGCCACGATCTGGACGACGGTCTGGATTCGGGACTGCTCACCGAAACGCAGCTTGGCAAACAGGTCCAGCTCTGGGGCGATGCCGCCCGCCTGGTCCGACGCGAACACGGCACCCTGCCAGACGAGTGCCGACGCTACTTCATCATACGGACCATCATCGATCTGCAAGTTCGCGATGTGGTGGAAATCAGCGAGGCGCTTATCGCCACGGCTGGGGTGTGCAGCGCCGACGAGGTGCGACTCTGTGCGAAAAAGCTCGTTCAATACAGCCCGGAGCGACGCAAATTAAACCTCGAACTGCGCCGTTACCTCTACAAAAACCTCTACTTCAACCCCGTCGTCAACGCCCCGCATCTTCGCGCCCGGCAGGTGCTCAAAGACCTCTTCAACCACTATCTCAAAAACCCGGAGGAAATCGGGGAGCGTTCCCGTAAACGCTCCACCAAGACCGGACTGGAGCGTGCCGTCTGCGATCATCTGGCCGGCATGACCGACCGCTTTGCCTTGCAGGAACACGAGCGTTGCCTGAGCGGCTAGCTCTGGGCCGCCTCACCAAATCCCGCCACGGCGAGCCGCTCCGACCCTCTTATGCTCTCCCTCCCACAACATACGCGGCTGGAACCGGGACTGATCATATGGCCGCGATCATCCATCGTGCTCCAAGGCAACCGGTCCGGCCCACCCCGAGCCGGAATAGCCTAGGCATCC
>CAIQOK010000015.1 GCA_903873415.1 uncultured Verrucomicrobiota bacterium | reverse complement strand
CATCTTCGATTACATCGAATGCTTTTATAATCCCAAGCGCCTTCATAGCGCCCTTAATTTCCTGTCCCCACTTGACTTCGAAGCCAAAAATAATTAACCAAACGACCCGATTTTACTGTCCGTTTTTTCGAAGCAAGCCCAGATTTGTAAAAAAGACCGGCAGAATTTCGCATATTTAGCCCTTGGAGTTAGAACTCCAGTAATAACCGAAAATAATAAATGCTAAGTTTCCATAAAAGCAACCGGCTGGAGAATCTTGTCCGCCAGCTGAGTGAGAAGGTGCTGAGCAACCCGCTTTCCTCCCCATTTATAGGCGAGCAGATTGTGGTCGAAACCCACGGCCTGGCACAATGGCTCAAACTGGAGCTGGCCCGACGGGAAGGGATCCTGGCCAACGTTGAGATCCCATTTCCGCGCGCCTTTATTTCCAAACTGATTCTCAATTGTGTCGCGCTTAAGCCGGAAGATAAATTGATCGAGCCGGAGGCTTTGACCTGGCGGATCATGGGGAAATTGCCGGAGCTGGCCAAGAACTGCGCGGCGGATTATCCCGAGATTCACAGTTATCTGACAGGCGCCCCCGGGCAGGCGGATGATCCGCGCCGCAATTTTCAGCTGGCCGACCGCCTGGCCAGCCTATTTGACCAATACAGTGTTTTCCGCCCAAAAATCGTGGAGGCGTGGATTGAAAACCGGCCGGTGGCCGGCGGCACGGATGTTAAATGGCAGGCAAAGCTTTGGCGCGAGACAATGACCGAGGGATTGGCCTGTCAGGGGAGGTATCTTTTTGATCTGATACAAGCCCTGCAAAATCCAAACTGTCCCATCAAAAATTTTCTGGAACGGCTCACGGTTTTTTGCCCCCGCAGTCTGCCGCCGATTTATCTCGAGGTGTTAAAGAAACTGAGCGAACAGATCCCGGTCCACGTCTTTTGTCTTTGCCCCTCAGAATACTATTGGGGCGACATCGTGACGCCGCGGGAGAAGGGCAAAATCTTTTCCATCGCCAAAAAGCAGGGGCTGTCGATCGATAATGAGAAGTTGCTCCTGGATGGAATGCATCCGCTCCTTTCGTCGTGGGGCAAGACCGGCCGCAACTTTCAGCGGCTGCTCGCAGACACGCAGGAGGAGGGGGGAGCGGAGGCCGCCCTGTTCACGCCGCCGGAAAAGACCACTTTGCTGTCCCGGATCCAATCCAGTATTTACGAGCTCGACGATCTTGCCGGCCAGCCTGAAGCCGGCCAGGTTGAAATCGCGGCGGAGGACGGCTCAATCCAAATTCACTCCTGCCACAGCCAGCTGCGAGAAATCCAGGTGCTGCGGGACCAGATCTTAAGTTGGTTCGACCGGGACAAGAGCCTTTCGCCCCAGGACATCCTCGTGATGGCCCCGGACATCGACGCTTATGCGCCCTTCATCAAGGGGATTTTCGGCGACGCCGAACCCGGTGCGCCGGCGATCCCCTTTACGCAAGCCGAGCGTGGCGTGCGTCAGGACAGTCCGCTGGCCGATGCCTTTGTGAGCTTTTTACAAATGGCTTCCGGCCGGTTCAGCGCCTCGGAACTGATCGGCTTTTTTGAGACTCCGTCCGTGCACCGCCGCTTTCGAGTGGATGAAGCGGAGCTGGACCAGATTCGTCTCTGGGTGGGAAGCGCCGCCATCCGCTGGGGGCGCGATGGCCAGCAACGCAAAAATCTGGGACTGCCCGACTACTCCGATTATTCCTGGGAAAACGGTTGCGACCGGCTGGTGTTGGGCTATGCGCTGGCGGATAGCGCCGATGAATTGTTCGCCGGCGTGTTGCCCTGCTCCGGGATCGAAGGGACGGCAACCGATTTGCTGGGACGCTGGCTGGATTTCCTCCGGACCTTTTTCAATTCGGCCGACACCCTTTCCAGCGAACGCCAGCTCAGGGATTGGGCGAGCGTGTTAAATTCCCTGCTCGACGAGTTGTTTCTGAGCGAAACCAGGGAGGAGAGCGCGCTGCAATTCATCCGCTCGCAGCTGGACGCGCTGCGACGTCAGCAGGAGATTTCCGGCTTTAATTCTCCGATTCCCTTGGGGGTGGTGCTGGAGCGCATTGTGCCCAAGTTGCAGGAGGCTCAACCCGGCAAAGCGCTTCTGCGCGGGGCGGTGACCTTCAGCGGGCTCAAGGCGATGCGCGGCATTCCTTTCAAGATAATCTGTCTGCTGGGCATGCAGGATGACGCCTTTCCGAGGAACCCGGTTCCCCCGGGCTTCGATTTGATCGCAAAAAAACCTGAGGCCGGCGACGAATCCTGCCGGGATGACGACCGTTTCCTGTTCTTGGAATCGCTGCTGGCGTGCCGGGAACGCTTGTATGTGAGCTATATCGGCCAGTCCATCAAGGATAACTCCGCCCGCCCGCCCTCGGTCGTGGTGTGCGAATTGCAGGATTTCATCACCCGCAGGTTCCGGCTGCCGGGCGAGCAGGATGAAACTAAAATTCTCAGCGAGCTGTTGGTGACCACGCACTGCCTCCATGCTTTCAGCCCGGTTTATTTTCACGCGGCAAACTCGAAAAACCATGGGTTTTTTAGCTATTCACCCACCTTAGCCAAAGTCGGGTCGCTGATTGCCAACCCGGAAAAACGTGAAAAACTGGTTCCATTTTATATCGCCAATCCGGCGAAAATTACCGCTCCACCCGGGACGGTTCAATTGAAGGAGCTGCAGGCTTTTTTTCAGAACCCCTCCCGCTATTTCCTGAACCATTGTCTGCAAATTAGATTCCCCGAAGAACGGGAGATGCTGGCGGAAGAAGAGCCCTTTGCTCTGGATTCGCTGGCAAGGTATCAATGCAAAGAGCAAGTGATCCAAGCCCATCTGGCCGGAAAAAACATCAACCTGCTGGCTCAGTGGCGCGGCGCGGGCACGCTCCCGCCTGGCGCGCTGGGCTCCCTGACCGCCGAAAACTTGCAGGCCGAAGCCCGTCAGATTATTAAGACCTATGATGCGGTCGTGGCGGGCAAGCCGCTGAAGCTGCAAAGTTTCCAGCTAAAGATTGGGGGGCAGTTCCTTGAAGGCGAGTTGAAATACTTTGAAGGTTTAGGCGTAGTTCATTGCCGGGCCGGGGATGTGGATCCGCAAAAAAAACCCAAACCCAACCTCAATCTGTGGCTGGAACATCTGGCATGGCAATCGATAGGGGGCGGAAGTCGAATCAGTAAAATCGTAGGGAAAGACGGCCTGTGGAGTTATAAGCCCGTTGACGATCCCGCTAAAATTTTAGCCGAGCTCCTTGCCTTCTATCACGAAGGCTCCGTCGGCCCGCTGCCGTTCTTCCCGCAAACTTCGTTCGCCTACGCGTGGGAGCCGGACCAAACCAAAAAAGAGGACAAAGCAGCGGAGGCTTGGGAAGGCAACGAGTATACCTACACGACCGGTGACTGTGAAGATGCCTACGTCAATCTTTGTTTCCGCAATGCCGGCGACGTGTTTGGAGATAAATTCAAAGCCACGGCGCTGGCGATAGCCAAACCAATCGAAATCCATCAGCAACAGGAAACCGCCGCATGAAGGAATTCGATTTGATTAACGCGCCCCTGACCAAGGCAGTCAATTGCCTCGAGGCCAGCGCGGGCACCGGCAAAACCTATGCCTTGACCTGGATTTATCTGCGGCTGCTGCTGGAGCAAAACGTAAAGATCGATCCCAGCAAAATCCTGGTCGTCACTTTCACCAAGGCGGCCACAGCCGAATTGCGTGACCGCATCCGCAAACGCCTGGTGGAAGCCCAAGCGGAGTTGACCGGCGGCAAGAGCAAGGATGAAAGATTGGTCGAATATTTCAAAGGGCTAAGCACTGAGAAGAAGCGCGAGGCGGTCAACCTGATCAAAAACGCGCTTGAGATCTTCGATTTGGCAGCGATCTATACCATCGACAGCTTCTGCCAGCGCACCTTGCGCGACGCGGCCATGGAAAGCGGTGTGCTATTCGACCTGGAGTTGATCCCCAGCCAGGCGGACTTCGTCCGCGAAGTGGCGACCGATTATTGCCGCCGGCAGTTGTTCGGCCCGGTGCCGGTGCTGGCTGGCGCCGCCATTCAGTCTGAAATCTCGCCGGAAGCTTTCACCAGCCTGCTGGATAATTTTCTGAAGCATCCGGAGCTGCGGCTGGTGACAGCCTTAAATCCGCGGGCAGCCGCCCAAGTCGATGCCGACATTATCGCCGTGGCCGCGACTTTATCCGGGCAGTGGGAGGTGCTTGGCGGCGTTGATGCGCTGGCGGATTATTTTGCCACGGATGAGGAGTCGACCTGGGCAAAAAATAAACACAAAAAAAGGAGCAAAGTAATTGAACAAGCCGAACAGATTGCCGCCGGGGTCATTGAGGATAAATGGTCGCCGGATTTCTGGGCCGCCGTGGAATTTTTCTGCTATTCCCTGGTAGAGAAAAATGTTCGCGCAAAGCAGCAAATGCCGACCCATCCGCCCGCCGCCATAGTTTTTTTCCAAGCCTGTGAACAGCTGAGCCAGCTGATGGCGGAACACCGGATGGCGCATCGGATGGAGTTTTTGAGGGCGGCGCGAATAGCGCTGACGGAGAAGAAGCAGAGATCCAAGCAAGCCTCGTTCTCCGACCAGATCTCCCGCTTGAAGGAGGCGCTGGCCGGCCCCAGCGGCAACGCCCTGGCAAACACCTTGCGCAACCGTTACCAAGCCGCGCTCATTGATGAATCTCAGGACACCGATCCGCTCCAATGGGAGATCTTCAAATTGGTTTTTGCCGAAAAGCCCGACAGCCACTGGCTATACCTCATCGGCGATCCCAAGCAGGCCATCTATCGGTTTCGCGGCGCGGACGTGCACACGTATTTGACGGCGGCGGCCTCAACCCACCCCGACCATCGATACACGCTGGGAACCAACTGGCGCTCCGAGAAGCGTCTGGTGCATGCCGTCAACGCGATTTTTTCAAAGCCCGGCGAACCAGCCCAATTCCCCGTATTTCTGGAGGAGGAAATCCAATTTAAGCCGGTAGCGCCCGGCCCCCAAGCGGACAGCGCACCGATCCATTTCACGCAGGAGCAGATCACGCGCCCAGCTCCACTGCAGGTCTGGAAATGGGAGCCGCCCGATGCTTTCGTGACCGCCGATGCGGCCAGAAAAAGATTGCCGCTGGTCGTGGCAGCTGAGATTTCCCGGCTGCTTTCCGGCGGAGTTGCGTTGGGAGCCGACAATGATAAGCATGGACTACAGCCGCGCGATATTGCCGTTCTGGTTGAAAGCCATGCCCAAGCTAATTTGGTGCAGCAGGCGCTCCACGACCTGCAGATACCCAGTGTGGAAAAAACCATGGAGAGCGTGTTTCTCTCCGGCGAAGCCAAGGAAATGCAGTGGATTCTGCAAGCCATCCTCAACCCCGGGCGCGAAGCGGGAGTCAAGGCCGCGCTGACCACGGATGCGATGGGCGTCAGCGGCAACGAACTTTCGGAATTGGTCGCCGATGAAAATTTATGGCAGCGGCAGCTCCAAAAGTTTGTCCGCTACCGTAAAACATGGGAGGAGGAGGGATTCTATACCATGATCCGGGAGTTCATCCGGGAAGAAAAGATCGCGGAAAGCCTGCTGCGTTTTCCCAACGCTGAACGCCGCATGACCAATTTCATGCATGTGGCGGAGATCATGGAAGCGGCGCGCAAGGCTGAGCATCTGGGACCGACGCGGCTGGTCCAGTGGCTCGAAGAGCGGCGCCAAGGCGTGGGCGAAACGCCCGAAGACCACCAATTGCGCCTGGAAAGCGATGAAGACGCGGTGCAGATCGTCACCATGCACAGTTCGAAAGGGCTCGAATATCCGGTCGTGTTTTGTCCCTTCCTCCAGCAGAGCGCGGTGACGAAATATTCTAAAGCCAGCACCTTTTACCATGACCCTTCCGGCGAGCTATGCTGGGACATCGATCCGGAGCCGGCCGCGCAAAACCTGAGCCAGGCTAGCAAAGAGAATCTGGCCGACAAGGTAAGGCTCTTATACGTCGCCTTGACCCGCGCCCGCAACCGCTGCTATCTGGTGAGCGCCCGCTACACGTATTTCAAAAAGAACAATCCCACTGCGCTAACTTGGGTGATGCAAAGAAAAGCAACCATCCCCGCCGACCCGGTGGAAGAATTGAAGGGGTTGCCGGCGAATTGGTCGGCGCCCTGGGCGGAAATCAAAGCGCTGGCCGACGCGAACTGCGGCGAGGGCGAGGCCATCGCCGTGAACGATCTACCGCCGGCCGAGCCTGGCCAAAAATGGATCCGCACGGGCGATGCGCCCGCGACCATGACGCCGAGGAAATGCCAGCGGGAGGAACTTAAGCCCGCCTGGTATCTGACGAGTTTTACCGGTATCTCCAGCAGAATCACTGCCCTATCCGCGGGGGGTGGAAAGGATCAAAAAGGCCAGAACCCCGACGATGAGGTGGGGCCCGACCGGGACGCCGGGGACGGCGTGCTGGCGCCGTCGGCGGCGCAGCCGCCCGCCGGCATCTTTGCACTGCCCGCCGGGTCGCGCACCGGGGACTGTCTGCACAAAATCCTCGAGGAATACGATTTTCAAAATCCCGACGAGCAACAGACCCGGCAACTGATCCAGGAGCAGCTCGAATCGGCGGCCTTGTCGGCCGAAGCACATCTGGAAACGGTGCTGCAAATGCTGGGACGAATTCGCAGCCTGCCGCTGAAGTTCAAGGCCGGCGATATTAATCTGGCCGACATACCAGCGAAAAACCGCCTGGTGGAAATGGAATTTCAATTCCCCGCGGCTTCTTTTCAAGGACAGCAATTGATGGAGATTATCCGCGGGTCAAACCCAAAGGGGCCACCGGCTGCCGCGCCAGGCCAGGGGGCGCTCGCCGCCTACATGAAGGGTTTCATGGATCTGGTCTTCGAGCATGAGGGGCGTTTCCACATTATCGATTGGAAATCAAATTGGCTCGGATCAACGGTCGCCGACTACGATCAAAAAGCCATGCAATCAAAAATCCACGAAGAGTTTTATGATTTGCAATACCACATCTATACCGTAGCGCTGGACAAGTTCTTGCGACGCCGGCTTTCCGGGTATGATTATGAAAAACATTTTGGCGGAGTTCATTACCTCTTTCTTCGCGGCCTGGATGTGACCCAGCCGCAGCTCGGTGTCTTTCAAGACCGGCCCGCCAAAGCCGTTATCGACCGGTTGAACCAGTTGTTCGAGCCGGCCAACGCTTAATCATGGAACCTCATATGACCAATCTGGAAACCCTGCTGGCGGCTGACTGGTTCAATCCCATGGACCGGCATCTCGCCCGGGGGCTGCTGCGCTTTGCCGGGGCGGCCGCGCCGGCAGCGCTCGGGTGCGTGGCTTTTTCCGCGGCGCTGCTCAGCCGCGAACTGGCCAGCGGACATTCCTGCATTAATCTGGGCGAGCTAGCGGGCAGGAATTACCCGGATGGCGTGGACGCAAGCGGGCAGATGCGCTGCCCTAATCTGGTCGAATGGGTGAAGCACTTGCGCCAGTTACCGGGCCTCGTCGGCGAACCTGGGGAACGCAAGCCGCTCATCCTGGATGAGCGGGAGCTGCTTTACCTCCACCGATATTGGTCGTATGAACAGGCCGTCGCCCGCGATGTCTTACAGCGGGGCAAAGAAATGGCGGTCATCCCTGATCCCGCCCGGCTAAAAGCAGGACTGACGGCCTTATTTCCCGTCGCCATCCCTGGCGTGATCAACTGGCAAAAGGCCGCCGCCTTTGCCGCGGTGCGCCACCGGATCAGCGTCATCACCGGCGGTCCGGGAACCGGAAAAACGTGGACCATCGCCCGGGTTCTGGCGCTGCTACTGCAACAGCCCGGCAGCGAGAAGTTGCGGGTCAAACTGGCGGCGCCCACCGGGAAGGCGGCCGCCCGGATGCAGGAATCTCTCGCATTCTCCCTGGAGAACATGAATTGCGATCAGAGCCTCAAGGCGCGGTTGCAGGATAAGGATTTGAGCACGACCCTGCATCGGCTGCTGGGTGTGATCCCCAACGCCACCGAGTTTCGCCATAATGCCGACAACCCTCTGCCCTGCGACGTGTTGATTGTGGATGAAGCCAGCATGATTGGCTTGTCAATGATGAGCCGCCTGCTGGCCGCCTTCAAAATGGAAGGCACCCGGCTCATCCTAGTAGGCGACAAAGATCAACTTCCCCCGGTGGACCCCGGCGGCGTGTTCGGAGATATCTGCCGCGCTGCCGCCATCAATCAGTTCAGCCAATCGTTTCATGACGATTACCAACAGTGCAGCGGCGAAACGCTGCCGGTCGCGGCGGCACCCTGCCGCTGCCTGCCCAATGCAGTTGTGCAATTGCAGGTAAACCATCGGGTCGGCTCGGCGCAAACCCTGAATATGATCAGCCAGAAGGTGAACCAAGCCGATGCCGACGGCCTGATCAAAGATCTATCCGGCGCCGGCGAGAATGGAGGTCCGGCGGTGTGGCTGAAACTGCCCCCGCCAAACGAATTAAAAAAATCGCTGCGGGATATGGTTTTTAAATTTTATCAACCCGTGCTGGATGCGAAATCCGCCGCCGAGGCGCTGGCCCGGCTGGGTGAATTCCGGATTTTATGCGCTGTGCGCGAAGGTTCGTATGGGGTAGAAAACATCAACCGGATCGTGGAAGAGATCCTGGGTGAAAAATCGGAAAGGATACCGAAGAAGGGAAACCCCGGCACCTATCCCGGCAAGCCGATCATGGTCACGGCCAACAATTATAACGTCCGGCTTTTCAACGGGGATATCGGCGTCTTTTGGCCTGCCGAAAAAGGCCTGCTTGTGCATTTCCCGGATGACGATAATCAACTGCGCGCCATCGCGCGCGAGCGGTTGCCGGAAAACGAGCTTGTGTATGCCATGACGATCCATAAAAGCCAGGGATCGGAGTTTAATCATGTTCTGCTCATCCTGCCTGATAAGGATAATCCGGTGCTGACGCGCGAGCTGGTCTACACGGGTCTGACCCGCGCGCGCGAATCGGTGCAGCTGCTCTGCAATCAGGGACAACTCGAGATGTCGGTAAAGCGCAGCGCCCAAAGAAATTCAGGATTACGACATGCGCTTGGTAAAACAGCCTCAGGACATGACGGCTGACCGCCGGGCAGGGGAGTATTTGTCCGCGACGTTTGTAATTTAAATATGATCACACAACTTCAATCTGACGTTGAGACGCTCGCGCGCCCCAGCGGTCGTCCGGTCGGTAGCCCCGGTCATCTTGCGGCCAAGCAATACTTGTTAGGACGGCTCGAATCCTTGGGGTTGCAAGACTACCTCGGGGGATCCTTCGAGCTGCCATACGCCGCCGGCGGCACACAATTCACCAACCTAGTTGCAAGTTTGCCCGGCAGCGGTTCCGCGGGTGGCGCTCTTCTTTTGGGCGCTCATTATGACACCTGCGGCCGCACACCTGGCGCTGACGATAACGCGGCCGCAGTTGCCATCGTCCTGGAGACGGCCCGGATTTTGAAACTAGCGGGCTGCAAACGAAATGTGGTTATCGCCTTGTTCGATGCCGAGGAGCCCCCGTATTTCCTAGGACCAGCCATGGGTTCAGTGCATTTTTACCATCACCAAAAAACCGCCAAAATCGACTGCGCCTTTATTCTGGACCTCGTCGGCCACGATGTTCCAATGCCCGGCCTGGAGAACCTGCTGTTCATCACCGGCATGGAAAGCCACCCGGACTTGGCTGAAGTATTGATGTCGACCCCGGAAAACGACCGGCTGCGCACCGCGCCGACGCTCAATGAGTATGTGGGGGACATGAGCGACCATCATGTGTTTCGGACCCAAGGCGTGCCATATCTGTTCTTTAGCTGCGGGCATTGGCCGCATTACCATCAACTGACCGACACCGCCGACCGGTTGAATTATCAAAAAATGCGGGCGACAGCGCAGCTGCTGGCAGCCATCGTTTCGGCGGCAGATCGGCAGGGATTGGCGAAGCCCGCCCCGGCCTACGATTCCACGCCCGCGGAATTACTGCTGATGAACCGGGCGCTGGGATCTTGGCTGCCGGGCAGGGGAATGCGCGTGTTGGAAAACCGCGCTGACATAAGTGCATTAGCGGCGCGATTGCGAACGGTCGGCTTGTGACGGCCTCGGCAATGCAGGGCCAAGTAAGACTTGGAATTTAATCTTTTATAGTGGGGTCTTGTCGCTATCTGAATTCCGGAATTCCGCCGCCTTTCTCAGACCAACCTGAATAGTCGAAAAATATCTTTAAATCTCAATGAACAACATAATGATTTTAATGCCCTATAAACACAACGGTTCTTGGGTCTTTGATGATGCGGCTGTCGGTCTATGCAAAGACCCGGTTGTCGTCGGAATTGACAACATGATTGATCAGATGGTGAGGGATATTCCTAATGCAGAAAACGGTTTTAAACTCACGTTCTCAGCCACGGCTTTTACCGGTCATAATATCAGGCTGGAATGGCGGCGACCTGAGGCGGGTGGAAACTGGTATTTCTCCCCTAAACTGGAAATGGAAGGCTGGCTCTGTCCTGCCCTATATAAATATTTTCACGGCCATCCCATAAGCAGGTGAAAGCAGTGTAAAACCCTTCCGTTTCCTCGGTAACTGAAGGTTGATCTGGAAAATGGCGTTGGGATTTTTCGCGTTTTTTACATTTTGGCAGATTCTATTTCCACACAAGGTTCAGTGGCTGTCCCACATGAACTCATCCAAAAGCGTGAAAATAGGCCTGCTCCGGCCTGGCTATAAATCGAAACTTACCGGCGGCTG
>CAIQOK010000014.1 GCA_903873415.1 uncultured Verrucomicrobiota bacterium | reverse complement strand
GGGTCAAGGCGATGCGTCCCAAGCTGAAGGTTGAGGTCGTCAAACGCTCCGATGACATCAAAGGATTCAAGGTGTTGCCACACCGTTGGGTCGTCGAGCGGACCTTCGGCTGGTTAATGCGCCAGCGGCGACTGGTGCGCGATTACGAGACCACGGACTCCAGCGCAGAGGCCATGGTATACATCGCAATGATATGAATCCAATTCCGCCGAATCGCTCGATTCGTGGTCGCTCATGACTTTTCAGACAGGCTCTAAGCTCTGGCCACCCAGTCGGGCAGTTCCCCGCCCCAAGATGTTTTTCAGGCCGCAGTCAGCGCCGCGCGTTCGTCAGCCAGTCCACCGGACTTCTCCAGAAAATAATCGTAACCTCCCGAATAGGGGGTGATCTGGCCCGAGTTCACATGAAGAACCTTCGTGGCCAACTGCCGGATGAAATGGACGTCGTGGGAAATGAAAAGAAGCGTGCCATCGTAGCGCTCCAGAGCCAATGTCAGGGACTCCACCGTGTGAATATCCAAATGCGTGGTGGGCTCGTCCATGAGCAGGAGGTTGGGAGGATCGACCAGGAATTTGATTAGGTTAAGCCGGCTCTTCTCCCCGCCGCTCAGGACGGCGGTCTTCTTGAAAATATCATCCTTGCGGAACAGGAACGACCCGAGGATTCCGCGCGCCTCGTTCTCCGGGAGCAGCGGCGCACTGGCAATGACCTCATCGAGCACTGAGCGCTCGGGATCGAGGGTGTCAGCACGATGCTGGCTGAAGTAACCGACCTTGGCATTGTGTCCCAGATCCCGTTCGCCCTTTTGAAACCCCACCACGCCGGCCAGAATCTTGAGCAGGGTGGATTTGCCCGCGCCGTTGGGCCCCACCAACACGGTGCGTTCGCCCCGCTCCACCGTCAGATCCAGTCCTCGATACACCTGATGCGCGCCGTAGGCCATGTCGATACCCACCAGTGAAACGGCGCGCTGCCCGCCGCGGGGCGGCTGGGGAATCTGGAACCGGAAGGGCTTGCGCGGTGCCAGCGGCTGTTCGATCAACTCCATCCGCTCGATTTGTTTGAGCTTGCTCATCGCCTGGGATGCCTTGGAAGTCACGGAGCGGAAACGCGACACAAACTCCTGCAGGGCGGCGATCTCCTTTTGCTGGTTTTTGTAGGCCGCGAGCTGCTGCTCGTAACGCTCCTCCCGCTGCCGCAGAAAATCCGTGTAGTTCCCGGTATAGGCAATGAGCTTTTTCTCCGAGATTTCATGCACCTGTCCAATCACCTCGTCCATGAACTGCCGGTCATGCGAGATAAGCAGCACGGCACCGGAGTAATTCTTCAAATAATTCTGCAGCCAGAGCAAAGACATCAGGTCCAGATGGTTGGTGGGCTCGTCCAGCAGAAGCAGGTCCGGCTCCATGACCAGCAACCGCGCCAACCGGGCGCGCATGATCCATCCCCCGCTCATCTCCTTGGCTTTCCGGTTGAAATCCTTTTCGCGGTAGCCCAGACCGCGGAGCATCTTCTTGGCCTTGACCTCCACCTCGGGATTGTTCAATGCGTCATGCTTGGCATGGGCCTCCATGTATTCCGGAGTGGAGACGGCCCCCGCCGTTTCCAGCTCGTGCAAACGCCGCTCCAACGCCGGCAATTCCTCCACCCGGCCGGTGGCCACATCCAGCACCGTCTCGTCCCCGTGCGCCTCCCCCTCCTGCGGCAGGTGCCCGACCATCGTCCATTCATCCCGCTCCACCGTGCCGGAATCCGGATCGCGCTGTTTGAGGATGATGGAAAAAAGCGTGGTTTTGCCCGCCCCATTGGGGCCAACCAGCGCCACGCGCTCGCCGTAATTAACCTGCAAAGAGGCATTCTCGAACAGAGTCCGGGCGCCAAGCGTTATCTTGAGATCACGAATGATGAGCATGAAATGTAAATGGCAACTGGAGGCGTTCCCACCCGCAACGAGCTGAGGTTGACATGACCCGGCCCGCGCCGGAGTTAAGAATCCACCCTCAGCAACAATAGCCTGAGAGGATATGCTGCAAATCTCTGCCGTCAATCCGCCATTCAGATTCCCCCCGCCCTGGTTCGGCCCCTTGCCCGCCCCACGGTGGATGGCGGTGGTCTTCAATCGGGCTGAACCCATTACCTATTGGGCCGACGCCTCCTTGAACGGCAGGATTCCCGCCTCTTAAAAGGGGCAATCCATGCCCCGGGGCCGGCGCGCGGCCCGGCGCAACGGCTTGAGACGCGCGGCGGCGGCCTTCCATCCCTCAATAATCTTCCGGCTGCGCGCCCATCGCTCTTTCATGCTCTGAAGCTCATTTGTCAGGCCCCGGCGCAGCTCCACCCCCATGGCCTCCTGATCGGATCGATCCGCAAAACCCCAGGCCGGGTCACGCCGTTTTTCCCTGATCTGCCGCTTGATCGAGCGCAGCGAACTTTTCAACTGCGCCGTGACCCGCTGCAGCATCGAGGCACTGGTATGCGCTGTCGTGCCCGTATCCCCGATTTCGCAGAGGGTGAGGATGAGTTCCAACTCGTCAGGGTCGCCGATCTGGTAGGCAGCCTGGGCTTGGTGCCACCACTCGGTTTTTTGAGGCGTCATTTCCACTTGGGAATCGGGATGCAGCCGGCGCACCAGAGCACGGTATAAATCCTTGAGGCGCGCCGCCCGGTTCGGCTTGGGATCCGGGTCGGTGGAATGCCCCAAACCAGAGTGGCTTTTGCCATAGGAATATCCGTCGGATTCGGCCCCGCCAAACAGTTCCTTGAAAAATGCGAATGGATCGCCTTGGTCCCCGGCACCCTCGAATTCATCCCCGGGCCCAAATGAATCCTCCCGGTCCTCGGGTGGGGGTCCTCCAGCACCGGGCGGGGGCGGAGGTGGCGATTGACGGTCCTCCATGACCCGCTGGTAGGCGCGGGGGAGTGATGTGGCGCCGAAGAAAGACTCGTTCTGGACCTGGCAAATAAGTTCCTCATCCAGAGCCAGCTTGAGACGAATTTCGCGCACTTCGCTGAGCAATCCCCCGAAATGCGAATTCAACCAGCGCTCAAATCGCGGCTGGTCTTCCGTCTCAAAACGGTCGAACATCCGCCGTGAACGGTCCAGATCGCGCAAGGCCTTCTCGTAATCAGTCTTAATCTTTTTCCGGATCCCTATCCCGTCCACTGGCACCAGAGCGCGGCAGGGGTTGCTCAAATTGGGCCGAGGGGGAGAAAGGTCGGATCGTCTGATTGCGCGGCGTTTCATTGTCTCCAGATTATTTTATCGCGCCGGCCTGAACAGCTCCAGTGTTTTCTCGACCGCCACGCCGGTTTTCCAGCACCCGACCGGGCACCAAGATCCGACCCAAGAAAAGTTTGCCTGCCTTATCGGACCGACATCAAATATCGGAAGTCAGAGATAAAATCATCCAACCTATTTTGGCGGCGCGGATTCCGGCTGATCGCAAAATTCGCGTCCTCTTTGCAGACCCGGCTCGGACAAAAGAGTATCCCCGACCTTGGAGGGCGGACTCAGGCCGGCCAGAAGCCAAAGGGCAAAACACCCGCCGAACCGGATTGTGCGACCGGCTAAACAATCCATTAATTCCACCGGGCAGGAATGCAAACCCCAGTTCTCCAAAAGGCCGGAAAATGCCCGCATGCCGGATTCGCAAGGAAACCAAAGGGGTTCACACAAGCTCCGCATAAAAATAGAACGTTGCGGAGTCGTTTTTTTTCCATTAAGTCCTTTGTTCATGAACTCTTTCCTCAAGCTTTGGCGGGCAGCCTATCGACTTGGCCTGCCGCTGATTGGCGGGTTTCTCGGGTTGACAACGACCTTGCCGCGGGCGGCACTGGGTGAGAACGCCAGCCCCCCCGCCAAGGCCCCCTTTCAGTTCCCCTGTCCCGAGAAGGAGATAGCCCGTTACACCGCCTACCACATCAGCGAACCGATCCGGGTTGACGGCCATCTGAATGAGGCGGTTTGGACCAATGCACCTTGGTCGCCACGGTTCCACGATATTCTCACTGGCGGCCGGACGATCCACGACACCCGTGCGGCAGTGTTATGGGACGACCAGAACCTTTACGTGGCATACCGGGTCGAGGAGCCGTTTGTGCACGCGAAGTTTACCCAGCACAACAACCCCATCTGGCAGGATAACGATGTGGAATTTTTCGTGGCCGGGCGCGACGCCTATTACGAGTTCGAGATCAACGCTTTTAACACCTGCTATGAGGTTTTCTTCATCTGGGAAACCGCCTACGAGTCCGGCGGGTTTTCCCGTGCGCCCGAATTCGCACGCAGCCTGCTGCATCCCTTCAACGGCGTCGATTTCAAAACCCATCCGCGCGGGGGGCGCCTGGGTAATTTCCAGTGGAGTTTTCCGGGGATGAAGACCGCCACGGCCGTTGACGGCACTGTGAATGACGATGGCGACCGGGACCGGGGCTGGACGGTGGAATTGGCGTTTCCGTGGAAGGGAATGGAGTGGCTGGCCAAGGCCGACCATCGCGCATTACCCCCGCGGCAGGGCGATGTGTGGCGCATGGATTTCTCAAGGTTCAACACTTACAAGGAAGCCGCACCCGCAAAGGATTCAGGCGGCTGGTTCTGGAGCAAACACGGGGTGTGGGACTCCCACATACCGGAGTGCTTCCCTTTCATCACCTTCTCCACGAACACCGTTTCATCCGCCCCCCACTCGGCCCGAGCCGCGCTGGTTCCTTGAGGTTGGGATTGATCGAGGTTCGGACCGGGATCAAACCTCCAAACACCAAGACAGAACCTGAAGATCGATCCAAGATTGCAGTCCCGGTGGAAGTCCGCGAAGCGGGCCAACACAAGCGAGTGCTTGACCCCGCCCGGTAATTGCCCAAAGTGGCTCAAACTGATGCACCCCTTTGCTTTATTTGCAGCAATCCTCTTTGCCGTCCCGGCGGCTTTGGCCGCAGACCTGCCCATGCCGGCTTTGATTCCGGCACCGCGCCTCTTCCCTAAATCCGCCGATCGCGGCCAACAACTTCATCGCGCGTCATGGCATCAAGCCCCTATCACGCCGAAGGCCTTCGCCCCCGCCCCGGCCCCTATCGGTAACCAAACCCGCGCCCCAGAGCAAGGCACTCGGCCAGAGGCCTTAGACTTTCAGAACAGGCTGGATGCATTAAAGATGCGGCGGCGGCACAAACACCCAGTTCCAGGCAGCGGGCCATGGGCCAATCCTCATGAACACCCAGCAGGACGCCCGCGGCAAAAGCATCCCCAGCCCCCGCCGTGCCTTTGATTTCACTCTCAGGCATTCGCACACTCGGCTGCCAAAGAATTTCCCCTGCAGCCGAGCAGGCGCAGATCGCCTCGGGAAAATGAATTAAAACCCACTCGCCCACCCCCAGCCGAATGAGCTGCCGCGCGGCTGCCTCGACCGCATTCCTATCAAGCGTCTGGCCCCGCCCAAGGGTAATTCCGGTGATTTTTTCCGCCTCGAAATCGTTGGCAAAAAAAAGATCCACCAGCGGCAAAACCGGGCGCACCACGGTCTGAAAACGGTCGCTGTTTTCACTCACGCAATCCAGTGAAGTGCGCAATCCGGCTGATCGCGCGGCCTCAAGCACCTCCCCCGCCCGAGGCCGGCCGATCCCATCCGGCGCATCCAGCGCATCAAGGAGCAATATGTAGCCCAGATGAAAAAACCGGGCGCGGGTGGAATGAAAATCAAAATGCTCAGGCCCCAGCAAAGCATTGGCACCCCGTTGATGGAAGAATGTGCGGCGCCCCGTGACCTGATCGGTCATCACGTCCGTGTAACTCGTGGCCCAGCCCTCGATGGATCGCAATTGGGCGGTGGCAATTCCGTGAGCCTGGCAATCGGCGCGTATGGCGCTTCCGTCCGCATCCTTGCCAACCAACCCGATTGCCTCAAGTGGAAAGGTGGCACCCAAGCGGGCCAGGTTTTTAAGGATATTGTAGGGGGAACCACCGTTGCCCAGCGACTGGCTGAGGATGGTGGCCAAGGCGTCTTGCGGCGGCCAGGAATCGATCACCTTGACGTGATCCACAATCCAATTGCCGGCGGCGATGATACCGGAACGCAGATTCATCACTGGTGTAAGAGCGCTGGCATTTTTTCAACCGTTTGCCGTCGGTGCGATTGAAGCGCGGCGGCCCAGAGTTCGTGGTGTGCCACGGCCTCATCCGGAGTGGCGCAACCAAACCGGTCGCCTAGCACTCCGGCGCGTTCGGCTAGAAATGCGGCCCACATCTGCTGTAAAAGGTCGGGAAATCCGGGTTCAAAAATTCCGCCGGTGATGGTCTTGAATGGCGTGGCAAAGCCCAGATCGGTCTTCTGCCACCATTGTTCCCGGTCGCGGCGATAGACCCAAAGCGTTTTGGGTTCCTTGGTGGAATAACGCACGCCCTGATCAATGCCCAGAGCTTCGAAAACCCAGGTGTTGGTCTCCGTGGGCGCCAAGCGCTTCATCTCGAGAGTGAGCGGAACCGATTCGCCGCCAATCAGCGCAGTCGTATGCAAGGATGCGTTGTCCCACGTATCGCAAGCCATCCTGCCGCCCCGACCATCGGGGCGATTGGGATATACACTTTGCAACTGCGCATGGACCGAGACGGGTTTCCATCCCAGACGCAGTGGCAGATGGGCCACATGGAGGCCGAGATCATTCATCACTCCGGCTTGGCCACAGAACTGCGTTTGACGTTTCCAATTGGCCACCTTGCCAGGATCCAGATCGCTGGAATGCAGAAAAGAGCACCTCACTTCAAGCAGCCGTCCAAGGGCGCCGCTGCAAGCGAGCTGATAGGCCCGCTGCGCCCCGGGAAGGAAGGGGAATTCGGAAGAGACACGGACAAAGCGCCCCAGCCTGACCGCCTCGTCGCGGATTCGCCGGGCTGCAGCCAAATCAATTCCAAAGGGCTTTTCCGCCAGAAGATCCTTACCAGCTCTGAGCACCTCCAGATAGATGGACTCATGAAGATGATGGGGCACCGCCACATAAACCACGTCCACATCTTCGCGGGCCAGCAGGATGCGATAGTCGGAATCAAAATATTTCACGCCGGGAACCGAATGAAACCAGTCCAGCGCGGCGGCATTGACGTCGCAGACGCCCACTAACTCAGGCCGGACGGGACAGTCCAAGAGGGCGAACCAACGCCCAAAGGCGCTGGCAACCTCCCGCCCCATCAGGCCGGCCCCGATCACAGCGACACGCACCGGTGAATTCATCGGGTCTTTCACTTGAGCAACCTGAGGGCCTCGGCAGGCGTGGCTCCCTGATGCACCACCGCCATGAGGGCCCGGGTGATACCGGCCGGATTGGGGTGCTGGATGATGTTTCGCCCATAAACGATTCCCGAGGCGCCCTGCCCCATCAATGCCGCCGTGCGCTCCAACAACTCCAGCTCGGGCGCCTTGCTGCCGCCCCGCACCAGAACCGGAACACCTCCGGCAGTTTCAATCACACGATGATAAACGGTGACGTCGTCTGTGGGATCGGCCTTGATGATATCCGCGCCCAATTCCACCGCCTGTCGCACCAGCGGAATGATCTTCACCGGATCCCCGTCCACCTCATAGCCGCCGGCACTGACATTGGGTCGGAACACCAGGGGCTCGACCATGAGCGGCATGCCGTAGTGGTCGCACTGAGGTTTGAGGGCGAGAATATTTTGGATGCACTGATCCGTAAGCTCGGGCTGGTCGGGCAGCCGGAGGAGGTTGACAACAACGCAGGTGGCGTCGAGGCGCACGGCTTGCAACACCGGTTCCTGGAGCATTCTGGAAAAGAGGAACCCCGGCAGGTGCCGGGCGTAAACATTGGCCACATCGGTCCGGAGCACCAGTGCGGGCTTGCCCCGAAACGGCAGCGATTGAAGGTGCGGTGCCTGCCCGACTGTCAGCTGGATGGCATCAGGTGCGGCTTGAACAAGTTTCTCAATGGCGAGCGGGAGGTTTTCAATGCCTGCCAGAAAGGAGGATTCATTGAAAAAACCATGATCCAGCGCCACATCAAAACAACGTTTTGTTTTGGGATTGAAAAGACGATTGAGTCGGGCGGTTTTCATAAATCAATGGAAAATCAGGACAGAATACCCTGGATGGGCGCCCCTTCACCGGTCGGCCCAATCAACCGGTTGTTGAGCCCCATGAATGGATAAGTGAACCGATAAGGGTTCAGACCGAGCAGATGCAGAATGGTCGCCTGCAGATCGCGGACCGTGACCTTGTCTTGGGCGATGCGATAGCCGATCTCGTCGGTCTGACCAAACTTGATGCCGGGCCGCACTCCCGCCCCGGCCATCCACATGCTGAAGCAATGCGGGTGATGATCGCGCCCGAGAAATTTGCTGCCGCCCCGGGCCTCGTTCATCGGCGTCCGCCCGAATTCACCACCCCAAACCACCAGCACATCCTCTAACATGCCGCGCTGCTTGAGATCAGTGATCAACGCAGACCACGCCCGCTCAGTTTCCCGGCATTTCTCAGGAAACTTTGTAAGGAGATCGTCGTGAGCTCCCGTGCCGTGGATGTCCCAGCCCCAATCGAAGAGCTGCACGAAGCGGACGCCTTTCTCAACGAGGCGCCGTGCCAGTATACAGTTGTTGGCAAACGAGCCCTTGCCGGGTTCAGCACCATAGAGCTCGAGGATTTTCTTGGGCTCCCGCTTGATATCAAATGCCTCCGGCACGCTGGCCTGCATACGATAGGCCAGCTCATACTGGTTGATACGCGTCACGGTCTCCGGATCCCCGAACAGGCTGGACTCCTCCTCATTGATCTTACGCAGGGCGTCGAGAGTGTCCCGGCGCATTTCCCGGCTCATTCCAGCGGGGTTCCCGGTATAAAGGATGGGGTCGCCCACAGTGCGACACTGGACTCCCTGATAGGCGCCCGGGAGGAATCCACTGCCCCAGCAGGCCTTGCCTCCAGTGGGATCGCTGCCGCCGCTCAACAATGCGACAAACCCCGGCAGATCCTGGTTTTCCGAGCCTAACCCGTAAGTGGCCCAGGATCCGATGGAGGCGCCGCCGCTGCGCATTTGGCCGGTATAAATCATCAATTCCGCCGGGGCATGGTTGAACTGATCCGTGCTCATGGAATGCACGAAGCACAGGTCATCGACGATTTTCGCCGTCTCGGGCAGCATGTCGCTGACCCAGTGCCCCGCACGGCCGTATTGGGCGAATTTATGCGGCGAGCCCAGGAGTTTGGGCGTCCCCTTGATGAATGCAAACTTTTCTCCTGCCGTGAAGCTGGCCGGACAATCCTGCATGTTCAACCGGGCCAATTCCGGCTTCCAGTCAAACATGTCCAGAGTGGGCGGAGCCCCGCTCATGGAAAGATAAATCACAGCCTTGGCCTTGGCGGGGTTGGGTGGACTCTTCGGGGCTAATGGGTTGGGACGGGACCCCATCAGGCTTCTGGCGGATGCTTTGCCGAGCAGGGACTGCAGAGCGATTGCCCCCAAGCTGAACCGCCCTGCATTGTGCAAAAACTGGCGGCGGGTCACGGTGTGCAACTGCCGCAGGTGGGGGGAAAGAAATTCAGGATTCATGATCGCTTGGAGTATTTTACGACTTCACAAGCAGCGCATCAAGGTTGAGCAGCACATTGGCCAGCGCCGTCCATGCTGCAAATTCCACCGGGTCTTTTCCGGGAGGCAGCGGAAGTTCGACGCCCGAAGCGAGTTGCCTGGCGCGCTCCGGGTGCGAACCCAATTCCGCCCGACTCTTTTCCAGCAAGGCTGACAGCGCATCGATCTGTGTTTTTGTGGCCGGGCGGGACAAGGTCGTCTCCAGCGCCCAACGGATCTTATCCCGATTGCCGCCGGTGGCTTCATTTAAAATACGGCGTGCGAAGGCCTGTGCAGCCTCCACAAAGACCGGGTCATTCAAAGTAACAAACGCTTGCAGCGGAGTGTTGGTGGGCAATCGGCGCATGGTGCAAACCTCGCGACTCGGAGCATCAAAAGCCGTCATGGTGGGGTTGGGAGAGTTCCGCCGCCAGACAGTATAAAGACTCCGCCGCCATCGGTCCTCCCCCTTACTGGTGGGATAATTTTCAGCACCTCGAAAGGCAATCACCCAGAGTCCATCGGGCTGGGGCGGATAGGCTGACGCACCGTGCAGGCGAGGACTCAGCAATCCGGCCAACGCCAAAGCCTGGTCCCGCACCGCTTCGGCCTCCAGCCGACGGCGGGGATAATGCGAAAGGAACTGGTTGCGGGGATCCCTGGATGCCGCGGACGCACTGGGAAGAGACGATTGACGATAGGTCTGGGAACAAACCATCAATTTAATCAGGGCCTTCATGTCCCAGGCCAATCCCCCTTCGGCCTTGGGGGTTTTAAACGTAACCGCCAGCCAATCCAACAGCGGCTGATTGAACGGCTGAGCCCCCTGGGTTCCAAAATCCTCCTCGGTCTCAACGATTCCCAACCCGAAGAGCTGAGCCCAGAACCGATTGACCGCCACACGCGAGGTCAGAGGATTTTCCGGCGCCACCAGCCATCGGGCCAGCGCGAGCCGGTTCACCTCGTTGGTCGGCCCCGGATGAAAGGACGCCAACAAGGCGGGACGCACCTCTGCTGCCGGAGAAAGATAGTTCCCCTTGGATAGAATATGAGCAACCCGAAATTCGTTGGTCCGCTCCACCATCACGGGAACTTCAAACGGGCGGATTCCAGCCAGCTCGACCTCCTTGCGTTTGATTTCCTGATTGGCCAGATCGTAGGCCTTTGATCGGGTCCGGAAAAAATCGGCGAGCTGGACGCTCTGCGCCTCGGTTCGACCTCCTGCTGGAAGAGCCAGCGTCGCACGAATCGGCTCAGGCAGCTCACCCGGCAACCCCAACTCCGCAGTGGCAGTCACACGAAAGCGGGACAGAGGATGCATTTCGGCATCGGACTGGGCTAAGGTGATCGAAATTATGCTCTCCTCTCCGCCAGTCAGCGGTTGCACGGGTTCGAAGACTGCGGCATGCGGCGCGTCCAGCGCCACTTCCCATAGGGTGGACTTGTTGGCATCGATGGCGTTTTCCGGCCCGTGCGTGGTCAGCAGCTCGTCCGACGTTGCGGTTTTCAATTCCACACGGGAAGGTCCAGAGAGAACCAGCTCCTCGCTGGGGCGTGGGCTTTCAGTTATTTTACGGGAGAAAACTGTTTTTCGCGCGGCATCGAGAACTTCCAGAGTGGCTCCCACCAAACGCTGTTCAACACCGCCAGTGCGGTTCCAGAGGACAACCTTGTCAATTGGCTGTTCCAACCCGAGGTCCACCTCCCAAAAAGGCTTGGCGTCACCTTCTGCAGTGTGAGTGACTGAATTGTTCTCGTAGTCTCCAGACGTATTGCCGTCGATCGCACGGGCGGCTTCACCGCCGAACCCGGTAGACGATTGAGATGCCCTGCCCTGCCGGGCCAAGTTGGTCGATCCACTGAAGACTTGGACCTCGGCGAGACTAATGAACTGGCCGGCAGTTCCCACCACCCGGATGAAACGCGAGGGGACGGGATGATCCTCCACACGGCTTGTGGAAACCTCAAAACCGCTGATTTTGGCGCGGCCTTTCCAACCCTTGGCAGGCAGGCTCTCGATCCTTAAAGCGGTGATCCCGCGCAATGGCGTTTTGAACTGCACGGTCAACTTGTCCGAGGAGCTCAGGTTGGTTCTGGCATGAACCACGCCATCGGCATCCACCCCCATGGGCCCTTTGCGCGAACTGCCACTCAGAAACTGCAGACTCTGCCAAGACACGCTGCGGGCGGCGCGCATCGACCAGTCCGAGAGCTCCTTCTCAAATTCAGGTGTGTTCAACTGGCGCTTGGCAATCAGGGCGGCGACTTCCTTTTGGAGCCTCTCCTTGCGAACATCCGCAAGGCTCGGGACAGGCAGCAGCGGAGTTTCGTCGCTGCGATTGAAATCCTCGGTCTGGTTGAAGATGGCAAAGAGCTGATAATATTCCCGTTGGGTGATGGGATCGAACTTGTGGGTGTGGCACTGGGCGCAACCGGCGGTCAGTCCCATCCAGGCCTGCATAGTGGTATTGACCCGATCCTTGACCGCGGCGACCCGATATTCCTCGGGATCCGTGCCTCCTTCGGTGTTGGTCATGGTGTTGCGATGAAAGGCCGTAGCCAGACGCTGCCCGATGGTGGCTCCGGGAAGAAGATCACCAGCCAGTTGCTCAATGGTGAACTGATCGTAAGGCATGTTGGCGTTGAAAGCGTCAATTACCCAATCCCGATACGGCCACATGTTCAGGCGCAATTGGTCGCTGCCGTATCCCGAAGAGTCTGCGTATCGGGCCACGTCAAGCCAGAGCCGAGCCCACTTTTCACCATAATGCGGCGAGGCCAGCAAATGATCCACCAGATGCTCATAGGCAAAAGGTGACTTGTCCGCCACAAAATCCGCCACTTCAGCGCGGCTTGGAGGCAGGCCGGTCAGATCCAAGAACACCCGCCTGATCAGGGTATGGCGGCTGACCTCCGGATTCTGACTGAGCCCGTGCTGACCAAGCTTGGCCGTGACAAAGTAGTCAATGGGATTCCTGATCACAGCGCCGCGGGGTGGTTTGGAAATTCCAGGCAAGCGCAGGGGTTCAAAAGCCCAGTGCCGGTCATACGAAGCGCCCTGCCGAATCCATTTGCCAAGGGATGCAATCTCCGCCTTGGTTAACGAAAGCTTCGATCCGGGCGGAGGCATCATCTCCTCGGGATCCTTGGAAAGAATCCGGCGCCAAGCTTCACTCTGGTCCGGCTTTCCCGGAACGATGGGCGTTGTGCCCTTGTGTTCACGGAAAGCCTCCTCGCTCAGATCCAGTCGCAGTTTGGCTTTGCGGCTCGATTCATCAGCTCCGTGGCACTGGAAACAGGTGCGGCTGAGAACCGGGCGGACTTCGCGGTTGAAATCAACCGCGGCGGCCCCCAGATGCAAGCAACCGGCAAAGATAAGAAACAACACGGAAACGGCACCCCTTACTCCAACGCAACCCCGGGAAAAAAAGCAGTTTCCTGCGGGGAATCGCAGGAGAAGGATCGGTTGCTGACGATGCATGGGACTGACTTTAAGGCGGCGAAGCGTTACGTCAAGCGGGTTTGACTCTTTACCACGGCGCAGTTGAACCTTTGAGAACGCAACACAACGCCGCCGCTGGCTTACAGACTACAACCACGGCAGCAGATTCAGCGCATTGGTGCTGTATTCAAAGGGGACCGCCCCGGCGTGACCGTCGGCAAAGTTCACATTCCCCCGTCGGTTGTGCCGCATGGATAGCAGGTTGCTTCCCGTATAAATTTGATAATCGCCGGGGCCGATCTCGGGAATCCAGCGGCCGTCATCAGCCATCTTGGAGCGGTTGGGCGGAAAATCACTCGGCCCGGTCGCCTCCTCATCGACCATGATGATCCGGGTCGGATTCCGGACCGTGGCCAGCTTGAACGGCTTAAAGGACGGGCTGCACTCCGAGGCAACCCAAGTGTTCAGCGTGTAGCTGTACACATAGTCTTGGGTACGTCCGCCCACAGAACGGTCCATCGGACACCGGAACAGCGGCGTCGGATCAGTCAATCCCAGCAACAACACGACCGGACTCTGCGATACGGGATGCTGCGGGTCATTCCGAAAATAGATCCAGTCCTCCACATGCCATCCGTTCCCAGCCGACGCGTAGCCGGGCATGGTGTCCTTGTAATCCACCGTGTAAAGAATCATGCCCAAGCCCATCTGGCGGAGATTGCTTACGCACTGGGACTGAAACGCCTTGGCTTTGGCCTTGCCCAGCGCGGGGAGCAGCATCGCCGCAAGAATGGCAATGATCGCAATGACCACCAGCAGTTCAACCAAGGTGAAAGCGCGCCTTTGACCTGAGATATCGTCGACCAGAGGCAGCGCAAGCGTCCCACGGCTCCCGGTCCGGGGCGAAGCCAAGCTCTGATGAATCAGGTTCAAGACCTTTCCCTTAACGAAGCCCTTCAATGCCGTCAAGAAACTTCGCAGCCGCGCCGCCGTAAAACGAAAAACGAAGTGGCACGGAGCAAAAAAGGCGTTGCACTACGCAAGATTCCTGCGAAGATTCACTGTCATTTCGTCGGAGCGTAGCTCAGCCTGGCTAGAGCGCGTGGTTTGGGTCCACGAAGTCGCAGGTTCGAATCCTGTCGCTCCGACCATTTCCCCTCACATACCCTCTTTCCCACATCCACTCCTCGCCTACATGAAGGCAACAAAATGCATGCCGAAACAAATATGGTAAACAGCACCAAACGCCAGAACTGAACCGAGCAGACACAGCAGCACGTCAATACCGCTCTCCATGCTGATTGCCTTGAGAATGTCAGCGGGCGGTCAAAACCAGCCAGGGATGGGCAGATGAAAACCGGCCACTTTGAGAGTGGGATTGCGCAGTCGGCGGCGAAAGCCGCATTGATGCGCGATGAATCAACTCAACG
>CAIQOK010000013.1 GCA_903873415.1 uncultured Verrucomicrobiota bacterium | reverse complement strand
GGTCCTCACCCGAATTGGTTCGTACAACGGAGGAACAGCGCCTCTCTCAAAACCCTTTTATTTTCGCGTGGTTCGTGGTTCAATTGCTTTACCATTCGCGCTTAGCACTTTGCACCCCCGGGAGCGCCTTCTTGCGTGGGCGGCCACAGGGCATTGGCGAGAGAGGTTGCGCCATCAGAAAAAAGGCCAATAACAAGGTGTCCGGTTGTTGATTTTGGCTTGGTTGTAAGCCGCCAAATTACTCGGGCGCGGTTTGCGTTATGGCTTCATCGCGTCGCGGTTTGTTGGCTTGGATTTACTCAAGGGCGGTTGCTGCTCATTGGTCGCCGCGAGAGCTATGGGGTGGTTTCATGGGGGACCATCGAGAATGCCGCGAGGCGGTCCTCCAAAGGGCGGTCTGCCTCCCTGTCCGCCAGGTCTGCCGCCGGGAGGGCGGTCGCCCTTGCTAAAACTTGAATCTGGTGTTCCATGCCATAGGCGTGGCACAAAGGGAAACTCCGCCGTGATGCAGTAGTAATAAGTTCCTCCGGGGAATTCGGCGGTCACTCCAAAACGCCCGTTACATTCGTCGAGGTCACCAATAGCTTTCACATATTCAAAGTCCTGGGTGAAGCGGCCGTCATAGTTGCCTCCGGGGCCGTTTTCCTGCGCCGGGCGCTTTCCCTGTCTGAGCCGGTAACTTGATTGCATTTTTCGCAGCGGGCTAAGGCTGTTTGTTGCGTCACTGAATGCGCGGCTGGTATAGATAGGGAAACCATCGGCCGCCCAGCCGATGAGCAGCATTTTCTTGTCGTCTCCGCCCAGTCGAGTCACCAGCCCGGTGGGTAGTGCGTGGTAATGGTAGGAACCGTTGGGTTGAACGTGGGCGTTGTGCTCATCCAAGCCCAGATTGAGGAATCCGGTGGCCGCTTCATAGCGCCAGCCCGACTGGGGGTTGTTGTTCCAGGTCTCGGCGGTGCCCGGCTCAAAAGGCACTCCGTTGACAGCCACGCCCCACCACCATCCGCCGCGCCGCGCCGGCGTGGCCACGGGTTGGGGGTGAAGCGGGATGCGGAAGGTGTAGTGCTGGGGGCGTGGGGTGTTGGGATTGCCGCGTCGTGGAAAAGCGCCCGGTGCATGGTCGGGCCAACCATTGGCTTTGATAATCCGGTAGTCACCTTCAGTTGTAATGGTGACGGAATTCCTGAACTTGTCCCCGGCCGGAATTGATTCTGTGCGGCTGGCTGGACCCCCGGCTTGGGCGAGGAAAAAGGGCGGCGCAGTGGCGGCCCCCGCGCCGGATTCATGACCGGGGTGAGCTGAGGCCTGCGGACACAATTGCAGAAACACAAGCCAGGCCGTGCTGATGGCAAGGATGGAGGCGGGATTTTTTTTCAGAAGGGGATGGCGATACATGGGGTGTTGTTTGCGGTTGCGTGGTTTATAAAGTTGGTTGCCCTGCGGTTCCGGACTTTTTCAAGGGCGGGTAGGTTTGATGCTGTAAGAATGGGCGGTCGACTGATTGGATCGGATATAATCGACTTTCATATCTTTGGCGGAAATAGTGACCCGCAGGTGTCCGGAGCTGCCGAGTAACACGCCGGTCTTATATCCATATTCCGCAGCGGAGCGCGGGGATTTTCCGTTGCCGGGATAACCTGGTTGGGGCACCTCCTGGTATACGATTCCGTCCAGATCCTGTTTGGCGTAGAAATGATCGTGCCCGTGGAAAACGATGGTGACTTTGTTTTGAAGGAGGAGTTGGTGAACAGGTGCCAGCCAACCGGGGCGGTGCTCTTGGAAGCCATCGCTCCCGTCCAGGTTCCGTCCGCCCCACTCGTAGAAGGATGCGGCTTCAGCGCCGCCGCGGCATTGGTTGTCAGCGCCCCCAACCAGATGATGGATGAAAACGCATTTGAATTGGGACCGGCTCGTTTCCAGAGTGTGTTTGAGCCAGGCATACTGTCCGGCTCCGAGCGTTCGTTTCCAGTGGTCGCGTCCGTCCCGCTCTTTTTGGGTGAACCAGAAGGGATCCAACACGACAAAAAGCGCATCACCCCACTGCCAAGCGTAGTAATCCTCGAGCAAGCCTGCTTTGGGATGGCGCGCCTCATTTCCGGAATAGAAACCGTCGGGGACGGGGTTTGGGTAATAGCGTTTGCGCATTTGGTTGGACCACTCTGACAGGTCGTCCGCCGCCCCGCCCCGGCCCTGAGGGCTTTCTCCATCATGATTCCCCAGCACCAGAAACAGCGGCGTGGAGTCGCAGAGCTGACCGAAGTAATAACGCTGGGCCAGATACTGCTTGGCCGCCGCCTCGCGGTCCGGGTGTTTTTCGGTCATGAAGGTGTCGCCCAGATCGATGTGGAAATCCGGCTTGTTGGCGCGTGCGTTTGCCAGAGTCTGCTGGTAAGTCAGCGGGTTGGTGTGCTCGTCGAGATGCGAGTCGGCGGTGATTGTGAAGCTAAACGGGGCATTCTGCGGGCGGGCGGTGTGAAAGCTTTGAATGGCGTTGGTGGTTTGCTGCAGGTGCAGCCGATAAAAATACCGCATGTCGGGTTCCAGGCCGCCAAGCAGTATCGCCGCCGGTTCCCCCGGCCTGAACTCCTGTCCGGGGGTGCGGTGCTCGAGATTTAGGGCGTTTTTTCCATAGGCGATGAATCCTTGGCTGTTGCTATAACACAGCACGCTGACACTGATTGACCGGGAGGCAGGCCTGCTAAGGATGACGTCAAAAAGACGGGCTGGAACCTCATTGCAGCGGGATGTTTGAATTGGTTGGCGGTTGCCACGCGGGTGACGCGCCGCCTCCTCGGCCGCTTGCAGCGCGAAGCCGGCGGCAAGCCACAGGAGCACATATCGTTTAATCATCGCGATTCCTTCCGCTTCTTCTGCCTTGGTCTGACGGCTGGTTTCCAGGATTGTAAGCCGGATTGGGTTTTGGCATCTGCGCATTCACGGCCGATAAGTAGGCGCTGAGCTGCCCGTTCATCTCTTCAACCGTGTCCTGCAATTGACCGGCCAGATCGTGGTGTTCCTTCGGGTCCCGGGTCAGGTCATAGAGCCGCACCGATCCGGTCTCATAAGTGCGGATCAGCTTGTAATCTCCCAGCAGGATGGCGGAGGCCGGGCCTTCGGCGTCCTTGTCGTAGTGGGGGAAGTGGACCACAAAGGGCTGGCGGGAACGTTGCACGGTGCCGACACCTTCGTCGTGAAGCACTGAGGCGAGACTTCCTCCTTCCAGTCCTGCCGGCAGGTTCTGCGTGATGCCGGCCAGTTCCGCGAAAGTGGGCAGGAGATCCAGCGAGCTGGCCCGGACATGGGAACATGCTCCGGCCTTGATGCCCGGTCCCTGAATAATAAACGGCACACGTAAGCCTCCTTCCCAGACGGTGCCCTTGCCGCCGGTCAGGGGGAAGTTGTGGCCGGGTGTGCCGTGGTCCGTGGTGTAGAGCACATAAGTGGTTCTTTCAAGGCCAAGCAGTTGAATCGCATCCAGCACTCCACCGACCGTCTTGTCCACGGTGTTCATTTCCTCCCGGCTATCTTTCGGGGTTCTGCGTTTGCCTCCTCCCCTTTTCTCGTCCTGACTGGGGTAGTGGGACATTTGGAGGTAGAAAGGACGGCTGGATTTGACTTGGCGTTCCATGAAAGAGATACCATGCGCGGTCATGGCCAGGGCCTGTTTCGGATTTGGGTTGGCCACGTTGTCGGGGCCGCCGTTTCCGGTCGGTCCATCGCTTTCGTCAAATCCGTGCCGGGCGGGGCTGACCTGGCCGACATGCCATTTTCCAAAGTGTGCGGTGGCATAGCCGCGTGGCTTGAGCAAGCCGGCGAGGGTGATCGATTCCTCAGGCAACTCCAACAGCGCCCGGGGCGGTATGAGCTTGGTCGATACGGCTTGGTCATCATGCCTCCTGCCGTCGCCGATAAAGGTCATGTGCAGGGCAGCCGGGCTTCGTCCCGTAAACAGGGCTGCCCGCGAGGGTGTGCAGCGAGGCGATGCGGCGTAGGCATCCGAGAAACGCATGCCCTCTGCCGCCAGGCGCTCCAGATTGGGCGTGCGGATGCCCCGGCCTTTTGATTCCGGATTCCGATCGTCCATTTGAATGGAGGTGCTGGTCCAACCTGCTCCTTCGCCGAGGATGACAACAAAGTTTGGAGGCGGGGTTGAGTCGGCGGCAGATCCTTGCGCCAATTGCGCCAGCATCAGCAGGCAGAGGAGGTTTTTTTTCACGGTCTGGATTCTCCTTTTCTCGCGCCGCCCTGGCCTGTGGGGGCGTCTGGGGATTCCCCTGAGCCAGGCCGGGTGTAGACAACCTTCAATTCCGCAGTGTCCAAGATCATATCCTTGATGGTATGGAGCAGGATTTCGCGGGTCACCTCGCGCGCCGGGGGCATGAGTGTCGGAGCTGCTGACAGGGCGTAGAGCCTGAGCGTGTAAATCTTGGGTCCAGGTCCTTGGGAGTGAGGCGGTTCATAACCCTGTTTTCCTTTGAAACTAGATCCCGTCTTTCCAATGCCCTGAGCGTTTTTGGGCAGTTGCCTTGTCTCCGGTGGGATGTCCCACAGCGTCCAATAGCATTTCATCACATTCCCGGGGGCAAGATGGTCCATGATCAGGGCATAACTTTTGGTGCCGGCGGGCGCCCCGTTCCAGGTCAGAGGCAGTGTGGAACCTTTGCCGTCCCCACTGAACTCTGCAGGCAGTGCGCCGCCGTTGGTCACGGAGGCGCTGGTCAGGACGAACTGTCCGCTGTGCCGTGCGGGATAGTCCATCGGAGCCACCGCATCTTGCGCAGCTTCCTCTGCGGGCCTTTGACCCGCCCGACTGCGGCCCGATTCCGGTCTTTGCGGAGCTGGCTGCGGCCCGGATGGACCTTGCGAAGGTCTTCGGTTTCCGCCGGGCGGGTTGCGGGTCCGTGCGGAATAGCTCTCGGAGCGAACTGCGCCATTACCGTCGATAAAATCAAATTTCACCACGCCGTTGTCTTGGACCGCGTAATTGACGAAATGGGTTTGTCCAGTCGCAACGAATTTGAGGCTGAAATGGTTTGAGCCTTGGACGGTAAAGCCGGTGATTTTTGCTCCGGGCCATGCCCGCAGTGCTTCGCGCACCGGCTGCGCCCGGGGTTGCGGATCCACTTGGCCATCCCGCTCAACCACCTCTCCGTGGAAACCGCCATTGATATAGGGATAGCTGTTTGAGGCATGGTAATGGTAGCCTAGGGTTGAGCTCTCATGGCCGTTGAATGAATCCAGCACTGCAGGCGCGGATCCATCGGGTTCGGTCAGTCCGTAGATGGGGTAGCCGTCCAGCGCGTAGGCAATGGGCAGGGATATTCCCAGAATCTTTTGTAAGTGCAGCGGGGCGGCGTGGTAGTGGTAGTCGTCCGCACGACCGCAGTGGCCACCCCATTGGTCCAGTTCGCCGATTTCCTTGGAGATTTCGCCGCGATTGTTCTGAGGGTTGAAAATAGGTATCCCGTTTGCGGCGATGGCGATGGCTCCTCGCAGAAAGCGGTTGTGGATGGAGAGCGGGTTTTTGGAGGGGATCGGGATGAGAGGGATCCGCCACGCGTTGTTTCCGAAGTAGGATTGCGGCAGGGGCACCTGCTGCTGCCAAGAGGTGATTCCCACCATGATGTTTGGCATGACTGTCGTGTCAGGCATGCCATCGGACTCCTCGTAGAACCATGTGCCATCCCAGTGGTAACGGACCTTTGGTTTGAAATGCTCGAAGGGGGCCGCCATGCGCATCGTATTCTGACCGGGGTAAACAGCGGTGTCTTCCGGAATGCCGCTGACGGTCCGGGGTCCGCGTGTTTCGGTAAACCAGGCTGGAGCTCCGCCGCCTTTCGCGGCGGTTGATTGGGCCTGGACGGAGTGGGATCCCGTCACGATGGCTGCGGCCAGCGGGAATAAGAAAATATGGTTTTTCATGTTCGGAAACCGTTTTCGGGCCTGTCTTTGATGCCGCCATTTTCCATCAACCCACCTTAAGAGAAGATGAAAAGAACCCCTGGTCGAAGGAATTTTTCGACCGCGCAAGAATTTTTCTGTAAATTGGTTGAGCATTTAAACTGAGTGCTGGGCTTGGGTTTTCATGCTGAGGTAAACTTTGCCGGATTCCCACTCCTCGCTGATCTCTGCCAGCAAGGCGGAGACGAGACGCAGGAT
>CAIQOK010000012.1 GCA_903873415.1 uncultured Verrucomicrobiota bacterium | reverse complement strand
GCAAAACTCACGCAAGGCTGCCGATGGCGATCTTGCGGCCCTGCTGGACCGGAATTTCATGGCCGGCAAGAGCCGGGCTGAGGCTGAGTTCAAGGCTCAACTCGCTGGCAAGGCGGGCTACGCCGGCGTGCCGGGGGCCTTTGATCGGATCTCCGAGGCTGTGCGTGTTCTGGGCGGGCAGGCCGCACGTTACACATTGCTGGAGAGTGGGATGGCCTTCAACAGCCCGGGCTTTGGCATTGCGCGGTCATTGCTCCGCGCCGGTGACGAGCGGACGAAGCCCAACGGAGAGCGGCTCCGGGAATTTTCCGATTCGGGCCGACAGTCCTTGGAGCTGGGGCTCTTCTCGGAAAAGCCTTTTTACAACGATCTGGAAACGTTGACCCTGACCGACTCGCTGACCTTTCTGGCCGGGCAGCTGGGAGCCAGTGATCCGCTTGTCGAACGGGTTTTGGCCGGCAAGTCCCCCCACGATCGAGCGCTCCAATTGGTTGAAGGAACCCGGATCCGCATGGTGGCTTTCCGCAAGCAGCTTTACAGCGGCGGGGCAGGGGCGGTTCAGGCCGCAGAGGATCCGATGATTGAGCTGGCCCGGACTGTGGATTCTGAAGCGCGGGCGTTGCGGAAAGTGGCGGAAGCCCAAAGCGAAGTCATGCAGCAGGCCCAAGCTGAGATTGCCCGTGCCCGCAATCAGCTGCTTGGCACCACGGGCTATCCGGATGCCACATTCACACTTCGTTTGGCCTTTGGCACGGTGAAGGGGTATGAGGAGAACGGCCGCACGCTGCCTTCATTCACCACCTTTGCCGGCCTCTACGAGCGGGCAGGCCAGATGAAAAACCGGCCGCCATTCGATCTTCCCCCGACCTGGCAGAAACGCGGATCGCGTCCAGATTGGGAGGTGCCGTTTAATTTCGTGAGCACCTGCGATATCATCGGAGGCAATTCCGGCAGTCCTGTGGTGAACCGGGCTGGTGATTTTGTCGGGATCATTTTCGACGGTAACCTGCAAAGTCTTGCTTGGAATTACGGGTTCACCGACCGCCAGGGGCGCGCTCTTGCGGTTCATTCGGCGGGGATTCTGGAGGCATTGAACCGGGTGTATGGCGCGCGGGAACTCGCGCGGGAGTTGGTGGCTGGACGGCGGAGCAAGTAGGGGGGATTCCACGGGTCGCTCTCGACTGTTGATCTTCTTGCCGGATTCCGTCAGAATCGGAGGATGAACAACGCATTTCGCCTGCTGGCTTGCATCACCGTTTCACTGCTGACCTGTGTCAGCGGACTGGCGCAGGACAAGCCTTACACCATCGCTGTGATCCCGAAAGGGACGACCCACGAGTTCTGGAAATCCATTCATGCTGGTGCGGTCAAGGCCCAGCGCGAGCTGGCCGCCAAGGGCGTGAAGGTGGAGCTGATTTGGAAAGGACCGCTGCGGGAGGATGATCGGGATCAGCAGATTCAGGTGGTCGAGAATTTCATGACCCGCCACGTCAACGGCATTGTGCTGGCGCCGCTGGATTCCCAGGCGCTAGTGGCACCGGTCGTCAACGCCACCAAGTCGAAAATCTCCGTCGTGGTGGTCGACTCGGATTTGAAGACGGACAAATACGCGAGTTTCGTGGCGACCGACAATTATCAAGGGGGTGTGATGGGCGGGGAGCATCTGGCAAAATTGCTGGGGGACAAGGGGAACGTGGTTTTGCTGCGTTACGCCGTGGGGTCGGCCAGCACCGAAGCGCGCGAGACGGGTTTTCTGGATGCCATTAAAAAGCATCCCGGCATCAAAATTCTTTCCGCCGACCAGTATGCCGGGGCGACGCGCGATACTGCCTATCAGGCCTCGCAAAATCTGCTCAATCGTTACGGGCGTTCGGCCGACGGGATTTTCTGCCCCAACGAGTCCACCACGGTCGGGCTGACCAAGGCTCTGCGGGACATCGGCAAGGCCGCCGGCAAGATCAAGGTGGTGGGGTTTGACGCCGGTACCCAGTCAGTTCTGGATCTGAAGAAGGGCGATGTGCAGGGATTGATTGTGCAAAACCCGGTGCGGATGGGGTATCTGGGGGTGCTGACGGTGGTGAAGGATTTACGGGGGGAACCGGTGGAAAAGCGGGTGGATACCGGAGTCACGCTTGTGACGTCGGAAAATTTCGGGCAGCAGGAAATTCAAGAGCTTTTGAACCCGCCGCTGGCCCAATTCCTCAACTGATTTTCGCGTGCAAAAGGAAGGCAAATTCCAACTCTCCCGGGCGCTCAATGTGTTCGGACCTTATCTGGGCCTGCTCTTTGTGCTGGGGGTGTTTTGCGCCAATGGCGAGGTTCGACCCTACTTCCTGACCGGGGCCAATTTCAAAATCATCCTCACCCAGACTGTCATCGTGGCCGTCTGCTCGCTGGGAATGACGATGGTCATTGTGGGAGGGGGGATTGATTTGAGTTTGGGCTCTTCGGTGGCGCTGGCCAGTGTGGTTGGGGCGACTTTAATTGCCAAAGGTGTGGCGCCGATTTGGGTGGTTACCCTCACGCTTTTATCCGGCGGTTTGGTCGGCATGCTCAACGGCGCTGTTATCGCCGGTTTCCGCATGATGCCCTTCATCGTGACTCTTGGAATGATGGGGGTGGCGCGCGGCGTGGCCAAGTGGCTCTCAGGCAACCAAACCGTCAACTATCCCGATTCCCCGCTGAACCGGATCATGGCGTTGGAGTCGCCGGACAAGTTGCTGCCCCTGCCTCTGGGGGTGTGGCTGGCTTTGGGGCTGGCCGTGGTGATCGCCGTGGTGATGAATCGCAGCATTTTTGGCCGTTATCTTTTTGCCATCGGCGCCAATGAGGTCGCCGCAGGCTATTCCGGAATCCGCACTCGCAAGCACAAGGCCCTGACCTACGCGTTGGCCGGGGTTCTCTTCGGCATTGGTGGATTGCTGCAGTTGTCGCGGTTGACCCAGGGGGATCCGTCGGTGGCCGCCGGTCTGGAACTGGATGTGATTGCGGCCGTTGTCATCGGCGGGGCCAGCCTGAACGGTGGCAGCGGGAGCATCGCCGGCTCTTTGATCGGTGCTCTGATCATGGCGGTCCTGCGGAATGGTTCCAGCCAAAGTGGCTGGCCAAATTACATGCAGGAAATCATCATCGGCATCGTCATCGTAGCTGCCGTGGGATTGGATAAATTCCGCCAGCGCAAAGTGCGGTCCTGACGCCCCACTGTTTTGTCCTTTAACCGGGCACTGACCCGAGCCGTGCTGTTTGGCTGAGAGGTTTCTGTCGGAGATCGCTGTAATCCAACTATGCCCAAATGGTTTTTTTCCGGACTGTTGTTTCTCTCGGTGTTGTTGGGTCCCGCAAAGGCGGAGACGGACTATCCGCTGACGGCAGATTCCCGGGCGAGGGCGGGGGTGCCGACGGGGGAGTTGCTGAAGTTCACCTTGGAGCACTCAAGGATTTTTCCAGGCTCGGCCCGCGAGGTGTTGGTTTACGTGCCGCGCCAATACATGCCCTCTATCCCGGCTTGCGTTTATGTGGGCCAAGACGGTCTGGGTTTCAACGCCCCGGTGGTGTTCGATAATCTTATCGACGCGAAGGACATTCCCGTTCTCATTGGTGTGTTCATCCGGCCCGGCGTGACAAAGGCGGCACAGACCAACGCGCTTGATCGGTTTAATCGGAGTTTTGAATACGACGGACTAGGGCCCGATTACGCCAGGTTTCTGCTGGAGGAGGTGTTTCCCGCCGTTGAAAAGCTGACGACTGCGGATGGCCGGAAGATCCGGATCTCAGCCAGCGGCAACGACCGCTGTATCGGAGGAGCCTCGAGCGGTGCCGTCTGCGCCTTTACCGCGGCATGGGAGCGGCCTGATGCGTTCAGCCGAGTCTTCAGTAGCATTGGCACATTTGTCGGTCTTCGCGGCGCCAACGAGTATCCCACCCTGATCCGCCAATTCGAGCCCAAGGCCATCCGGGTTTATCAGCAGGATGGCATGGAGGATCTTAACATCTACGGCGGCGACTGGTGGATGGCCAATCAAGAAATGGAGCGCGCCTTGAGCTTTGCAGGGTATGAACACGCCCATGTCTGGGGTGACAACGGGCACAGCACCAAACAGGCGGCGGCGGTTTTCCCGGAGGCGATGCGATTTCTCTGGAAGGGCTGGCCTGCCCCGGTCAGGAAGGGTTCCAGCCGGAACCAGTTCTTGCGCGAAATTCTGATTCCCGGCGAGGAGTGGCAGGTGGCTTCGCAAGGACATCAATTTACCGACGCCCCCGCCGTAAACGCACGCGGAGATGTTTGTTTCAGCGACATCCCATCCAGCCGGCTTTTTAAGATCGTGGACGGTCAAGTCGACGTTCTTTTTCCGGGTTCGCACCGGGCTAGCGGCGCGGCATTCGGCCCGGACGGGAAACTTTACCTGACCGGAACGGCGAGCAACCATGTTCTGGTATGCGATCTGGCGTCGAAAACAGACAGGGTCTTGGCCGGGGGGATTCAGGGCAATGACCTTGTGGTGCGGCACGATGGCTCGGTCTATGTCACGGAGCCCGTGGATGGTGGGACCAAGCCTGGCAAGGTCTGGTTGATCCCGCCCTCCGGCGTCAAGCGCGTCGTGGACACGGGCCTCAAATTGCCCAATGGCATCACCCTTTCGCCGGATCAATCTCTGCTCTATGTGGATGACATGCGTTCGCACTGGATCTACAGCTACCAGATCTTGCCGGACGGATCACTTACCAACAAGCAGCGCTATTTTCATTTGCACTCGCCGGACACGGCTGACGACAGTGGTGCGGATGGGATGAGATGTGACCGTGACGGGCGGGTCTATGTGGCGACGAGGCTTGGGGTGCAGATATGCGATCAGGCGGGGCGGGTGAATTGCATTTTGCCCACACCTAACGGGCGCGTGGCCAATCTGAGTTTCGGTGGTGCGGGTTTTGACCTGCTTTACTGCACCTGCGGGGACACGGTGTTCAAACGGCGTTTGAGGGTGAAGGGAGCTCTGCCCTTTGCCGCGCCGATCCAGCCCGCCGCGCCGCGCCTATAACCCACGGCTTGATTGAATGGGCGATCGGAATGGCGCTTTGAAATTATGCTCCGGGCGGGTGTACATGGCAGGATGAATGTATCCGTGGTGGACCGGCTTTTTATGAATTGGACAAGATGGCAATTGAGTTTCTGCGCTGCAGGCTTGAGCGGTGTGCTGGCCTGTGGTTGCGGAAATAATTCAGACCGATCGAAGCCTGTTGATCAGGCCAAGGCGGCAGCTGAAGCGGCTGAAAAAGCGGCGGTCAGGGCGGTCGATCAGACCGGTCAGGTGATCAGAAAAGCGGCGGAGCAAACGGTGGCAG
>CAIQOK010000011.1 GCA_903873415.1 uncultured Verrucomicrobiota bacterium | reverse complement strand
GGGCTCCCTCCACCATGCCCGCCCCCTCAGCCTTGTAGCGTATTGATTCCCGGCTTTGAGGTCACGAACTCAGAAACGGCGGGGGATCCAACACGCAGCTCCCCCCGGCCATAGACCCGCCTCAGGAATCAAAACCTTGGACTTTCCCGCACAATCCGTGTTTCATCTGGGGCTCCAAACTATGGAACAGACGCAACAACCGTTGGATGCATTGATCGAACAGCGCAAGGCCAAGCTCAAATCGCTCGAGGCCAAGGGGATTTTCCCCTTCAAAAACAAATTCAGCCCCGGCGAAACCTGCGCCGCCGCCCGCCAGCATTACCTCGAAGGCCGTCCAGTCGCCGTGGCCGGCCGCATCACCGCCCACCGCGACATGGGCAAGAGCATGTTCATCGACGTGCGCGACCAGAGCGGACGCATCCAGGTTTACGCCCAGAAAAACGTGCTCGGCGACGAACTGTTCGACATCTTCACCCACTTGGACCTCGGCGATTTCGTGGGGGTTGACGGAACACTTTTCACCACCAAAACCGGGGAGATCTCCGTCAAACTCTCCGGCTTCGTCATCCTTGCCAAGTCCCTCCGCCCCCCGCCCTCCAAATGGCACGGGCTCGAAGACACCGAGATCCGCTACCGCCAGCGCTATCTGGATTTGATCTCCAATCTGGACGTCAAAGACGTCATGCTCAAGCGCAGCGCCATCATCCACGAAATCCGCAATTTTTTCCACGCCCGCCAATACGTCGAGGTGGAAACCCCCGCCATGCAAGCCATTCCCGGAGGAGCGGCGGCTCAGCCTTTCAAAACCTTTCACAACGCCCTGGGCTGCGAGTTTTATCTCCGCATCGCCTTGGAGCTTTACCACAAACGCCTGCTCGTCGGCGGCATCGACAAACTGTTCGAGATCGGGAAAAACTTCCGCAATGAAGGCCTTTCCCGCCGCCACAACCCCGAGTTCACCATGCTCGAAGCCTATCAGGCCTTCGGCGATTACCTCACCATGATGGAAACGGTCGAGTCCCTCATCACCACGGTGGCGCAAAAGGTTTTGGGAACCCTCCTCATCGAACACAAAGACGCCCAAGGCGCCACCGTCAAAACAATCGACCTGACCCCGGGCTGGCGGCGCGCAAAATACAAGGATCTGGTCCGTGAAAAAGCCGGCGCGGATTGGTTCGACCTGTCTGCCGAGCAGCGCCGGGAGCGCGCCCACGATCTCGGCGCGGAAATCGGCAAAGACCACCAAGACTTTGAGGTGACCGGCGCGGTGTTCGAAAAACTGATTGAACCCACCTTGATCCAGCCCACCTTTGTCACGCATCTGCCCAAGGAACTCGTGCCTCTGGCCAAGCTCACGCCTGACGACCCGTCCACCGTCGAAGTCTTCGAATGCTGCATCAACGGCCAGGAAATCTCCCCGGGCTACACCGAACAGAACGATCCAGTCGCCCAACGCGCCACCCTGGAGCATCAGGCCGGAGGCGAACAGCAGAAGATCGACGAGGATTTCCTGGTCGCTCTCGAGCACGGCATGCCCCCTGCCGGCGGCATCGGCATCGGCATCGACCGCCTCTGCATGATGCTCCTCGGCCAGGAAAGCATCCGGGACGTGATTTTATTCCCCCAGCTAAAGCCAAAATCCTAACCCGCGGTCCGCTGTTCCCTGATAGTTCCGCGGGCATTGACAGCACCACAAGGGACCGTTACTAGATAGCCAATGATCAGCGTTCTCAACCCATCGATTTCTTGCCCTCACGGCCGCGATGCCGCCGATCGATTCGCAGGCTGCGCGCGGTTGCCAGGGCGTTTGGCTAAACGCTGCTAAAGGCCCGAAGCATTCCTCCTCCAGGCAACACCCATCAATCAAAGTTCCATGTCCAAATCCCAATCCATCCTCACACCGCTGACCGGGCAGTTGAAAACTGTATACTCCCAACCGTCCTGGATCATGGCGACGGATGAGATGGAGCTGGCCATCACGCGACTCGGCGCCCACATCGCTCCGGTGAGTTTCTGCCGGAGCAGCGGAACACCCGTTGAACCCTATTACGTGAATCCGTGGCATTCGGAAGCCACCGGTCCCCTGCCCGCCCCGGTGCTGGTGCCGCTGCGGGGCGATTTTTTCTGCATGCCTTTTGGCGGCAACGCCGCCCCCTTCAACGGGGAAAGCCATCCGCCCCATGGCGAAGGTGCAGGAGCAGACTGGCAATTCGTCAGTTTCAGCAAAAGCAACGCCGTCACCACCCTTGAGCTTTTGCATAAACCCACCATCCGCCCCGGCACCGTAAACAAGCGCATCAGCCTCATCGACGGACAGAATGCGCTCTATACCCAGGAGATCCTCTCCGGCTTTGAGGGCACGATGCCGGTGGGACATCACGCCACACTCCGTGTGCCTGAGCGGGAAGGTTCCCTGAGGGTGGCAACCAGTCCGTTCACCTTCGGCATGACCTGCCCCGGCGTGTTCGGCGATCCGCGCAACCGGGAATACCAGTCGCTGGCCTCAGGCGCCCGGTTCAACGACTTGAAACACGTGCCCCTGCTATGGAAAGATCCGGCTGAAGCCGATCTGACAACGTTTCCGGCGCGCCGCGGGTTCACCGATCTCCTCTCGGTCTTCCACCCGGGTTCAGGCAACGAACCGGCCTGGACCGCCGCCACCAATCAGGATGAAGGCTATCTGTGGTTTTCGCTCAAGGACCCCGGCGTTCTGCCAAGCACGGTTTTTTGGATTGCCAATGCGGGCCGGCATGGGAACCCGTGGAACGGCCGCAATCGTTGCCTTGGCCTTGAAGACACCTGCAGCTATTTTGCCGACGGACTGAAAGCCTCCTGCGAACACAATCTGCTCAACAGCCAAGGGGTGGCGACCGCCCTCGTGCTCTCGCCACACCTGCCGACATTGATCAATTATATCCAGGGCGTGGTGCGGGTTCCTGCCGGATTCGAAACGGTGGCCTCCGTGCGGTTTAAACCGGGACGCGTGGAGTTCGTCTCCACCACAGGTCTGACGGTCAGCTCCGAGGTGGGCTGGGAATTTCTCAGGCAAGGCACTCTGTAAAAACCCCTCTCTTAAATAATAAAAACATGAACATTCCAACCTATCTGACCGTATTCCTGCCCCTGATGGCCTTGCTTGGACTCCTGCCGCTCGCGCCGACCGCCAGAGCGGCTCAACCTGAATATTATGAACTGCGGGTCTACACCACCCAGACGGCGCGCCAGCAAAAGCTCGTCACCGATTATTGGCAGGATGCGGCCGTGCCTGCTTACAACCGGATGGGAATCCGCGCGGTCGGGGTGTTCACGGAGCTGGAGGATTCGGCAACAAACAAGATTTACGTGCTGATTCCCTACAAAACGGCCGGGTTCATCACCGAGGTTCCGGGGCGACTGGCCTCCGACAGCGCCTACCAAAAGGCATCCGCAGAATTCATGGCGGTGCCGAAATCTGATCCGGCCTATACGCGTTTTGAGAGTTCGCTGCTGGTGGCGTTTGAGAGCATGAAGAAACTGGCGGTGCCGGGAGCCACGGCGGAGAAGAAGCCTTGGGTTTACGAACTGCGCACCTATCAAAGCCACAACGAAAACAAAGGCATCAGTAAAGTGCAGATGTTCAACAGCGGCGAGGTTCCGATCATGCAGGAGGTGGGATTGAGCCCGGTGTTTTTCGCGCAGGCCATCGTCGGCTCGCAGATGCCCTGCCTCATCTACATGGTCTCGGGGGAAAACCGCGAGGAGCACAAGAAGCATTGGAAAGGTTTTTTCGACGCGCCGGGCTGGAAAAAGCTCAGCGGCGATCCTCAATACAAAGACAATGTCTCCAAGGTCGTCAGCGTGTTCCTTAAGCGCACGGCAGCCTCGCAGATCTGATCCGGACCCCGAGCTGAGCATTCCCATGAACACCTCATACGATTTACTAATGAAATCCGCCGTGCCGGATTGGCAGGCGGCGCTGGAGTTGGTTCTGGCCGAATTCCAGGCCAGCACAGGCACCCTGCACCGGCTGGACCCGGCGGACAACCTGTTGAAACTGCTTGCCCAGCGGGGAGTTCCGGAGCAACTCCTGCCGATGGTTTGCTCAATCCCCATCGGCAAGGGCATTGCCGGCGCGGCAGCGCAACGGCTTGAGCCTGTGGAACTGTGCAATCTGCAGGCTGATTTGGGCGGAGTGGCCAAGGAAGACGCCCGCAAGACCAACGTCCAGGGCTCCCTCGCCGTGCCCTGCCTCAAGGAAGGCAAACTGCGCGGCACACTGGGAGTCGGCTTGCTCAAGCCCCATGAGTTCACAGAGGCCGAGAAAGCACGGCTGCTGGAACTGGGCCGGCTGCTGGCGGAAAAACTCTGAGCTTTCAGCCCGGGCGGCATCGGAGGTAGATCCCGCCTCCACACTTCCAAAGCCCGGTCCTCTGCGCAATGAAGGACCATCCCGAAATGCCTCGAATAAAGCCGGGGATTTCTTACTTTTTTCCACAGCTCCTCAGCCGTAATCCCCGCAGCGGCCGCCGCCGGGCGATGAATCGAAAAAACTTGCGCGCCGCTTGACTGCCCGTCACCGACGCGGCGGATGAACCACTCGCGGCGAACCGGATCCCGCACCCCGCGCGCAAAGCGGCGCAGGGCCGCAGACTATCCGGCCACCTCGACCTCGGTTGTATCCGTCACCTGACGGGACACTGGCGGAAGGGCCACCTCGACCGGCCGGGCGGGTTCAGGGGCCACGCCGTCCTGGTTTTTGTGGAACTTGACGCTCACGATTTTGCTCACACCGTGCTCCTCCATCGTCACGCCATAGAGCACATCGGCCATGCTGATGGTGCGCTTGCTGTGGGTGATGATAATGAACTGCGAGTGATCGAGGAAGCGCTGCAGCACCCGGATGAAGCGGTTGATGTTGGATTCATCCAGCGGCGCATCCAACTCGTCCAGAACGCAAAACGGGCTAGGCTTGACCTGGTAAATGGAGAAGAGAAGCGAAACGGCCGTCATGGTCTGCTCCCCCCCCGACAGCAGGGAAATGGTTTGCAGTTGTTTGCCGGGCGGACGCGCCACGATTTCAATGCCCGATTCCAACACGTCCTTCTCATCGGTGAGAATGAGGTCGGCTTTACCGCCGCCGAACACCTCGGTGAACATGAGCCGGAAGTTGTCACGGATCTGGGTGAAGGTGGTCTTGAACATCTCCTCGGTTTGGGTGTTGATGCGGTTGATCACGTCCAAAAGCTGCGCCTTGGCCGTGGTCAGATCCTCCACCTGGCGGCTCAGGAACTGGTGCCGCTGTTCGGTTTCCTCGTATTCCTCGATGGCCACGAGGTTGACCGGGCCCATTTCGTCGATGCGTTTCTGCAAGCCGTCGACCTGTTGTCCCACGGCGGTCCAGTCGGTGGCGGCGGCACTGGCTTGCATCTCCTCCGGCGTAAGGGTCTGGACCCGGGCCGGGCCCTGATCGGCATAGGTGATGGTGATGCACTCGCTGCGGATGTCGTCCAGGACGAGATGGTATTTCTGCTGGATGCGTTCGCGCAGGTTTTGAACGCCCATGTTTTTCTGGGCCAGCTCAATCTCCAAGGTGCCCCGCTGCTGCTGGCAGGAGGTCAGCCGGGTGCGCTGCCCGCGCAACGACTCCTCGCGCCCGGCGACCTCCGTCTCCTGGGATTTCTTTTGTCCGGCCATTTCGGCCACCTGCTCGTTGACCAGGCTCCGCTCGTGCTGAAGGCGTCCGATCTGGCCCCGCGACTCCTCGATCTCGCATTGGGCCTGTTCCTGACGGCTGGCGAAGGAAGGTAGCTCGGCCCGCCGCTGGGCGAGGGTATGGTTGACCTCGCGCAACCGCTGTTCGAGCGCGCCCTTTTGCTGGCGCAAAGACGCCCCCATCTGCTCGTCGGTGGCGAAAGCCACCCGGCTCTCATTGAGGCTGCCCGTGGCCACATCGCGCTGCTGGCGCAGCTCCTCCAACCCGGCGGTCAGATCGGAGACATCATGCTGGCGCGCCTGCTCGGCGCTTTCCAGCAGGGCGATGCGCTCGGCCAGGGCGTTGCGTTTGGCCAAACCCTCCTGTTCCTGATCGGCCAGGCTCTGGATTTCAAAGATGACCGTATCGATCTTCTGGTGCAGGAGGCGGCGGGATGTTTCCAAGGCCTTGAACTCGCCCTGGCGCGTGGCGATGGCAACCTCCTGCTGGCGCAGCTCGGTTTGGGCCTGTTGCAGGCTGGCCTGCAGCTCGGTCTGCTCGCCCTGCAAAGCGCCTTTGCGCCGGCTGATATCCGCCACCAAAAGCTGGATGCCTTCCAGTTCCTCCTGCAATTCAGCGATCTGGTTTTTGCGGCCAAGAATAGACGAGGGCGCCTTGCTGTTGCCGTTGCCGCTCAGGGAGCCCCCGGTGTAAACACCATGCCGGCTGAGCAAATCTCCGGAGAGAGTCACAAAGTCGCAGCCGGCATGGCCGTTCTGCGCTTGGGCCGCAGCCGAGGTCAGATCGGCGGCAATGAACGTGCGCCCCAGAAGACTTTTGACCAGCCGCTCCACGGAGGGTTCGGCTCGAACCACGCTCAAGGCGTGGACCAATCCGCCCTCCGCCAGGCGGGCCGTGACGGCGGCCAGGTCGGTGCCGGGCGACATGTCGCCTTGAAAGGCCAATTGGGAGTCGCTCACCGCAGAAGCCAGCGCCACGACGCTGGCGCGCCCGGCCTTGGAGCTGGTGAGGTCATTGAGGATTTGATGCGCGGACTCGGGCTGCTCGGTGAGCACGAGCTGCAGGTGGTGGCCGAGGGCGTTTTCAATGGCCACCACACATGGGTCCGGAACCCGGATGCGGTCGGCCAGGGAACCCAGAACGGAGTTGGACCGGCGCAAGGCGGCTAGTGTCCCGGCACTGAAGCCTTCGTGGGTGCCTTCGAGCTGCTGCAAGACGCTCAAGCGCGAACGTTTCTCGGCCTGAACGCGCAATTGCTGGTCCTGTTCCTGGGCGACGCGGTTGAGTTCAACCTGGATTTCGCGCAGCCGGGCCTGACGTTCCTCGACAGTGCCGCGGGTCGCGGCCACGCTGAGTTTCTCAGCCTCGGCATTGGCGCTGAACTCACCCAGGCGCAGCTCCAGGCGCACGCGTTCCTCCTCAAGCTGTATTTGTTCAGCCGACAATTTCTCCAGCCGCACGCTGTTGCCCTGCTTCTGAAAATCCAGGGAGTTGATCTCATTGCGGACCCGGTTCAAATCCTGGGCTGCGGAAAAGGTGGCCGCTTGGGCGCGGCGCAAAGCCTCCTGACTCTCCCGCAAATCCTGTTCGATCCCCTGCAAGGCAGACTGCCTGGCCTGAAGTGTCTCGCGATGTTGCTGCACGGCGGCTTGGGCCGCAGCGAGACGTTCAGTAACCCCGGCCAGTTCCCCGGTGGCCAACTGCGAGCGCTCCTCGAACTGGCTGATATCGGCCACCACACGGTCATTTTGCGCGGCCAACTCCTGCAATCGTTCTTCATTGAAGGCCATGCGGCTCTCATGCCGGTCCGCAGCCCCTTTCAATTCAAGACCCTGCTGCTGCAGACCGGCGATGAGCTGCTCCAATTCGGCCAGACGCGCGCGGAGCTGTGCGATCTCGTCCTCGCCGCGGAGCAATCCGGCCGAGCCGGATTCAATCTCGTCGCGGAGGGCTTCGGCGGCGGCCTGTTTCTGGGCGATCTCCCCCTGCCAGACGTCAAACTGGTGCCGGGCCAGCTGGGTGTCCAAATGCTGCAGTTCCTGGGCCAACTCCTTGTAGCGCCGGGCCTTGCCGGCTTGACGTTGGAGTGAGCCTATCTGACGCTTGACCTCCTTGATGGTATCGGCCACGCGCAGCAGGTTCTGCTCGGTCTGCTCCAGTTTACGGAGCGATTCTTTTTTCTGGGACTTGTATTTGGTGATACCCGCCGCCTCCTCGAACACCATGCGCCGATCCTCCGGCTTGCTGGAGAGAATCTGCGTGATGTTGCCCTGGGCCATGATGCTGTAACTGGTGCGTCCCACCCCGGTGCCCATGAAGAGCTGTTGAATATCCTTCAGCCGGCTGGGGACCTTGTTGATGAAATATTCGCTGCCGCCATCACGGTAAACGCGGCGCGTGACGGTGATTTCGTTGTAGGCCAGATCCTGACCGGCGGCCCGCAAATTCTCTTCATCCACCCCGCCCAGAGTAATGGAGACCTCGGCCATGCCCAAAGGCTTGCGCCCGTCGGTGCCGTTGAAGATCACATCGGCCATCTCTCCGCCGCGCAGGGCTTTGGCGGACTGCTCGCCCAGAACCCAACGAATGGCGTCAGAAACATTGGACTTCCCGCATCCATTGGGTCCCACAATGGCGGTGACGCCGGGCTGAAAATTCAGCGACGTTTTGTCCGCGAAGGACTTGAAGCCCAAAACGGTGAGATTCTTCAGATACATGAAATCCTTGATAATTCACCCTGCCGGGGGTGTAAAGTGGAAAACCACAATATACAGCGGCAAGTTATTCACAAAACACCACTAATCGGCACGTCTGCCCCTCTTTCCCTCATCCACTCAACCCCATCAACCGCACGAATCAGGCGCCAAAACGCCCCGTTTATACCCCCTCGAAGCCGGGAATCCGAGGGATCCAACGGCATCCATGAACGGCTGCGGACGGACGAGTTTAGACCGAGATGCCGCCACCCCAACCAGCCCGATAAGAAGTGATCGCACCAGTCATGACCGGGGATGGGCCAAAGTGCAAATCGGCAGGGTCTGCGAAAAGTCTTGGTTGGCGCACCGGTTAAACTTAGAGTGCGGCATGGTACACGTTGGCATTGGCTACGACGTTCATGCGCTGGTCATCGGGCGCAAACTTATTCTGGGCGGCGTGGATATCCCGCACCACAAGGGACTGGACGGACACTCCGATGCGGACGCGCTGATGCATGCGGTTTGCGATGCCGTGCTGGGGGCCTTGGGCGAAGCGGATATCGGCCACTTTTTCCCCAATACCGATCCCCGCTGGAAAGGCGCGCCGAGCAGAGTTTTCTTGCAGGAAGCCGCCCGCCAGGTCGCCTTCCGCGAGGGCAGGATTGTAAACATCGATGCCACTGTGATAGCCCAAGAACCGAAAATCTATCCGCATATTCAGAATATGAAACTCCACATCGCCGAGGCGCTGGGGATTAATTTCCGGCGCGTGGGAATCAAAGCCACAACCAATGAAAGCATGGGGTTCATCGGACGGGAAGAGGGCATTGCCGCCATGGCAGTGGCAAGCCTCGATCTGCCCGAAGAACTCCTCCCGACGGTTATTTGAATCATGCCCAAAGCCGAGATTAGTTGGAAACGCGTCACCGAAGAGGGAGACAAGCTCCAAGTCAGCGCCCAACGGGTGGGGGGCGAGTGGCTTTTTTTCCATCGGGGAAAACGCTTCGACCAGTGGCAACCCGTGGCGGAACCACCGCTTGAGGACTGGATGGAACTTTTGGATTCCGTGGAGCGTTTGATCAACCGGCGCCGCCTTCAACCCGTCCATGAAGAACTGGTGCGCAGAAGAATCCGGGAGAAATTTCCAGAGGCCTCGATCTAAGCATTCCCGAGGACATTGAGGTCGCCTGACGTCATGCCATCAGCTTCCGTTCCCATCCTAAAACCATGCCCGGGGCGGCGGATCCGGCTCATCCGCTGGCTGCGAGCCGGGCTTTTTGCAGTGGTGTTTGGCTGGTTGCTGCGGCAGGTGGAGCACCGACTCACTTCAGGCCCCCAGCCGGCAGGATTCTATTGCGGACTGGTCCAAGGGGCTCTCATGCCCACGGCCCTGCCGAGCCTGTTGACTGGCAGCGACGTCGCCATCTATGCCCAGAGTAATACTGGCCTGATCTACAAGCTGGGCTACACACTCGGGGTCAATCTCTGCGGCCTTTTATTCTTCGGGTTCTTCTTCCTGCGCCTGCAGCGCTGGCGCAGTCAATCCCTGGCTCACGCCCAACCAACCACCGGACACCCCCCCCAAGACGCCCCAAACAGAAACGGGTCCAATCCATAGTGCCGTTTGCGCCCCCCGATGCGAGCGCTGCGGCAATGATGCGTCAGGTCTAGGCAATTCCCGGCCTGAACCTGTAGCATTCTGTCCCGTCGGTGGCTGGATTTGGATTCTGGAAACTGTTTAGATGGGAGCGAACAAGGAATCCAACCCTCTCACGCCATGCCCAACAATTTATGGTACGTCGCCCACACCCGGCCGAGGCAGGAAAAGAAGCTGGTGGAGCATTGCCAGCGCAACGGCTTCGCCTCAACCCTGCCCTGCTACAATTGCGTCCATAAATACCGGGGCAAATCCGTCACCTTCCGCAAGCCGCTCTTTCCCGGCTACGTGTTTCTTCATCTGGCACCAGAGCTCAAGGGGGCCATACGGCAAAGCGATCATGTGGCCAACCTCCTCGAAGTCTATGACCAGGAAACCTTTCATCGGCAGTTGACGGATATTCTCCATGCTCTGGAACTCGAGCTGGAGGTGCGCCTGGCACCCGCCATTGGCCAAGGCATGCGCGTTCGCATCAAGGGCGGCCCCCTGCGCGGCGTCGAGGGATGGGTCGAACAACGCCAAGGCTACAGCATCGTGCTGCTGCGCTTGGATTTCATCAGTCAGGCCGCCTCAGTCAAAGTGGATGCAGACCTTTTGGAGCTTTCCTAAAACCCCAATCAACGCATAACCGACAGCCATTCCAACAACCTCAAGGCCGTCCATCGAGCCTCATTCCATCCATTGCGGATGACAGGTCTCACTTCTCCCAGGCCCGGCGAAAAATCCATTGTTCGGGGCGCGGGGACGATGGATAGCATAACGGCGGGACCGTTGTCCTTTACCCCTTGACCATTGACTTTTTCCAAGCCCCAGAGGGGCGGCACCGGGCGATCGGTAAGACCGAAGAGCACGCGCAAAATAAATTGAATCTACCTAAATTGCGCATCTGCAGTTTATTCCGCTCCTACGGAGCTTTGAAGACAAGGATGAAGGCGGAGACCTGAGATGTGAGATTGGGGCTACTCAGTAGCGAGCCGATCTCTAGGGGCGCTCTATGAGCGCCGTTGTTGTGTTTGGTGTTCGGCGGTCATAGACCGCCGCCACAACAAAATGAGCTAACAGGCGTCAAGAGCATATGCCTTGTGGGGTATTGCAGGCAGCAAGGCATTGTCATCGAGCAGCATTTACTCATTGGGCTCATGCAGGTTAAGCTGCGACTAGGTGGACCGATTACTTCTTAAGAGCCTGTCTGAAAAAGAGAGGCGGGCGTTTTCGGCGAGTATAAAACCGAAATAAAACCAAAAAACGCTTGATTTCACTGTCCGGTTTTGGGGCTTTCATTCGCGGCAGCGCTTTTCAGGCGATGAAAATCGCCTTTT
>CAIQOK010000010.1 GCA_903873415.1 uncultured Verrucomicrobiota bacterium | reverse complement strand
TGACTGCCACGTCAAACGGCTCACAATATGCGGTCATCTTGCCCGCCTCGATCTTGGAGAGATCCAGCACATCGTTGATGAGCCCCAGCAGATGCTTGCCCGCGGAATTGATCTTCTTTAGGTCCGACACGAAACTCTCCTGTCCCAGATCCTCTGCCTCCTCGGTCAGCATCTCGCTGTAGCCGATGATCGCGTTCATCGGTGTGCGCAGCTCGTGGCTCATGTTCGCCAGAAATGCGCTCTTCGTCCGGTTCGCCATCTCCGCCTCCTCCCGAGCCTGCTGCGCCTGGGCCACGGCCTCCTTGAGCTCGGTCGTCCGCTCCTGGATGGTGGACTCAAGGGATTGATTCCATCGGGCCAACTGCTGTTCGCGGGCCTGGATTTGTCCGGCCATGGTCACAAAGCCCTGCGCCAGATCGCCGAGCTCGTCGGGCCGCTGCGCAAGACTATCCAGTTGCGCGGTGTTGAATTCCCCATGCTGCAAGGCGCTGGAAGCAACGCGCAATTCAAGAATGGGTCTGGCCAGCCTTAGGGCGATAAAGGCCAATAGAATAAGGGTAAGCGCCAACCCGCCCAACCCGACCACCAGAGTGCTGACGGTCATGCTGAAGACCGGGGCCAGAATAAGTTCCTCGGGCACATTGAGAACAAGTTTCCAGCCGGTGAGTTGGGAGGTGTTCCAGAACACACGCATCTTGCGGCCCAGAAGGGTTGTCTGCATGGTCCCCTCCGGCTTTAACTGGATCACGCCGCCGCCGGGCAATTTCCCAACGTCCACGCCCCCGCCCCCGCGATGCGCCATCAGGGAAGCATTGGGATGTGCCACAACCTTGCCGCCGCGGCTGAGCAGATAGGCAAACTGCGCGTCCGTTTCCTGTTTGCCACCTTGCATGTGCAGCCGCAATTTGATCTGCCCCACCATCTCCACAATCCGGTCGAGCGAAAGATCCACTCCGGCAACACCGAAGAATTCGCCCCCCACCCTCACCGGCTGGGTCAGACTGACCATGGTGATGTCCGATCCGCCCTCATCAAAATACGGTTCGGTGACGTAAAACTTGCCGGACGCTTTAGGACCGGAATACCAGTCCTGCTTCGGGTCATGGTAGTCATAATGCAGGATCTGCATGTTGGGCCAGCTCTTGCGATCAACCCAACGCATCGAATTGGTGTCCTGCGAAGTTTTGCGGTCATAGGCTAGAAAAAGATCCCAGACCTCTTTTTCGGACTGGCCCGCAAGCAGCTGCGCTATGAAATCCTGCCACCCCTTCCGGTCTCCATAATCTTTCAATCCGAGAGCCTGCTGGCGGGCGATGAGACTCTGAGCCAGGGAATTCATCCGGAGCACGAAATCGTCCATCCGGTTTACCGCCGCGTGCAACTCCGAGACAGCCCGGGCATTAGCCTGCTCCATGAGCTCGGCTCTGGCCAACTGGTAGTTGATGAGGATGGTGACCCCGAGGGCCAGCGCGGCAGCAGCGCCAACAGACCACTGCAACTGTCGGGCAATGCCGCGTCTGGTTTTGCCGGGTTGGGATGGCTGAGGCAAAGCGGCGATTTGCTCTCTAGACATAATTTTTCTGCAGCATGTCCGCCACCGCAGGATCCAGTTGTTCCCGTCGGCGCACCTCATCAAATCGTTTCAACAAATCTTCCGGCCTCACCCGGGCGCGTTCCGGACCCTGCAAATCATGCAGAACCCGCCCGCGATGCATCATAACGATCCGGTTCCCCAGATTCACCGCCTGCTGCATGGAATGGGTCACCATCAAGGTCGTCAACCTGTCCCGCTGAATAATTTCATGCGTCAGCCGGATGACCTGGTCTGCGCTCTTGGGATCCAGTGCGGCGGTATGTTCGTCCAGCAACAAGAGTTCGGGCTTCAGCCAGGAGGCCATCAACAGGGTCAACGCCTGCCTCTGTCCGCCGGAGAGAGTGCCGATGGGATTATCAATGCGGCTTTCCAACCCCATATTCAAGGTGCGAATGCGGGCCTGAAGTTCCTGCCTGAGCTTGCGCGTCAGCCCCCATCCAAGGCCCCGGGGCTGGCCGCGTCGGGCCGCCAGGGCCAGGTTCTCGGCAATGGACATGTTGGGCGCGGTTCCGCTGAAGGGGTTTTGGAAGACGCGACCGATGAGTTTGGCCCGTTGATGCTCCGACCATCGCGTGATCGAATGCCCGGCCAATCCGATTTGTCCCTCATCCACCAGAAAGGTTCCCGCCACCGCATTCAGCAGGGTGGATTTACCCGAGCCATTGGTGCCGATGATGATCAGGAACGATCCGGCCTCAAGCCGCAAAGAGACATCGCGCAGGGCTCGCACCTCGTTGGGGGTGCCGGGGTGAAACGTCTTGGTAATATTCGCAATCTCAAGCATATCAGGCGGCAGCGGGTTTGGCGGGAGCTGATTTGAATTTACGCAACAGGGCCGGGGCTACCAGCGCCACAAATACAAACCCCGCCGTGATTAACTTGAGATCGTTAGGATTCAAGCCCCATCGCAGTGCGATGGCCACCAGTTGACGGAACAGAATCGAGCCCATGACCGCACCGACAATCAGCAGGCCGATCCGGCGACCGCCCACCAGGGATTCTCCAATGATGACGCTCGCCAGCCCCCAGACCACCATGCCGATGCCCATCTGCACATCCGCAAAGCCCTGATATTGCGCCAGCAGGGAACCGGCCAGTGCGATCAGTCCATTGGACAAGGCCAGGCCGAGAATCAGGATGTAATCCACACTGACCCCCAGGGCCCTTATCATCTGTGGATTGTCCCCGGTTGCCCGCATGGCGGTTCCGAGATTGGTTTGAAAAAACAGATAGAGGAGGAGACCCACGAGGACCACCAGTGCCAGGACTCCGCTGAGGACGGCGAAGTCACGAATGCTCACCGGCCACCCCAGGACATTCAAATCCGCCGGACCGCGAAAGAGATAAGATGCCACTTGTTCAGCCTGACTGGCCAGAGTGGATTCATTGAGCAGCGGCACGTTGCTCTTTCCCATGATGTGGAGATTGACCGAATACAGGGCGGTCATGACCAGAATACCGCTCAGGAGTTCGTTGATTTTGAACTTGGTATGAAGCAGTCCGGTGATTGTTCCCGCAACCATGCCTGCAGCAAACCCGGCCAGCGTCGCCACTGCCGGCGCCCAATGATGGGCCAGCAGCGTGGCCGTCACTGCGGCCCCCAAGGTGATCGAACCGTCTGCCGTGATATCCGGAAAGTTGAAAATCCGGAAGCTGAGGTAAACACCCAACGCCAGAAGGGCGAGGATGAGTCCGATCGAGGTAGCACCAATGAGCAATATCATGTGTGAAATCAGTTTTCCGGGGTGCGCCCCTTGATTCTCAACGGCCCGGCCCAGCAGGCCCCGCGCATCAAATCCGTTTGCCCGACCCCCTCAAATTCGCGCTCATCGGGCAGCAGGTGGAGAACCGATCGGGCCGATTCCGTCGACATCAACCCGGCCACCGCCTCCTTCAAGTCCAGATTCCCTTTAGGGAGCGGCCGATAGGGAAAGACCACAGCATGAAAATGTCCCTGCGCCGTGGTTCCTTTACCAAGAGGACGGAGAAAGAGGCTGGATTCAGCCGGCGGCAGGCGCTCGGCAAAGCCGACAATCAAAACCAGATTCCGCTCATCGCTGCGCTCGGTCGTGAAAGAGATCCAGTCGCGCACGCCGGGAAACGTCCAGGGCGATTGACCGGCTGCAAGATCAGGGGATTGACGAAGGTGGGCGCCAACGACCCCCGAGCTCTCGGCAAGGATGGCAAAACCTGCGGCGTTGGTCTGCAGGTTTTCCAGAACTCCCTCCACCAGTTCTGCCAATCCGAGAGAGCCCCGCTGACTGCCTGAGGACTCGAACCGGAACAGACGGGCAAAAGAACCTTTACCGGTCAGGCCATAGAGAAGATTGGCCTCCGGCACCAGCTGTCCCTGCGTGATTTGAAAGTCCGGAACGCTGCTCCCATCGGTGGGCTGGGTAATAGCAGCCCCGCCGACAGCCAGAAACTCCCCGTAGCGCCCGCGACTTCCGGCCGGGTCCTTTCCAAAGGCGCCTAATCCCAAACCAAAGGTCTCGTTATCAAAACAGAGGCGGCTTCCCGAATCCCCGGAGAGTTGGCCTGTGGCAAGTTTTTCAGGCCGGCCGTGCGGAAAGCAGTCCAGAACACAACCCGGTCGCTGCTCGTAGACCTCAAAAACAGTTCCATTCCGTTGCCACACATCAGGTGCTACCGGCGCGGAAACGGCCACCGCAGGGGAAGCCGCCTCCGCCACAAGCATTCCGGCAATGCCGGAAAGTTTCAGAACCGTCAGAACGCTTTCGGCCGGCTGCACCACCCTCAACACACCGCGCGCCGACTTAAGCTGCTTGTGGTATTTCAACAAAATGCGGATCCCCGCCGAACTGATATAATCCACCCCGGCGAAATTCAAATCCACCGCATGCAGACCGGCGCGGATAGCTGTTTCTATGGCATTGCCCACATGATCAGCCCAGTTGGCGTCCATTCGGCCCACAAGCCGCAATTCCAAACCGCCTCGGCGGGAATGTTGAGTGATTTCCATGGTCAAGCAAGGCTTAGGGGCTTAAAAATCCGTGTCGGCCTGGCGCTGCCACAGGCAGAACACCCGATGCCTCCAGCGCTGAATCCATAAGAAGAACGAAAGTGATCATTTGGACTTGAGGTGCGGAGTTGAACTGGCAGGCGCCGGGCTTTCCGGAGAGGCGCCGGTTCGAGCCCGCTCCGCCTCCGCAAGAATATCGTCGGGAAATTTGAACCCCAGCCGCTCCGCCTGAGCCAGATCAAGCCACACGGCTTTTTCCGAAACATTTTCAATGGGAATCCCTGAAGGGCTCTCCCCCAGAAGAACGCGGGCAATCTTTTTGGCCGCCGCATAACCGGGCCGATAGTAGCCCAGTCCGATGCAGGCGGTGGCCCCACGCCTCGCCGTGTCCGGATCATCTACAAACAGAGGGATCTTGCCATCCTGAGCGGCCTTGACCACTGCATCAAACCCTTGAGACACGGTGTTATCGCCCTGAATATAAAAAGCATCAACGCGGCGACTGACCAGCGCCTGGGCAGCCTGCAGCACCTCCGCCGAGGAACCGATGGTAATCTCATCCAGCTTGATACCCGCGGCGGCAAACAAGCCGCGGGCAACCTCCTCTACCTTCACTGAGTTGGCCTCCGATGCGTTATAAATGGTTCCGATCGTCTTCGCTGCCGGCAGGGTTTTATGTATGAAATCCACCATGTCCTGAACGGGTGGAAACGATCCCACCCCGGTGACCTGAGGCAAGTGGTTGGCGAACGAAGTCCCTGCCCCGGCGGCAACGGGATCCGAGCAATACGTGAAGACCACCGGCTTTCGATGGACCAAGCCGCAGGCGCCACTGATAACCGGCGTGCTCATAGGAAGCACGAGATCGACTGTGGACGAGTCAAAATTCTGCAGAATAAGTGGAATATTAGCAATTTCACCCTGGGCGTGTGCCCTTTGAACCTCCAGATTCTTTCCCTCCTCGAAACCAAGTTCACGCAAGCCGTCAAAAACACCGCGGATGCAGGATTTAGCCCCGGCCTCAGGGGCAAAGTAGGCCAATCCGATCTTATAAACGCGACCGGACTTCGCGCGGGGCTCGGCGGCTGAGGCTAGCGGTGAAGCCGCAGGCAGATTGGTTTCCGTGGCCGTAATCCATCCTTTGGCCCGCTGTCGGACCGGGGCTGGTATGCTCCACCGTTGTTTCAATCCGGCCAGCACTGTCTCGTTGAAGAAAAACAGCTCGGGAACCTTGTTTTCAACAGGAATTCCGGCCGTGTCCTTTCCATCCAGCACCTCCGCGGCCAGCGCGCCAATACCACGGCCCACCTCGGTATAATTCGCACCCAGATCAAAAAGAGCCCCTCGTTTGACGGTGGGAGGCATGGAGCTGAATACGGGAATATTCGCCTGCCTCGCCGCATTGATGATCATGTCCGCCGCCAGGGACACCGTGATATCACCGCTGATCCAGATGGCCTCGACGTCGCGGGAGATGAGAGAGTGAACGGATTCCACTGCGGCAGTGCTGTTCTCTGCATTGGCCTCCACGAGGTGGATCCCAAGGTTGCTGCACACTTTCCGGGCCGCCTTGGTCTGAGCCAAGGAGTTGGCCTCGGCCGGATTCCACACCAACCCCACCGACTTGAGCTCCGGCCGCATGCTCAGGGCAGTGCGAAAGATGGTCTCTACGGGCTGCATGCAGCCATAGCCTGCCATGTAGGCAGGATGAATCGCGTGGTTGGTGGCCTCTATCCCCACCCCGGCAGCATAGGGGTCGGTCACCAACCCGAACACGTGTGGAGTCCTGCGCCCGAACTTGTTTGCGTTGGCGATCGTTTGCAGCGAAATGGTGCTGACACTCACAATCAGATCATATCCGCCGCTGGTGACCTCCTTGCCAATCGCATTGGCAGTGCCGATATCTGACTCGGCGTTGTAACGCTTCACCGAGATACGCCCGCCGTCGGAATAGCCCCGCTGAGCCAAAGCTTCAAGCACCCCATGGGCTCCGTCCTCCAATGGCGGAACCGATGCGTGCTGAACCAGGGCAACACGAAAAACCTTCCCAGAAGATGCCGCCCCCGCCGCAGCTTTGGCCGGGTGCCGGCGCGATCCGCGATCCGTGTAAAGCAACACTGCAGCCGAGAGAGCCAGCAGAAAAAGCCCGAGGGCCAGACGCCTAATGGTTTCCAACATGAATTCGAAGGTTGCCCTCCATCGGGAAGATCAGGATTGATACGTGCGCTGCCGGGCCAGGAGATAGGCGTCCAGCTCGTTTTGATCCCGGAAAATGCTCATGTCGGGAAGGCTTCCCATGATGGCGAAGACCTCCTTGATCTGAGGCTGCAAGTGGACAAAAGAAACGTGACCACCGTGAGGCTTCTGCTGTTTCACCGCCATGAAGAAAAGGCGGATGCCGATGCTGGTGACATACTTGAGCGAGGCGAGATCAAAGATCAGCTGCGCAGGTTTGGCCTCCAGACTCGGAGTCAGCTTGGCCTGAAGGGCTGCGACGGTGGTATTGTCCAGATTCCCGTCCAGCTTCAGGGTGATCTCCAAGTGTCCGGTGGAGGTGGTCTTCTGATTCAGCGTGATGTTGAGTTGGTTCATACTTCTAGGTTGGTAATCAATCGATCAAAGATAAAAGCGCAGCCTGAGTCTGAGCAACGTTATTTTCCGGCGGCCAGCAAAGCAACCGCCTCATCTGCTCCCCCCTTCAGCAAAAACGATCCCAGACCGGCAAGTTCCAGCGTGGAGGCTACAGCCGCGGCGGGATGAATCATGATCAGTCGGCCGCCGCGGGCCTTGGCGGATTTGATGGCTTGGAGCAGCATCCGGATCCCCAGCGAGCCGACAAAGGTCGTGGCCGACAGATCAACTACGATCCGCGGGACCTCGGCATTGCAGTGCGCATAGAATCGGGTCTCAACCGAGGCGGTTCCGGCCAGATCGAGACTTCCACCCAGGCCAATCACCCGGATTCCGTCCGACAGTTCGTTAAACACAAGATTCATAAAAATTGATTCAAAGTGGGATTTCAGCTTCCCAAGGTTTTATAAAGCGACACCCGGTTCTTTCCCTGCTCGCGGGAATACTCCACCCGGCTGGACATTTTGCGGAGCAGATGAATCCCCAATCCTCCAATGGATCGCTCCCCCACCGGAAGATTGAGGTCCGGCTCGGGCAAGTCCAGCGGATTGAAGGCGTGCCCGTCGTCCGCCAACGTGAAAACCATTTCGGTGTCGGAAAGCTTCACCTCGACTTCGATGGTGTGCTCGAGAGCATCGTCGTATCCGTATTTAATACAGTTTGTGACGAGTTCCTCAAGGGCCAGATTGGCCAGATAGTCGGCGGCCGGGGGGACATCCCTCTGAGCCAGCCATTGGCTCAGCGCCTCGCACGCGGCGGGCAGCGCCGCAAGGTCATTTCGGACTTGAAGAACAAAGAGATCGTTCATGCTCAAAACTGGATTCGCACCATTGAAAAATCGTCATCCAACGGGCCCTCGCCGTGGCGCACTCTCAACCACTGAAAGAGCTGATCCAAGCCGTCAGGCCGGATCCCGTTGAGCTGCATGAATTTCTCAAACTCGTCAAAATCCAGCATCTCTCCCTCCGCGTCCGCCACCTCATAACACCCGTCGCAGAGAACCATCAAGTGCGCCCCGGGCGGCACGATGCATGACTGCGCCGCATAAACCACGTCCTCCATCGCCCCGATGATCAGGCCCGGGGAAATCAGACGCTGGCTGGCAAACGCCCCGGTGGCATCGGGCGCAAGCAGGAGCGAGGGGGGATGGCCGCCACTGGCGTGATGGAGCGTGCGGCTAGGGGCATGATAGACCCCATACCACAAGGTGAAATACATGTTGTTCTGCCGCTCCATCTGGAAGGCATTGTTCAGGGCGGACAAGACCGCGCCCGGATTGCGGAAATCGGTGGCGGGCAACGAACCGGAACGGAGGACGTTGATGGCCGTGACCGAGAGCAGTGACGCCCCGACGCCATGGCCGCAAACGTCCAGCAAATAAACGGCAAAATGATCGGCGTCAATCCAGTGGTAGCCGAACGCGTCCCCGCCCAACTCGGTTGACGGCTCATATTTCCAGTCGATGGCCAGCGGAGCCGAGGTGGGGGGAGGAAAAATTGAGCGGACATAGTGCGCCGCCTCCGCCAGCTCCTCGTCCAAGCGGCGCTTGGTCTCCTCGATCAACTGCAGATGCCTCTGCTCCGCATCCCGAAGGGACTTCTTTTCCAGGCAGGCGCTGATACGGGCGCGCAGCAAGGTAGGATTGAAGGGCTTGGGCAGATAATCCTCGGCACCCGCCTCAATGCATCGAACCACGCCATCCAACTCATCCAGCGCGGAAATCATGATGACCGGAATGTGGCGCGTCAGGGGATCGGCTTTCATCTGCTGCAACACACTGTAGCCGTCAAGTTCCGGCATCATAATGTCCAACAACACCAGATCGAAAGACCGGGCGCGCACCAAGGCCAGCGCCTGCAGTCCGTCGGCGGCACTCTCCACCGTCAGCCCGTGACGCTGCAAACGCCGGGTCAGGACGTCGCGGTTGTTTTCATTGTCATCCACTGCCAGCACCCGGCCCGCCATCCGAACACTCTCATTCTCACCGTCGGCGCTTTTGGCGAAAGGAGATTGAACGCGCTCGTGGGCCTGCGCCGGTTTCGTCGGAACGGGGGCAAAACCTCCGAGAACCCCGGCATCAAGCCGGGTGTCAACCAAGCCGAGCAGAGTGCGCGCGGCAAACTGGATCTTACGCAGATCGGAAACGTAGGGGCTGTGCCCGGACGCCTCGGCATCCTCCTCAAGCATCTCGCTGTAGCCAATGATCTGGTTGACCGGCGTGCGCAGGTCATGCCGCAATTGCGCCAGACCATCGGGACTGGAAACGGGGTTGCTCACGGTGCGGGGCTGCTGGGAAGCAGGACGTTGATTTTCTCCAAAAGCCGCACCAGCTCGACGGGCTTGGTGTCGTAATCGTCACAGCCCGCTTCCAGGCACTTTTCCCGGTCGCCCGCCATGGCATGAGCCGTCAGGCCTATCACAGGAATTCCCCGCGTGGCCGCATCCGCTTTGAGCATCCGCGTGGCCTCCCAACCGTCTATGACCGGCAGGCTCATATCCATCAAGATGAGTTCGGGAAGATCCGACCGCGCCATCGCGACCCCCTGCCCCCCGTCCACGGCGATCAACACCTGGAAGCCGCGCCGCTCCAAGCGGCGCGAGAGCATGTCCCGGTTCATTTCGTTATCCTCAACCAACAATATTTTTCGCATGCTTTCTTGACGGTTATCGCCCAGGAGAAGTGAAGCTTTCAAAGCACGGTCGTCTGTCGGGCTAAATGGCATGGCGCAACCTGCGCAGCCCGCGATCATGCCGATCAATCTTCCACATATAGATGAAAATTTAGCGTAGTGCAGCAGGCATGGATCGCAAAGCATATTTTCTCAATCAACCCCTGCACTTCCGCACTGGCAGCCCCCCCCCGGGAAGGAGGCGAACGATCCGAATGAGAGCCGTCAGTCGTGAGGCAGCAGTGCGTTCTGGTTCCACCCTTGTTCGCCGCCCGTAGTTGTCCGCCCTCCTGAGGCGCGGCGTTTGCACTCCCGGCAATCCCGACCTGCCGACCGGCGACGAATTCAGACAACGGACCTCAGCCACATCCTTGGCAGTTCGGCCTGACCGCCCGCACCCACCGAGGATAAAGCATCACCCTGAATTAAGTTTCAATGACGCGAGGACGTCCGTTGCGCCCTCAGTTAACACAGGGGATTTACGGATCACAGATGCCTGCTCATCACTAAATGCGATGCGGCGGCCTCCATAAAACTACCGAGGCGGATTACGTAGAAGTGGCATCTATCATGAACAATCCCATGGGTTAAGGTGGAGGCTGGAAAACGGGCAAAGGCCAGGTTGAGGCTCTTGCGAAAAGTGGCACAAACGAAACGATCCAGATCCCCAGTCGAGGATCCCGAGGGCCGACGGCGGGTCGGCGGGATCTGCGGCTGATTATGAATATGAAATCAAAGACACCTCCTTCGACAACCCTAGTGGACTTGAAGGCCGGGATTGGCCGGCGGGAACCGGCCGCCTCCGGGCGGAAGGATGACAAGTTGATCTCCGCCTCCGCACGCTTAGTCGAGCTTCTGGGCACGGCGACAGCGAGCCTCACAAAACGGGACACAGAAGAATGGCGGAGGTCGGAGACCGTCAAAAAGCTCCTTGAGGTTCTCTCCATGGTGGCGGGGGAATTAGGCAGCGAAAATGCCGGCTTGCAGTGGCTGGAGGATCTGGCCCTGAACAGGAAACACCTTAACGAAAGCAAGGAAAACGGGCTTGCATTGCGCTTGCATCCCGCCCCGCATCAGAACAAAGACCGCAGCGACCAGACCAACAATCCCTCCTTTCTGGCCGCAAGCCAGAAAAAGATCCAACTGGTGAACTTTTCCGAGTTGAAAGTCGTCGTGTCGGCAGGCGAATATTCACAGGCCTTCTGGGGCGCTGATCAGAAAATGCTCTTCCGAAAACCGCTCAAGCAATGGATCGAGGAACTGCCCGGCTCGCAGTTCGTGCGCATCCACCGCCAGTCCATCATCAATCTGGACTTTCTAGTCTCAGTGCAGAAAGACGGGCGAGGCAGAACGGAGGTGCGGATACGACACCTCCCGGTGGTGCTACAGCTCAGCCAGCGCTGCGCCCCGGAATTCAACTGCCGGCTCAAAGAATTCCTGAGTGCTGCCAGAGTAAAAGCCCGGCAAAACCGACCGTCAGAAAATGCCGCACCACTGAATCACACCATCGTGGCCTGACTGGCGACAACAGGACGGACGCCGAAACCGGCTCTGCAACTAATCCTCCGGTTGATCACCGTCCAGAAAAATGAGGGGGTTGGAGCCGCGCGAACACCACCCTGCTGAGGCCCGATCTGGATGGTTTCAACTCCAACCCACCACCCATTTCTTCTTCGCCTTTCCCAACTTTTTCCCGGGCGCTTTCACGGCGCTCAGACCTTGCAGAGCATGAACGCTGGCGCTGCGGGTCAGGCGATAATGTCTTTAATCACATTTCCAAACACATCGGTGAGTCGGAAATTCCGGCCGCCGGAGAGGTAGGTCAGGTTCTCGTGATTCAGCCCCATCAGATGCAGAACCGTCGCCCAGAGATCGTAAACAGTGGTGATCTTGTCCACGGCATGATACCCGAGATCGTCCGTTGCGCCGTAGATGGTGCCGCCTTTCACACCGCCGCCAGCCAGCCAGACCGAGAATCCGTAGGGATTGTGGTCGCGCCCATTGCTGCCCTGGGAAAAGGGCGTGCGCCCGAATTCCCCCGCCCAGATCACCAGCGTCTCGTCAAGCAATCCGCGTTGTTTCAAATCCTGAAGTAGCGCCGCGATGGGTTGATCGACCTGGTTGGCCATGGCACCGTGACCTTTTTCCAGATCGCCGTGCTGGTCCCAAGGATTGGGCGCGCCCCCCGCCCCGATGTTCTGGGTCAAGCAGCTTAGTTCAACAAATCGGACGCCGCGTTCCACCAGGCGGCGTGCCAGCAGGCACTGCCTGGCATAAGCCGCCTTTTGAGGGTGCAGATCGTCGATGCCGTAGAGGGTGCGGGTGGCGGCCGTTTCACCGGAAACATCCACCAGGTCCGGCACGGCGGACTGCATGCGATAAGCGGTCTCGTAATTTTTCACCGCCGCCTCCACCTGTGCGTTGCGGCTGGCGAAATCCGTGTCCAAATCCCGGACGAAATCGAGCCTGGCTCTCTGCATGTCACCGGCTTCCTTGGGGGTGATGTTCGGCACCGGCTCGCGGGCATCGGCCGTCAGGACGGAAGCCTGATGCTGGGCGGGAAGGAATCCGCTGCTGAACAAACCCACCCCTCCGTGCGGCACGGCCGCACCGCCGCTTTGCAGCACCACGAAGCCGGGCAGGTTTTGGCTCACCGAGCCCAGTCCGTAGTTCACCCAGGCTCCGGCGCTGGGATACCCCATCACTGGAAACCCGGTGTGAAAAAAATAATTCGCCTGGGCATGCTCGTTCACCTTGGACGTCATCGAACGGATCACGGCCAGATCGTCGGCGCACCATCGGGCGATCTTCGGAAACATCGAACTGATCGGGATACCGCTCTTGCCATGCTGATTGAACTCGAAGGGGCTGGCGAAAATCTGGCCGTTGTTGTCAAACATCGTCCGCTCCACCTTCACCGGCATCGCCTGCCCGGCGAGTTTTTTGAGCATCGGCTTGGGGTCGAAGGAGTCGATATGCGAGACGCCGCCGGACATGTAGCAAAAGATCACGTTCTTGGCGCGCGGCTTGAAGTCCGGCGCAGGGCGGCGCAAGGCGCCCAAGAGGTTCTGCGGCATCAGTCCGGCCAACGCCAACATGCCGAACCCCGTGGAACAACGCTGGAGCATCTCGCGGCGGGTGATCATTTGTTTCATGATAAAAGAGCCGAAACCATTATGGAAAAACCAAAAAACACCCGGCCAGGCGCCCGCCTTCCCCCCCAATCGTATGAAGCAGAAGACGGTGCGACAGACCTTTGGCGCAGCGTGGTTTCAACGCGCTCATCCGGGCTTCGATTCGACAATGCGCAGGCGTCATCGGATGAAAATGAATTCCTTCACGTTGAACATGGCATGAGCAAGGTCGGCCCATTCAGTGGACAAACCCGCCGACTGATTCAAAGATTTCAAGCGCGCATCGGCCTGCGTCAAGTCCTTGTTCAAGCTTGCATAGTCGGCCCGCTCGGACTTGGGCATGCCGGCAACCAAATCCTGGTCTGAGATGACATGCAATTCGCCCCAGGCCAAGGCTTCAACTTCCGGGGCGCTCAAGGCGCGGTCATAGAGCCGCGCACTGTAAACCCTGCCCGCCAGATTCTTCTTTGCACCCGGCTCACCATGCCGGTTGCCGAAGAGCACCTGGGATTTCCCCGCTTCGAATGTGACCGGGCCGTCGCTCTTGTAAGATTTCCCGTAGGGCTTGCCGTTGCGATAGCCGGTGATTGTCCCGTCCTCGCCGTAGACAATGACCATGTGCACCGGCGAACGCACGGCTTCGGTGTCGGGCGCGCCCTCAAAATCCCGGCTACGGTGGAACATGTCGCTGCCCGCCAGCCAATGCTGCGGTTGTTTTTCAGCAAAAACGATCGAATCAAAAACACCACCGTCGCTGTTTTGCAGCGTCATAACTCCACCGCCCTGCTGGTCCAGATTGGCCAGCTGAACCAAGACCTCCATCGTTTTGGCTTTGATGGTCTTAGTAAGCGGCACGGAGGCCAGGTAGCCGCTCTTTCCATCCAGCAGAAGGGAGCCGTTGGCGACCTCGGCCTTTCCGAAAGCTCTGGTTTCCAATGAGCCCCGAGGGTTCAAAGCCTTTTTGAAATCCCAAGCATACAATGGCTGGGAAAGATTCACAGGCTGGATACCCTTGCTTTTGCGTTCGGAAAGAACACGGGAGACCGCATTCGACCTCAAGGTTGCGAGGCGCGCTGAAGCCTGATGGATGGTGGCTTCTAATTGCTTGCCTTCAGCCAGCATTCTGGAGCGCTGCGATGCGCTCGAACTTAAAAATTTCCGCGCCCGCTTGGATTCGGCTGCTGCGGGCTTTCGCCCCAGAGCCTCTTGAAACATGTGGCCGACACGGCGCGCGGTGTCGCCCAGCCCGGGATCGCTCCGCATCCGCTCCGCCCAATGCTCCGCCAGCCCGATGACAAATGGATCGTTTAAAAGTGTGAGGGATTGTCCGGGAACATTCGTGACGTCGCGCTTTCCAACGGCGCTGGCAGGAGCAGGCGCGTCGAAAACCGACAAAAACGGGTCCAGATCGTTGCGCTTCACGCGCAGATAAACACTCCGGCGCGGGGTTTTCCCCGTGACCGCCGGTCCATACATCTCGTCGGTCTGCAGCCGGCCCGCCACGCTCAGGAGCGCATCGCGGATGGATTCGGCTTCGAGCCGGCGCACGCTAAAATGGGAAAGCAGGATGTTGTCAGGATCTTTTGCAAGGGCTTCCGCGGAAGCTTCACTCGACATCTGCCAAGTCTCCGTCGTGACAAGATACTCAATCAACCTCTTGATGGAGTAACCGTGATCGACAAACCATCCGGCCAGGTGATCGAGCAACTCCGGATGCGATGGTTCCAGCCCCATCCGCCCGAAATTGTCCGGTGTGGCCACAATCCCGCGGCCGAAGAGATGATTCCAGACTCGGTTGACAATGACCCGGGCTGTGAGGGGATTATCCGCACGCAAAAAGTCCTCCGCCAGTTGCCGGCGTCCGCTCCCGGTCGCGGGATACGGGGATGCGTCAATGGCATCCAGAAACCGGCGCGGCACAGGATCACTTGGATGTTTATGATCGCCCCGGATAAAGAGCGGCTGGTCAACCGGCGCAGTTTCGATGACGCCTTGGGCCCGGGTCGGCGATCGAAGAGCGCTTTCCTCAGCGCGGTAGGCCGCGACGAGCGGTTTAAGGGGTGCGAGTTCGCCCAATTGATTTCGCAACAGGCCCGCCTTGAGCAATTGATCAAGAAACAAAGCCTGATCATCTGTCATGACACCCTCCCACCACGAGTGAATGGCGGCCTTGGCCAGACTCGCGTAAACCTCCGCAAGTTCCATCGCATTTATGCCCCCCTCTTTTTTCAATGCAGGCCCAAGCAATGAGGCCAAAGGCCGCACCTCTTGCGGACCGGACTCACCCGCACGCGTGATCAGCACCGACGAAACCCCGAACCAGGAGCGGACGGCATCGGTGTCCGCCATCACTGGCTGGTCCGCAGCCGTCGCCAGTTCAACGTGAATTTGATCCCCCTGCCAGTATTCCAATGCATGCCTGACCCACTTCCACTGCCCCCCCGAAAGGCCTGTGACAGGGAAGACGGTGCCATTGCGCGGATAATTCTGCACCACATAGCGGGCGGCTGCTCCGCCTTCGCCGGCCACGCGCAGCCACAGATCATATTTCCCATCCAGCTTCAATTTGGGTGAGAGCAGCACCCCGCGATCCTTGGTCGAGGTCAGATGCGAATAAACCCCGGAGGGATAAACGCCTGCCACGACGCTCTGGCCACCGGCCGCAATCGAGATGTCGCCCGCCTTGGTGGTTGCGCCCAGTCCCGGACCATCGTGACGCCAGCTCGAATAATCGGCAGGGTTGGAAAAATCCCATTTCCTGAAAAAATTCCGGTTCGTTTGAGCGGATGCCCCAATGGCCGTGCGCCAGGCTGCCAGTTTGCTTTCAATCAAATTGAGCGGATCACCTCTTTGGTGAAGGATGAAAAAGGGATGCAACAGCGAATACTCATCCTTGGCCGCCTGCATGCTTTTTTCCAGGATCTCCTCAGGGTGCGCAAGTCTGTTTGCCAAAGCTGCCGCATCCCGCACCCACGCATCGGCCAGACCGGCTTTGATTTCGGTTTTGAGCTGCAAGAGGCCGGCCCTGCGCCCGGGCTTTTCGGCGCCGGGAGCGTCCACAACAACCGTTGCGGGCGGGCATGATACAAAAACCCCATACCACCCATAATAATCCTTCTGACTGATCGGATCGAACTTGTGATTGTGGCAGCGGGCGCAGGAAATCGTCAGGCCCAAAAAGGCCTTCGACACGGTGCCGATTTGATCGTCAGTGAAGCGGACTTGCTCGTCGAGCGCATCCGTGGGGGCGAACCCGTGGAACACCATGCGCAGATGCCCAATGCCCAGAGCCGATTCGTTCAACCCTAATTCTGGATTGATCCGTGGATTCGGCAGCAGATCCCCGGCAAGATGTTCGCGAACCAACTGGTCGTAGGGCACGTCGGCGTTCAAGGCCCGGATCAAATAATCGCGGTAACGCCACGCGTAAGGAATCATCGGATCCCCCTCGCTCCCATGGGAATCGGCATAGCGAACCCAATCCATCCAATGCCTGGCCCACTGTTCGCCGAACCGGGGCGAGGCCAGGTAGGAAGCGACCAACCGCTTGTAAGAGCCCTCGCCTGTGTCCTGCACAAAGGCTTCAGTCTCCGCCGTCGATGGCGGCAATCCGCGCAACGCGTAACTCAATCGCCGGATCAAGGTTTGCCTGTCGGCCCTGCCGGCTCGGGACAAGCGCGATGCGCTCAGTTTATCGGCCAGAAAACGGTCGACGGGATGACTGGATCCGGTCGCCGGGGGCAGATTCGTCAAAGCCCGTTTGTTGATCGGCTGAAAACTCCACCAATTCTTGCGCCGTTTCATCACCGCATCCCAATCCGTGTCGGCGGCCGTTTGGAGCCGGGTCGGCGGGGCGTCCCGAGGATCCGGCGCGCCCATGCGAATCCATTTTTCAAAGTCCGCCGTGACCGAAGCATCAAGCTTGGCCCGGGCCTTGGGCATCTGAAGGTCCTTGATCTCATGGCGGATTGCCCTGAGCAGCAGGCTCTTGGCTGGATTGTTTGTGTCCACGGCTTTCCCGGAATCACCGCCCTCCAGCAGTGCGGTCCGGCAATCCAGGGCGAGCCCCCCCTTGCGCTTGCCCTCGGTTCGATGGCACTCGTAGCAATCCTGCGCCAGCACCGGCCGGATTCTGTCCTCAAAAAACTCCACTTCGCCGGGGGCCAGCCCGGCCCTGGCTTCTGGCAACAAAACAAGCAGCAGGATTAAAAATCCGGGGAAAAAGAAACATAAGCTGGTTGTTTTATGCTTCATTGTCTGGGTCAAGCTCAAATCATGGCTGGCAAACACTGCCGAGCAAAGTCTATTTGCACCCCAAATCAAAAAATTCCGGACCGAAAACCTTTGCCACTCGGGCTTAGCTCCACCGCCGATCCGGGATTGCAACCGGGGAGCCTCCCCGCCTAAGCTCAACGACATGGGACCCGGATGAAAAAAGAAACCTCGATATGGATAATTTGGATTTTGTCACTGCTGGCAATGGGGGTGGCTGGTTGCAGCACACGGGATGTGAACCCGGCCCGGGCCCGGGCCGGCACTGGCTATGTTGATTTCCGAGCGGGAGAGAAGAGCGAGTTGAGCTGGCAAGTGAGCGTGTTCGACAAGCCGCGGGGGGATTTCCGCCCGATTTCCTCAAAATTCGCACCTCCCGCGGGAGGGGTGTTGCGCCTGGGCTTTCCTCCAGGCCATTATCGCCTGAGAATCACTTTTCTAAATCGACCCGTTCTCGGCCCGGACGACTTGGAGGTCGATGTCCACAACGGCATGATCACCCCAGTGGAAGTCGTGCTAACCCCGGAAGGCAGCACCCTGATCGAGCGCAAAGAACACCGGCCGGGACCTGCGCTCAAAGGTCATTACGGGCGGGTCACCAAACGCACAAGCCAGGAATCGTCGCTGTTCAGGATCACCTCCAAAGCAAGTCCTCCGATCCCCTACCAACCCAAGGAGCAACCGATTCATGCCCCTTAATCCGACCCCAGTCTGTCCACCCCGGAACCGGCGGAGCAAACTCTTTGAGGCCCGCTTCCAGATCTGTGCTGGGTGTAGCTTGGCCTTGGCCGCATTGCTCTGCCCGCTCATGCAAGGCTGCCAGGTGATCAAAGGAGTCTCCCAAGCGCCCTCAAGAGCGCTGCAGACAGTCACCACCGCAAAATCAGAACCGCCCCCCCTCGATCCGGTCGCCCTGCAGCAGCAACTGCTGCGACTGGCCGATGAGTTCACTTACCGAGCCACTGTCGCGGTGAACCATCTGCGGCGCGGGACAAATGAACCGACCCGCGCCGAGGTGTTGCATTGGAAAACGGCGTTGAATTCCCAGGCTCTCTCCATGGTTTCCAGTCCCAATTCCGTGGGCAACCTGCTGGACATGACGGTGTTTGTGACGATGACACGGAAAGGCCTGGAGGAATACTGGGGACCGAAGGTTTTCGGCGCGTCCTCGCAGCCGCTGCTCCTGGGGTTGCACGACACGGAGACAAGCCTGTGGGATTTGACCAAGCGCCTGCTTACCCCGGAGCAGCTGTCGGAATTGCGCGCAGCCATTGAAGCCTGGCACCACCAGAATCCCCTGCCCCAAGGCGTGATTGAAGCCCGTGCCACGGGGCTGATCTGGCAATTAGCCCAATCCAGCCCAACCAAACCCCAAAAACCCGGCGGCGTTTTGGATCTGCTCAAGCTCGATCCACTGTCCGCTTTGGACCCTGCCACCCACGAAGTGGCGTTGACCCGGCTTTTTGGCGAACGGGCGCTCTATGTTTCACAAAAGCTGCCCCAGCTCCTGCGCTGGCAAACCGAGCTGCTCAGCCTCGACGCAACCGACCTCCCTGCCATCGCTCAACTCGTCACCAACTCCACCCAACTCACCGCCTCATTTGAGCGATTCACCCGGACTGCGGAGCAGCTTCCCGCCCAGCTCAGCGCCGAGCGGCAGGAAATCTTCAAGGCCCTCCAATCCCAAGAACAAAAACTCGCCCCTCTTGCCACCGAGATTCGTCAGACTCTTAGCACCGGCTCCCTGATGTCGGCCTCCTTAAACACCACCCTGACAACCTTCGACCTCTTGATGCAGCGGTTCGGAGTCGGGGAGACAAACCGGTTCTCCAGCACCACCACCAACACAGAGCCTTTCCGAATAGAGGATTACGCCGAAACCGCACTCAGGTTGGAATCCGCGGCAGGGCAACTCAACGAGATGCTACTCACCTTCAATCAAACCCTCGCCTCGACCAATCTTTCACGATTGGCGGGGCAAATAACCCCCGCGTTGCAAGCGGCGCAAACCAGCGGAAAGGCTCTGGTCGATCACGCCTTTGTGAAACTCTTACAACTCGGCTTGATCGGTTTGGCTGCCACCCTGCTCTACCGATTGATCGGCAGACGCATGGGCAATAACCCTTCCACCCCGAACAAGCACTGACAAACAAAGATCCGAGCGCCTTTGTGCGCAGGGGCTGAATCGTCATTCGTTCTTGGCTGAAACGCTGAGAGGTTCAGCACACAGGGGACTTGGGAGCGTTGGGTCGTTTATTTGGTTTCACCAATCACGGATAACTCAAGCGGTAATAACGCTGAGGCACGGTCGGCGCGTTGGTGTCAGTGAAGAGGTGGCGTGGTATAGCCGGGCCGAGAGGAATCCAGTTTACCAGGTTGGTGCTGTATTGGACCGTGTAGGCGCCGGCGACGGAGTTGGGGAGCGTGAAGCTCACGTTTGTCCCGCCGAGGCCCGCCACATTGGTCATATAAAGCCACGGGCTGTTGGTCACGTAGTTGGCATACACCGCTTCCAGCTCGGACTGGCTTACCACGCCGTCCCCGTTCAGGTCGCCGGGGAGGCCGCCGCCAGGCGTGTCGGTGTTGAAGGTCTGGTCTGGCGAAATGCTGGTGCCCAAACTGTTCGACGCCACTAGCCGCCAGTGGTAGGTGAGGCCCGCACTTAGGTCCAAACTGAACGTCTCGTTGCTCGGACTAAAGGTGGCTGGCAACGCTGAGGCATTGTTTGTTCCACCATAAGCTAGGCTCAGGCCATATTGAAAATTGACAGTCGTATCCAGACCATTCGGGTTCACCAGAGCGGCCAGGGTGACGGTGCGAATACCGGTCACTCCGTTTCTGGAGATGACCAAGGCGCCAAGACCGGAGATAGCAGGCACTGTGGCCACCACCACGGTGCGGGTGTTGGTGGCGGTGTTGCCATAGCTGTCCGTGGAACGGTAGGTCACGGTATAGGTGCCCGGCTGAGCCACATTAACCGTGCTGCTGTCGGTGGTTATGGCAAAACTACCGCCACAGGCGTCCAGCGCCGTTGCGCCGGGATCGATGAAGGGCGCATTCAGCGGAGTAGTCAGCGAACTTGGTCCCAGCAGGCTGATTACGGGCGGAAGGGTGTCTGCAACTACCACGGTTCGGGTGTTGGTGATGGTGCTGGCCCCCAGAAAATTGGTGGCGCTGTAGCTCAGCACGTAGATCCCTGGAGCGTCGGTGTTCACGCTGCCGCTGATTGTGCAGTGCAAAAAAATACTGGCAGGAATGTCCAATTGTCTTAGGGCGTTATTTCCCCACGCTGCGAGCGTCCCATCGCCTCTAAGAGCCAGACCGTAAAAATCGCCTGCGGCGATCGCCACCACGTTGCTCAAGCCGGTGGGGATGTTCAACTGCCCAGATTCATTATCTCCCCACGCAGCGACCGTCCCATCGCTCCGCAGCACCAGACTGTAAGCATAGCCTCCCGCGATAGCCACAACGTTGCTCAACCCGGCTGGCATGTTCAACTGGCCAGAGCTATTATCTCCCCACGCAGCGACCGTCCCGTCGTTCCGCAGAGCCAGACTGTGAAAATAACCTCCGGCGATAGCCACCACGTTGCTTAACCCGGTTGGAATGTTCAACTCGCCATCGAGATTATCTCCCCACGCGGCGATCGTCCCATCGCTTCTTAGAGCCAGACTATGAGCTCGACCTCCGGCGACAGCCACCACGTTGCTTAAGCCGGCGGGAACAGTCGTTTCGCCATCGACATTATATCCCCACCCAGCGACCGTCCCGTCGTTCCGCAGAGCCAGACTATGAAAATAACCTCCGGCGATAGCCACCACGTTGCTTAACCCGGTTGGAATGTTCAACTCGCCATAGGTGTTATCTCCCCACGCGGCGATCGTCCCATCGCTTCTCAAAGCCAGACTGTGAAGCTGGCCAGCGGCAAGGGCCACAACTTTTCTCAACCCCGTGGGTATGTTCAACTGCCCATTGCCATTATATCCCCACGCGGCAACTGTTCCGTCGACCTGCAGCGCCAGAGTGTGCGCTGCACGCGCGGTCAGAGCACTAGTCCCGCCCGCACCCTGTTCGCTGTAAGGGCTGTGGCACTCATTAGTCAGCCTTGCCGGTCCGATCAGGGCCAAGGTGGGCAACGCGACCTGGGGTGCTGCCAGCAAGCTGAAAAAGGTCAGGTCACTACCGAAATTCGTCACCGCGTTATTGGCCGCCACCACCTGATAGTGGTAGACTTTGCCGGGCGTGAGGCTGAAAACCAGATTACTGACCGAAAATGTTGCCGTCGAGGCTGGCAGAATGGCGGTGGCCGTCATGCTGCCGTAGTTGGTGGTGGTGCCATAGTTGAACCAGACTTGGGTAGCCGCGCCGTTCGGGCTCACCATGCCGTTGAGGATGGCGTTGGTGGGGTTGACACTCGTCGCGGGTTGGGTGACTACCGACGGCACGGCAACCGCGGTAGTGAAACTCAAAATCGTTCCCAGAGTGCGTCCCGAGCTGTTCGTCGCCTCAAGGCGGTAATAATACGTGGTGGCCGGCGTCAGCCCGGTGAGCTGGTTGGTCGCGATCAGATTTGCAGAGCCGTTGCCCAGATTAATACCGCCGGTGGCCTGATTGATGGAGAAGGCATCCAGCAAAATCGTGGAGTCATCGGCGGTTTGATTGCCCAGAACAAGGTTTGCCGTCGTCCCTAGGGAGGCGGTGAAAATCCCAAAGTTTGTATAGTAACCGTTGTTTCCGCCCACCGCCGGCGACGCTGTGAAGGAAATTTCAGCTTGGACGCTCATTTGCCAGATGGGATTGGGGGTGGTGCCGTATCCAGATCGGTGATTTGCGCGGAAGCTCAGCTCATAAATGCCATTGGGCGTCAGATTGGTCAGGGTGGTGGAGATGGTATTCAAGGAATTATCCATGCTTTGAATGAACGCAACATTGGCCCCCTCCGGGATAGCGCCGTTGTCGGCAAAGGGACTTCCGCCAGCCGGGTTCAGCCCCACTCTGGCGGGATCCGAGAGAACCCATCCGGCTATGGCACCGCCATTGACACTGGCGTAACCCGGGAAAGTCGTGAAGGTGTCGGACTCAAAACTAGGATTGGGGATGATTCCGGCAATCGCCAGATTAGGCGTCAGGCCGTAGGCGAACCAGGCGCCGCTGGCAGCGCCGCTTGGGCGATGGGGGTGGAGGAAAGCACGCCGAGCAGCGCAAGAAAGATGATGGTTTTGTTTTTCATGGTTCGCCTCTGCAATTGAATAATGGTGAATATCGGCTCAAGCACGATTAGCGTTCCAAGTGAAGGGGGGACGCGAAATATGCATCAGCGCGGTCTGGTTAAAGCAAACGGGATACGGATGCAAACATAAACGCACCCAAAACAAGAATTTTTCGCAGCCATTCGACACCGGATGGTGTTGCAGTTAAAAGGAAACCGCCTCGACACGTATTCATCGCCATAAGCTGGGCGGCATCTTCATTAAGGTCAGCGTCCGTGACGACTTCGGCATCAGCGGCACAGGCCGAGCCGTCTGCCCCAAGGCAGGCATTGAGGCGGCCCGCGCAGTCATCTGCGAGGCGTGGGACGCTGCGTTGGCGGATCAGAAAAGCAACCGCGTCCGCAATGGGTTCAAGCTCCCGTTCGTGTGACCGTGAATTTGCCCGGCAAGGTGTCCAAGAAAATCTTATCCTTGCCTTCACGCTCCAAGGAAACGCTGAATAAAGCGACGTTTTCAAATCTCAAGGATGACTGATGTCTTATGCCCCTTAACCGGCCTCAAAACACGTCCGGCTACTTGGGTTGACGGGTTGGTTCCGGTTTGGCGGCGGTGTTTGGCCGCTGTTTTTCACTCCTTCAACCGGGTTGATTCATTTTTTATGGCGTGGCGGTTCGGCTGCCGATGACCACGTTGGCCAGTCCAAACAGGGTGTAAAGTTTATGCCTGTTCCTGGTCAGTCCCCGATACCGCACCTTTCGATGCCGAAACAGATTCTTCACGATGTGCAAAGGATGTTCCACAAACGCGCGCACTCAGATCGGCGTTGATGGCCTGAAAAAGGCCTTTGCACAGGTCGTGCGATTCCAGCAGGCGGCGAAACTCGAGCGGAGTGATGGCGTCGGCAACAGCGTCGGCACCCAGATCAATGCGGGCGAAATCGCGCAGCGCCTGACTGTCATAAAGCGCGTCTTCGAGGGCTTCGTCGGCCGGAGCATACCATTGCTGGAGAAAACACACCCGCAACATCCGCGCCCTGCGCACGCGCCCCACGTCGCCCGGTGGGAGACCTTGTCCCGCACCTTGCGGAACAACTCGCCGCACTTGATATCGTTCTCACGCTCATCCGGCTCTAATCAGACGCGCACGCCTTCGCCCTCGCGACCGGCGGCTTCTTCCCTTTCTGTGAAAAGATGAGTCGGCATCTTCGCGCGCTCACCGTCGCGTGAAAGCAGCGTCCTCGATGCGGAGAGCGACTAACCGAGGCCGAGAATCCAGCCTTCCACCGAAGCCTGCGTGCGCTCGGTCGACGTGAGTCGAGGCTCAAAGTGCTCGCCCAGCTTGCCGGCGGTATCGCTCTGCTGCATCCAGCGCGCAGCACTGTAAGCATCGTGCTGGTGGGCATTGCGGCCTTCGGTCGGAAATGTCCGGCTCCATAGCGCTGGGTAAATTTCGGCGGCCACGGAACGGCCTGGCGGCGGGACCCAGCCGTCGAACGGCCAAAAATGCACGCGCTCCCCGAGTTCCGCGCGGAGTAAACGCAGCCAAGGCAGCCCGGCGTGCGTGGACTTTGCGACGCTGCCCTGCACATCGAAGTGAAAGACCGACTTCGCCCGGCATCGCTCCTCCGCAAGCCGCCGCCATCGCGAGCTGCCGGCGCGCTCGGCCCCGCATCCGCGCGAACCGTCGCGGATGAGATCAACATACATGTCGTCCTCGTCGGTCGGCCAGTGGCGCTGGAAGTCATCGAGGAATGCCAGCCAGTCGGGCGCGAGCCGGTGGGCTTCAAAGTAGCGCAGCGGGAATGAAAACGCATGGTCGATGCCGACGAGCGTGGGCGGCCCCGAGCGGAGTTCGCTTGCGAGCCACGCGGCGAGCCCGCGCCGCGTCCAATACTTGCGAGGGCTGGGCGGCGGCGGAATCTCGGCGGGGGGTTGCTCACGGGTCGCTGCATATAGTCGCAGGCCGGGCAGACTCTTTGTGGGCGTCTCCGCGCCGGAGTAGTCGATGCCGATGTAGCGTTCAAAGAGTGGCATTGAGGGGCGTGCGACAGGTTCAGTCCGAACGGGCTTTTCCTTTCATCATCCGGCAGCGGTCGCTGCAAAATCTCACCTCATCCCAGACGCGCTCCCACTTTTTCCGCCACGTGAAAGGCCGTCGGCACGCGACGCATATTTTCTCCGGGAGATGCTGTTTCTTGACGCCTTTCACGGAGTTTGCGGCGGCTCGTCGGGCGGAGGTCGCTCGGGTGTATTCAAGACGCGGAGCGAATCGAGATACGCATTTTTCGGCGCGGGTTTGGCGGGGCGCAGTTCGGTGCGAAGCATTTTCTCCACGCGTCCGCTGCTCTTCGCAATCAGGTCGGCAATGAGCGTGGCTTCGGGCAGATTTTTCCAATACTTCTTCGGCATCTCGGATTGCATCGCGCGCACCTTGAGCCGCGCGGGATTGAAGATGCTGCGGTAGTAGGTGCGCCAGAGGTCGTCAAGCGCGTCGTCATCCGGAGCGGCGCTGCGCGGGACGCCGGGGGTGAAATGCAGCAAGCTGCCGTCCCAATGCGCGCATCCATGCGGCGTAAGAATCGACCAGTCCATGCCGGCGAATCGCTTTTCAAAAAAGCCCGCGGCCAGATGCACGATGCGGTGCTCGGGCTCGAACCACGCCGCGAATTGCTCGCGACCCGTCGCCTCGTCGCGGCCCACGAGACGGAAGCGGACGAAGGCATGCATCTTGTGAATGTCGCGGCCAATGGCTTTGCACCACTGCTGAAGCTGCCGCACGTCTCTGTCGGTCGCCACGGCGAGGAGATGGCGCTCGCCACCGTGCGTGAGACGCCAGAGCACGCGGTAGAGCACGCCCCATCGCCGCGCGTCGCAGTGTGCGGCGACGCTGCGGGCCAAGTCGAGAAAAGCGGGCGGCACTTTCGGCACCGCAGCGCGCGGGGAGGCATCGACGGTCGGGGCGAAAAGGCCGGGCTCCTGCGCTTCGTCGGACCACAGCACATCTTCGGGCGGCACGCGTAGCGCGAGGAGTTCGCGCGCACTTTTGCGCCATTCCGCGAAGACCGGCTGGATGACGACAGTGCGCATGGCTACAGATCGCCCGAGCGAACGGATTCTATGTCCCCGGAGACCGGCGGCGGCGGCGCGTCGAAGTTCAGTTCCGCCTGACGCGGCGGCGGCAGAAAGCGGGCGCGCAGCGCATCATCATCAAGCCCGAGCCGCGCCGGCGTATGGTCCGCGGCGATGATGAACGGCAGCAATTTTTTCATCGGCACACGCAGGCGCAGCAGGTCGGCGAGCCGCAGCCGCGTGTAGCGACGAGCGCCGAGAATGCGCTCCACATTGCGAACGCCGAGTCCCGGCACACGGAGCAGAATTTCGCGCGAGGCCTTGTTGATGTCGGCGGGAAAAACGGTGCGGTTGCGCAACGCCCACGCGAGCTTCGGGTCGAGCTGCAAGTCGAGATTTGGCGCGGCGTCGTTGGCGATCTCATCCACCTTGAAGCCGTAGAAGCGCAGCAGCCAGTCCGCCTGATAGAGCCGGTGTTCGCGCACCAGGGGCGGTGGCTGGATGGGCAGCAACGCCGACGGCTCGGGAATGGGACTGAAGCCCGAGTAATACACGCGCCGCAGGCGGTATTCGCCGTAGAGCACATCCGCGCGCCGCAGGATGACGGCGTCCGTGGAATCATCCGCACCCACGAGCATCTGCGTGCTCTGCCCGGTCGCAAAAGGCGGCGGCTTAGGCGCATCCGGCTTGCGCTTCTCAGCATGGCGCTCGTCAATTTTCCCTCGGATATGGCCCATAGCATCCTGCGTGCGTGAGAGGTTTTTTTCCGGCGCGAGTTTCGCGAGTCCCTGCTGCGTGGGCAGCTCGATATTGATGCTGATGCGGTCCGCGTAGCGCCCCGCCATTTCGATGAGCGCGGCCGACGCCTCGGGGATCGTCTTCAGGTGGATATAGCCGCCAAAGTGATGCTCCTCGCGCAGCTTCCGCGCTACTGCGATGACCAGCTCCATCGTGTAATCCGCGCTGCGGATGATGCCGCTGCTCAGGAAAAGCCCCTCGATGTAGTTCCGCTTGTAGAAATCCAGGGTGATCCGCACCACCTCATCCGGCGTGAATCGCACGCGCTGCACATTGCTCGAGCGCCGATTGATACAGTAGTGGCAGTCGTAAAGGCACGCATTCGTGAGCAGCACCTTCAGCAGCGAAATGCAGCGACCATCCGGCGCATACGAATGGCAGATTCCCGCGCCACCCGTGGAGCCCACGCCGGCACTGCCGCGCGAATCCTTCCGCGCCGCCCCGCTGCTCGCACAGGAGGCGTCATATTTCGCCGCGTCGGCGAGGATTTCGAGTTTGTGCTGCAAGTCCATCTGTCCGCGCGAACAGTAGCTGTTTCCCGCGGTTTCGCTAGTGGTTACTTTCATGCCGTGGAATAGTTCGTCATCGCCCTTGGCATCCTGAACGTCTGGACGCTTCGCTTGGGCAAAGCGACGCGATTTCGCGGCGGCGATGCGAAGAATATGCGCAAGGAACTCGCCGCCTACGGCCTGCCGTTTTGGTTCATCTGCGTGGCCGGTGTTTAGAAGGTGAGCCTGGCGGTCGCGCTCATCGCCGCCGTTTGGATCCACCGCGTGGCGCAGCCGGCGTCGATCGGGCTGGGCGCGCTGCGCTGCGAGGCGAGGCGGTAGCGTTCGAACTCCCGATTCATATACGCGGGCAAAAAGCACGCCACTCCGTAGCCGAGGAAGGAAAGGGCGGAGAAAAGGATGAGGACGGAGTTCAAGGCTGCGACCATAGTGGGTCATTGCTCCGCTGCGCACCTCAGTCCTCCGGCGCGCATCGCGGAAATCCTTGAGGCGGAGCTGCAAGCAACGGGGAGGGAGTGAGCGAAACATCGCGGTGCGCGCGAAATTTGTGCGCCTAGCATTGCTTCCCGCACGAACAGACTGCAGCATGAAGGGCTGAATGGACGCGACTAAACAAACCACGGACGTGCTCGTCATCGGCGCTGGGATTGCGGGGTTGATCGCGGCGGGGGAATTGCGACGGGCAGGCCGCCGCGTGCTCGTGCTCGACAAAGGCCGCGGTGTCGGCGGACGGCTGGCGAGCCGGCGGATCGATGGCGCAACATTCGACCACGGGGCTCAATTCATCACCACGCGCGACCCGCGCTTCGCCGCCGTGCTGGAACAGGGACGGCAGAAAGGGGCGATGAAGGAATGGTGCCGCGGTTTTGCGGGCGGCGTGGACGTTCACGCGCGCTGGCGCGGAAAACCCGCGATGTCCGCCGTGGCTAAGCATCTCGCCGCTGGCCTCGATCTCCATTTGGAAACGCCGGTCGCAGCATTGCACCGCGCCGGGGATCAATGGAGAGCGGAAACCACGACCGGCCGCACTTTCACCGCCGACGCCGTGGTGCTCACGCCACCCGTGCCGCAATCGCTCGCGCTACTGGACTCGGGAGGCATCATTCTCGCGCCGGAAATGAGGACGCGTCTCGCCGCCATCGAATACGAGCGCTGCCTCGCAATCATGGCCGTGCTCGATGGTCCGTCGCGCATCCCGCCTCCCGGAGGCTTCACACCCGCAGATGGACCTATCGCTTGGATCGCGGACAATCAGTTGAAAGGAATCTCCGCGGAGCCGGCCGTGACGATTCACGCCACGCATGCGTTCAGCATCGAGCATTGGGATCGCAACCGGGATGAGAGCGCTCGGGCTCTGCTCAACACAGCCGCGCAATGGCTCGGCGCGGGGATCACGACGTTCCAAGTCCACGGCTGGCGCTACAGCAAGCCGATGCGCGTCGATCAATTCCCCTGCGTAGTCGTGAGCCAGTCGCCTCCACTCGTGCTGGCCGGCGACGCCTTCGCCGCCCCGCGCGTAGAAGGGGCGGCGCTTTCGGGTTGGGCGTCTGCGGAGGCCATCCTCTCACCTGCCGACTAGTGTTCTGGGCTAGAACTAGATTTTCAAAACAAGCGGGCTTTATGAATGTGCCTATGGCCCGTCCAATTCGAATCCTGACGATTGATCCCCCACGACTGCGGGAACTTCAAACCCTGATCAGAAGCGCCAAGGCACCCCAACGCAAGTCAGGCGCGCACGAATCATCCTCACCCGCGCCGAAGGGCACAGCCAGCAACGGTCCGCGAGGCTCGTCGATGTCAATCGCCCGGTTGTCACCAAATGGGAAGCCCGCTTTATGAAGAACCGAGCTCCCGGTCTGACTGAGGCCCGGCGCTCCGGACTCAAACCGACGATCCCCGCCCAAATCCCTGCTAAGATCATCGCCCAAGCCCCCCCCGCCGGGAAGAACCCAATTGTCCTGCCGCACCATGGCCAAAACCAAAGGCGTTTCCCCAACACGGTGCAGCTCCTATGGCGCACCAATGACATCAAACCGCACATCACGCGAACCTTCAAGATTCCGAACGATAAGGATTTCGAGGCGAAGCTTTGGGAGGTCATCGGTCTCAATCTCAATCCGCCGGAACGGTCACTGGTGCTCTGCTGCGACGAAAAAAGCCAATGCCAGGCGTTGGCGCGAACCCAGCCTGGATTGCCCTTGGGACCGCACCGGGTGCGGACGGGCACGCATGACTAGATCCATCACGGCACCATCATGCTCTTTGCCGCCTTGAGCCATCTTCACGGAAAAATCTTCCGGCAGACTGCCGAACGCCACTCGCACGTGAAATGGCTGGATAAGATCAGGCATCTGGAAAAACAAACGTCCATCGGCTTGACGCTCCACCTCATCATCGACAACTACGCGACCCACAAGCACCCGAAAGAAACAGTTGGATCAAGTAGTGCAACCAGGGGCACCTCAAGCAGCATGGAGTGGAACGCCTGATATGGCACTTCACGCCCGCTTCGTCCTCATGCATGAAGTCCGTTGAACGTTTCTTCCACGACCTGACGGTGGATTGTGTGCGCGACGTCAGCTTCGCAAGCCTCGGCGAGTTCGTAGCCTCAAAAGATGCCTATCTTGCGCAGCGTGATTCCGAAGCAAAGTGCTGCGTCTGGAAAGCCAAAGGGCGGGACATCCTCACGGGTCGCCGGGGATGAACTGAAAGATCAGTGGAAATGGGATGGCCCGCCCCATCGCCTGAAGGATCACGCTGGTAGAGTTCCAGCGTCCTGAACGTGACCTCCAAGAGCTCAATTTCCGTGATGCCGTGCCGGGCCGGTTTTGATCCGCCCGATCACATTTGCGGGGAGGTTTTTTATTTCCAGAGAATCTCATCGACCTGGGACACGAGTGGTTCCCTGCCCCGCTTCGAGGGCTTGGCGTGCGCTCGGATTTTATTCGTTGGAACCACGCGGTTGAACGCGGCTTTTTGGCAGGGGACTAGGCGGCATCATGGAACGATGAGGTGGAGCGCCGCCGCTCCGCCAGGAATGTGGGCAAGAGCAATACTCCGGTCCAAGGTGGCCAGCTTGCCTCCGTGCTTCAGAGCGAGGGCCAGGAGGTAAAGGTCGGTGAGGTGCTTGGAAGCGGAGAGGCTTGGAAAGGTTTGTAGATCCGTCAGCGAGAGGTTATCGGGCCAGAACTGGTGGCCAGGAGCGGCTGTAAAGCTCCTGAGCACGCGCCTGGCTTCCGCCGCCGAGCCTGGCCCGTTAGGATAAGTAGTAGCACCAAAAATGCGGATGAAAGCGTTCTCTGTTAAGGGGCAGGTAGCCCAGCCTTCCACAGTGGCGCATTTCTCAAAAAACTCCAAGGCGGCAGCCCGATACGGGTGGTTGGAGTCTCCAAGCGCAATCAGCACATCGGCATCCAGAAGGTGGATCATGACTTTGCGGTGGCGATGGAAATGACTCTGGCATCTTCGTCAGCATATTGATGATCGATAAGGTGCTGCACCTGATTCGCAGAGAGCCCGCTGCGGCGCTTTTTGAGGCTGAGAATGCCGAACGGCCCCGCTTCGTAGAGGCTGTCGGCCGCGAGCGTTTCCTGCGGCGCGATTTCCCGACGAAGGGCGTGCTCCACCATAGCCTTCAGGGTGGTCTTGCGTTTGGCAGCCAGCGCCTTGGCCGCAATCAGCAAGTTGTCCGGCAAGTCCAACGTGGTCTTCATAATATGGGTGACAATATGGTAATATGGGCGCGTGTCAATCCCCAGGCTGAATTGCCACGGAGTCGATGAACTCGAAGTCGCCGAGTTCATTGATGGTGTGTATCCGACCGGCGGATCCACGCCTCAGGGCGCGCAGATTTCCTGATCAAGAGGGTTCGGAGGGCTTGCCCCGCGACTTGGCCTAGGCTTGCGGTGTGAGCTTTTTCATCCCGGCAGCGCTCGAGGTTCCAATCCTGGGCAACACATCCAAAAAATATTCCCGCGCTGAAATCCCCAGCTGCTGGCAGGTCGCCAGCACGCTTAGGGTCGCCGCGATCTTCGGACCGGCTGTCTCGTCCCCGATGTGCAGCCAGTTCTTGCGTCCCAACGCCACCGGGCGCCTGGCATTCTCAGCCAGTTTGTTGTCCACCTCCACCTGGCCGTTGCCCAAAAACACTTCCAGCCGCGTCCAGATCCGCAGCGCAGAGTCGCACGCCTTGGCCAGCTGGCTCCCGGGCAGCACTTCGCTGCGGACACACTGCATCCGCGCCCTCAGCGCGCCGACCTACGCCGCGCTGCGCTCCCGCCGAAGTCCAAGGCGCGAGGCTGATCCCAGCTTTTGTTCCCGGGCCGCTCTTTCAACCTGATACAGACGTCCAATGCGGGGCGGATACGAGCTTTGGATGCCGGTCCGATAGACTTGATAAAAAAAGGGAATGTTCTATTTTCCCAGTCAGTCCGTTTGCCCCCGTAGCTCAAATGGATAGAGCTGCCGCCTCCTAAGCGGCAGATCCCGGTTCAATTCCGGGCGGGAGCACCATTCAACACCGGGCCCAGGTACTGCCCGGTCACGCTGTCCATCGAAGCGGCCACGATCTCAGGCGGACCTTCGGCCACAATCCCGCCCCCAGCGTCACCGCCCTCCGGGCCCAGATCGATGATCCAATCGGCAGTCTTGATCACATCGAGATTATGTTCAATAACCAGCAGGGTGTTGCCCGAAGCGCGCAGTTTGAAAAGGACCTCCAGCAATTTGGCCACGTCGTGAAAGTGGAGGCCCGTGGTGGGTTCGTCCAGAATGTAAAGGGCCCGCCCCGTTTGGCGCCGGCTTAGTTCGGCCGCCAGCTTCACACGCTGGGCCTCCCCGCCGCTCAACGTGGTCCCGGACTGCCCCAATCGCACGTAGCCCAACCCCACCTCAGCCAACATCATCAGGGGATCGTGAATCTTGGGCACCGCGCGGAAAAACGACACCCCTTCATCCACAGTCATCCCCAAAACATCGGCTATGTTCTGGCCCTTGTAATTGATGTCGAGAGTCTCCCGGTTGTAGCGGCGGCCGTTGCAGGCTTCGCATGTCACGTAGACCGGCGGCAGAAAATGCATCTCGATCTTGATCAGCCCGTCCCCTTCGCACTTTTCACAGCGCCCGCCCTTGATGTTGAAACTAAACCGCCCCGCATCGTAGCCCCGCACCCGCGCGGTGGGCAGCTTGGCGAACAGATCGCGGATGGCGTTGAACATGCCGGTGTAGGTGGCCGGATTACTGCGCGGGGTGCGCCCGATGGGCGTCTGGTCGATGACAATGATTTTATCCAGGCCCTCGTAGCCCTTGAGTTCACGGTGCGCACCGGGGCGTTCCTTGGAGCCGAAGAATTTGCGGAACAAGGCCCGGCGCAAAATGTCGTCCACCAGGGTGCTTTTCCCCGAACCGCTCACCCCGGTCACGCAGGTGAACAGACCGATGGGAATCCGCGCATCCACATTCTTGAGATTGTTTTCAGTGCAGCCCAGCACCTCGATACAACCCCGGTCCTTTGATGGCTTCTTGCGCTCCTTGGGAATGGGGATGGACAGCTCGCCGGTGAGATATTTGGCGGTGAGCGAACGAGGGTTGTTCAACACCTCCGCCAAGGTGCCGGCCGCCACAAGCTCACCCCCGCGCACTCCAGCACCGGGCCCAAGATCCATGAGGTAATCCGCCTGCCTCATCGTGTCGGCGTCATGCTCGACCACGATGACCGAATTGCCCAGATCGCGCAGTCCCTTCAGGGTTGCGAGCAGGCGGTCATTGTCGCGCTGGTGCAGGCCGATGCTCGGCTCATCGAGAATATATAAAACCCCGACCAGGCCGGCGCCGATCTGGGTGGCGAGCCGGATGCGCTGCGCCTCGCCGCCGCTCAGCGTGCCGCTTTCCCGGTCGAGGGTCAGATAGCCCAGGCCAACATTGGTTAAAAACCCCAACCGGGCGCGGACCTCCCGGATGACGTCGCGCGCAATCTTATCCTGGAATTCCGTAAGCTGGAGCCCGTCGAAAAACGCGTCCGCCCTTTCCACCGAAAGCCCGCAAAGATCCATGATCGAGAGCCCGGGGAAAAGCGCTTTCAGGCTCCGGGGTTTGAAGCGCGCTGCGTCGGCATCCGTGCCGAGCATGACGGAGAGAATTTCGGGCCGCAGCCGCCGTCCGCCGCAGGCATCGCAAAACCGGGGCGACATGAAGGCCTTGAGCCGGTTGCGGGTCAACTCGCTCTCACTCTCCACATAAAGCCGTTCCAGATTGGGCAGGACGCCTTCGAAGGAACGACTGAGATTGCCCGACTTCCCCGCACGGGTGACCGGGAACTCGATTTGCACATCGCCGGAACCGAGCAGAAGCCTGCTCTTGAACTCATCGGGCAACTCTTTGTAGGGCGCATCGAGGTTGATCTCGTAATGCGCGGCGACAGCCCGCAAGAGGGATTTATAATAGGCAATCATCCTCTTGCCTCCCCGCCTCCACGGCAGCACGGCCCCCTGCTCCAGCGACTTATCCGGGTCGGGAACAACCAGGTGCTCGTCGAAAACCAGTTTCTGGCCAAGCCCGTGGCAGACCGGACAGGCCCCCGCGGGAGCGTTGAAGGAAAAATGTTTGGGCGTGAGCGGCTCGTAGCTTTTGCCGGTGCCTTCAGAATACAGGCGGTTGGAGTAAAGCGTCTCAACCCAGACCTCCGGCGCGACCTTGGCCGTCAAGTGCGCGGCGCCCTTGCCTGAAGCCCGGGGGGCCGTAGGATTGCTCGAAGCGCCCTCAGTCAGTTGATGCAGCGTGCGCAGCACTCCACCACCCCATTTCAGGGCAGTCTGCACAGAATCGCCCAAGCGAACCCGGATTTTTTCGTCCATCACCAGCCGGTCCACAACCACTTCAATGGTGTGCTTCTGTTTGGGATCGAGTTTGATCCGGACATCGTTGGCCAATTCCACCAACTGGCCATCCACCCGGGCCCGGACAAAACCCTCCCGCGACAAACGCTCAATCACATCGCGAAACTCGCCCTTCTGATCTTCGACCACCGGCGCCAGCACCATCACCCGGCAGCGCGCAGGGAGGGTGAGAATCTTGTCCACAATGCCGCTCGTGGTTTGAGCCACCAACGGCACTCCGGTTTCGGGACAATGCGGCTGGCCCACATGCGCATAGAGCAGTCGCAGATAATCGTAAATTTCGGTGGTGGTGGCAATGATCGACCGGGGGCTGCTCCCGGAACTGCGCTGCTCAATGGCAATCGCCGGCGAAAGCCCCTCGATATAATCCACATCGGGCTTCCGCATCTGATCCAGAAACTGCCGCGCGTAGGCCGAAAGCGACTCGACATACTTGCGCTGGCCTTCGGCATAGAGCGTGTCGAAAGCCAGCGAGGATTTTCCGCTTCCGCTCAGACCGGTGATGACAACCAGCTTGTCACGCGGGATTTGGAGGGTGAGATTCTTGAGATTATGCTCGCGCGCACCGCCGATCTTAATGAATTCTTTGCTCACGGTTTTTGTTGTTTTCAGAACCGAACAATAGGCAGCTTAGGTCGAAGGTCAGATCAAGCAAAGTAAAGAACTGCCGATCCATTGCCGATCTTGAAACACAGGCACCCGCATCCCCACCGAGAGAAAATCCGAACCGGTTTCAACCTGCTCACCTCCCCCCCAAAAAAAACGCATCAGCCTGGAGTCCGGGCTCGAACCCGTCGGGTCCCTGCATTAAATATTAGAAGCGCCACCGCCGCTTACACCCTTGATTTCCGGGGCCCCTTCTCACCATTAAACCGGAACCGCCAACCCTCAAATTCTCAGGTCTTTATTCCCGGGATAATTTCCAGACTCCGCCAGTGCGGCTTGTAAAACATGCTGTGGTTCCAGTTGGTTCTCACAACATCAACCTCAGCGAGGCCATCAAGGTCAGCACCAATACCATCCTTTCAAATCGCACCTGATTGATACGCCGTAATAGGACCGGCCCCAGCAGCGCCCCCGGAATCATCGGCATCAACAACAGCGCATCCAACCGCAGCGACTCGGATGTGATCAGGCCTAGGTGCGCACTGAGAGGGACTTTGAAAAGGTTCACCAGCATGAAGAACCAGGCGCCGGTGCCGACAAACACCAGCTTCGGCAGACCCGTGGCAAGCAGATACAGCATCATGACCGGTCCGGCGGCATTGGCCATCATTGTTGTGAACCCGGCGACAAACCCCGTCAGGGCCGCCAACAAAGTATTATGCGGCCGGGGTTGTGGCGTCGGGTCGGCACGGGATCGTCGCCACAGATGCAGCAACGTCATCCCCAGTAAAATGCAGCCCATCAACCGACCCACCTGATTGCTGTTGATCCGGTTCAGAGAGAGGTAGCCTGCGATCACTCCGGGCAACACCCATGGGAAAAGTCTCCATAGATGTCCCCAGCTGGCGTGTTTTCGGTAAAAGGCCAAACCGAACAAGTCAGCACAGATGAGAAGAGGCAACAGCGCCCCGGTGGATGTGCGGGCTGGAATGGCATTGGCGAAAAGCGCCACGCCCAGAATGCCCACTCCGGATATGCCGGTCTTCGCCAGTCCGGTGGTGAAGGCGCCCAAGGCCAGAAAAAACCATTGCCACACGCTTAGATTCATTGACAAACACTATGCGCAGCGCTCCTTCGCTCTTGCAACCTCAGGACTCTTCGGAAAATAACCCAGCCACCTCCAACCGCAGCGCTTGGGGCCTCTGCCCCTCAAACAGGACACAAAAAACGGCAAGGGCTTGGCGGCTGGATTTTTTCGCTTCAGGATTCCAGCGTTTTTCCATTTAGCATTTCCGATCCCTGCCGATTTCCCGACGCTATCGCCCTTAATCCTTGGGCATGAAACCATTGTCTTTGATGATGATCTCGACCCGGAAAAAGTCCGCGCCTGCGACGCTCGAAAGAGGATGCGTTTTGATGCTTGAGACGGATTTAGCGAACAAAGGAATTTGCGCGGCAGGATCGGACTGATTGCTTCCGGTCCAGACCCAGGACCTCTGATCTCGGTCACAAAGCCTTCACCGCGATATCGCCACGGAATTGCGCACCTTCAAAACAGATTTTCCCGACAGCTGTGTAAGCGGCGGATTGCGCCTCCTTCAAATCCCTGCCCAAGGCGGTCACACCCAGCACGCGGCCGCCGTTCGTCACGATGCTCTCCCCTGCTCTGGCCGTGCCGGCATGGAAAACCTTGGTGTTTGGTAAAGCATTGGCCGCTTCCAGACCGAAGATCGGTTTGCCTTTCGAATAGTTGCCCGGATAGCCGCCACTGGCCATCACCACACACACACTTGCCAGAGGACTCCACTTTAATTCCAGCTTGTCCAGCGTGCCGCCCGCGCTGGCGTCAAGCAGTTCCACAAGATCGTTCTCCAGCCGCGTCAGATACACCTGCGTTTCCGGATCGCCCAACCGGGCATTGAACTCCAGGATCTTCGGGCCGTTTCTGGTGAGCATCACGCCGGGATAGAGGATTCCGCGGTAATCAATCCCCTCGGCTGTGCAACCCCGCATAAAGGGTTCGAGCACTTGCTGGGCGGTGACGGCCAACTGGGAGTCGGTCAGGAAAGGCGTCGGTGAATACGTTCCCATGCCGCCGGTGTTCAGGCCCAGATCCCCGTCCAAGGCGCGCTTGTGATCTTGGGACGTGGGAAAAACCTTTGCTGTCTTGCCGTCGCACAGGGCGTGCAGAGACACCTCGATTCCTTCCAGGAACTCCTGGATCACGACGCGCGATCCAGCCTGACCGAAGGCTTTGCCGACCATGATTTGGTCCACAGCCCTTTCGGCCTCGGTCAAGGTGGGACAGATCAGGACGCCCTTGCCCAGGGCCAGCCCGTCGGCTTTAACCACGCAGGGGCCGCCGAGCGATGCGCAGAAGCGTTTGGCGGCAGAGGGCTGGTCGAAGGTGCCGGCCACCGCGGTGGGGATGCCGTATTTCCCCATGAAATCCTGGGAGAAAACTTTTGAGGATTCAAACTGCGCAGCTTTGCGGTTCACCCCCCAGATCCGCAGGCCATGCTGTTGAAAGAGGTCCACAATTCCCAGCGCGAGCGGGTTGTCCGGCCCGACAACCGTGAGATCGACATGATTGGACTGGGCAAAGGCCAAGAGCCGGGGCAGATCCTCGGCGCCCAGGTTGACGCACTCCACCGGGGCGCCGTTGGCCGCGAGGCGTTCTTGAGCGATGCCGGCATTGCCCGGGGCGCACCACAAGCGGGTGACCTGAGGCGACTGCGCCAGTTTCCAGACCAAGGCGTGCTCACGCCCACCCGAACCGACGACGAGAAGTTTCATCGGGTGGATTGAATCAGGAAGCCACGGGGACGGGCAAAGTAATTTTGAACGTTTTTCCCGCTGGACTTTCCATCATGCGGTAGTTAAACAAATCGTTATCACTATTACCACGAACTGAGATAGACATGAAAAAAGCGACCCAACTCATTTTACTGGCGGCCCTCGCGACGGCCGGTTCCGCAGCGGTGGCCCAGACCAACGTCGCCGCTTTTGCCAGCCCCAAGGACAAGGCCAGCTACGCCATAGGCATTTTCTTTGGCAACCAGCTTAAAAACAGCAACATGGATGTCGACACCGACATCATGCTCGCGTCCATCAAGGACATGCTGGCGGGCCGCCCGGCCAAACTGGATCAAAACCAAGCCCGTGAAGCCATCATGGCCTATCAGGCCGAGGCGAAGATAAAGCTCGGGAAAAAAAACCAGTTGCAGGGGGATGCTTTTCTGGCGGAAAACAAAACCAAGCCGGGTGTGAAGATTCTTCCCGTAAAACTCCCCGACGAACCCCTGGCAGAGCTCCAATACAAGATCCTTGTCGAAGGATCCGGTGCAATGCCCGGCAGCAATGATGTCGTGTCCGTAAACTATCGGGGAACCCTGATTGACGGCACGGAATTCGACAGCTCGGCCAAGCATGGTGGCAAGCCAGCTCAATTCCCCGTCAACCGCGTCATCCGCGGCTGGACTGAGGCCATGCAGCACATGAAGATCGGATCCAAGTGGCAGCTCTTCATCCCAGCCAGCCTGGCCTACAGGGATCACGGAACCCAGGGGATCGGGCCGAATTCAACCCTCATTTTCGAGGTGGAACTTCTGGATGCCAAGCCCGCCGAACCGGCCCCCAGCGCCGTCCCGGCCAAGCCGATGACCAGCGACATCATCCGCGTCCCCTCCAGCGAGGAGATGAAGAAAGGGGCCAAAATCGAAGTCATCAAATCCCCGGATTCCGCGCCCGATAAAAAATAGACGGTGGGCCTGCTTAAAAGAAAACGCGCCGGACTTAGGTCTGGCGCGTTTTTTGCAGGCTGTCTGAATCCTCCACCCTCTCAGGGGCCAGCCTCCAGAGAAAGGACCGAACCAGTGGCCCTCGGGGATCCCTCCAAATGCGGCGGCAGCCCTAAACCACCCGTGCGGCACCCGTGCCCTTGATCACCTCGCCAATGATCCAAGCCTGATGTTTTTGGGCGCGGATGAATTTGAGTGCCGGCGCCGCCATGTCAGCCGAAACGATGACCACCATGCCGATTCCCATGTTGAAGACCTGGTAGAGTTCCTCATCAGGCACGCCACTCTTCTGCTCGATGATTTGGAAGATGGGTAGCATGTCCCAGGATCCCTTGTTGATCAGCACGTCGAGGGATTTGGGCAGCACCCGGGGGATATTATCCACGAAGCCGCCACCGGTGATATGGGCGAAGGCCTTGACAGGCAAAGGGGACTTGGGGCCGGGGGCTTGGAAATTGAAGCGCTTTAGAAGTTTTTGCACCAGCGGTCCGTAGCTGATGTGTTCCTTGAGGAGTTCCTCACCGATAGAGCCTTTGAGTCCGGGCACGCGACTCTTGGGGGTGAGCTTGAGCTGATCGAAAAAGATTTTCCGGCCCAGCGAATATCCGTTGGTATGCAGGCCGCTGGAGGCGATGCCGATGACCAGGTCGCCGCGTTTGACGGTCTTCTGACCATTGAGCATTCTGGACTTTTCAACCACACCCACAATGGTGCCGCTGACGTCGTATTCGCCCGACTGATAGAAGCCGGGCATCTGGGCGGTCTCGCCACCGATGAGGGAGCAGTTGTTTTCCGAGCAGGCGCGGGCGAAACCCTTGATAATCTCGGTGAACACATAGGGCTCTAGCTTGCCTGTGCCCAGATAATCCAAAAAGAAGAGCGGTTCAGCCCCCAGCACCGCAATGTCGTTGACACAGTGGTTGACCAAATCCGCGCCGATGGTGTCGTGCTTGTCCAGGGCGAAGGCGATTTTCAGCTTGGTCCCAACGCCGTCCACGGAGGAGACGAGGACGGGTTGGCGGTATTTTTTGAGGTCCAAGGCGAAGAGGCCGCCAAAGCCGCCGACCTTGCCGAGCACCTCGGGGCGATGGGTGCTGGCCAGCAGCCGGGGCAGTGTGGCTTTGACTTTGTTGCCCAGATCAATGTCAACGCCGGCGGCGGCGTAAGCTTTTTGTTTCATGCGGCGGAAATTAAATCCACAAACCCGGCGGCGGGCGAGAAAATTTCCCGGAATTCCGCAACCGAACGCGCCCGCAGCGTCCGCCCGGAGCGGGCCTCAATTTTCCGGGATTATTTTTCGATATTGCATTTCGCTCCGGTCGGGACAAGGATCACTCCAACAAACCATATGCGCTGGCGCGGATTATTTTTTGTCGCTTTGGGCATCAACCTCGTTCTGGGCACTCTCTGTCTGCACTGGGTCCCCGCCCCGCCCCACGCCCGCAACTCCGCCGGGCATGAACGCGAGTTGCTGGTCAAAACCAATGTCGTCGTCCGCAAACAGTTCTTTTCCTGGTCCCAGATCGAGTCCACCGACTACTCCCGTTATATCGCCAACCTGCGCGACATCGGGTGTCCGGAACCCACCATCCGCGACATCATCATTGCGGACGTCAATTCCCTGTTCGCGCGGCGCATGGGCAGCGAGGTGACCACGCCCGAGCAACAATGGTGGCGGAGCGAGCCCGACACCCGGGTTCTGCGGGCGGCGGTGGAGAAACTGCGCGGCCTGGAAAGTGAGCGCCGCAGATTGCTCACCCAACTGCTCGGGGCAAGCTGGGAGGCCGGCGACCTCAACAATCTTCCCCGCCCATCCCGCCGCGGAGTCAAGCTGGACGGACCGGTGCTGAGCCAGCTTTCAGCCGAGCTCAAGGACTTACTCCAAGCTGCCGACACGCGGGCCGGCGACCGTTCCGCCGCTTATCTGGCCGCGCGCCAGGCCGCCGGACTCGCCCCGGATCCGGCCGAACTGGGGCGGCTGCGCAAGCAGGCCCGCGAAGAGCTGGCCCATATACTTACCCCGCCTCAGCTTGAGGATTACATGCTGCGCAACTCCACCGAAGCGGACAACCTCAGGACGGAGTTAGGGGAGCTCAAATTCTTCAATGCCACCCCGGAGGAGTTCCGCGCCATGTTCCATGCCGCCGACGCCTACAACAGCAAAATCCTCACGCTCACCCCGCCCACCGATGCCGCCGGCATTTCGGAGCGTCAGTCGCTGGAGCAACAGCGGGAAACGACCCTCAAAACGGCTCTGGGTGCCGAGCGATATGAGCTGCTTCAGTTGTTGCAGGATCCCGTCTATCGCGACGCCTTCGCCGCAGCCCAGCGAGCCGGCAATCCCGCCGCCGCACGCACCCTCTATGAAATCAGTCAGACCGTGGCCGAGCAGGAGGCCGCCCTGCGGTCGAAAACAAACTGGACACCTGAGCAGCTTGCCATTGCATTGCAGCGCGCCAAGCTTGAACAACTCAAGGCCAACGCCCAAGCCTTGGGCCAAGACCTGCCGGAGGATCCCTCTGCAACCGCCCCGACCCCAACCGCCCCGCGCTCACCCCCGAACGCCCCAATCCCGTTTTCACTACAGACCCATCCGCATGTTCTGGGGATCGGCGAGAACGAAGGTTCCCTCTCCACCCTCTACGGCGTCTCCATCAGCGCCCTGCGCGCAGCCAATCCGGATGTCAACCTGCGCAAACTGCGACCGGGCGATTCCGTGCTCATTCCCAACCGCCCTTCACCCACCGGGCCTTGAACACCGTCCTGACGCCTTTTTACACCAACGGCATACCAAAGTGCCCCCCCGCTCATTGTGGCAGCCTTGCTGAAAATGGAGAATCGTAGTCCGGAGCTGCCAAATACACCCTACCGCGGCCGGTTGGCCCCGTCGCCAACAGGCTATATGCATCTGGGCCATGCCCGGACCTTCTGGGAGGCCCAGGAACGTTGCCGTGCCCGCGGCGGCACACTGATCCTGCGCAACGAGAATCTCGATCAAGCCCGTTGCCGCCCGGAATTTGTGGCCGCAATTTTCGAAGACCTGCACTGGTTCGGCTTCGATTGGCAGGAAGGACCCGATTGCGGCGGGCCTTGCGCCCCTTATCACCAAAGCCAGCGGGTGACCTTCTACCGCGATGCGTTTGAACGCCTCAAATCCGACGGCTTTCTCTATCCCTGCGTCTGCTCCCGCAAAGACATCGAGGCCGCCCTTGCTGCGCCGCACGCCTCCGATGACCAGGAACCTGTCTATCCCGGCACATGCCGGCAGGCGCTCAGGCCGGACAGCGCGGCGCGCAAAATCTCTTGGCGTTTCCGCGTCCCGGACGGGGAGACGATATCCTTCACAGACGGACGCCTTGGGGGGCAGTGTTTTGTCGCCGGCCGGGATTTCGGGGATTTCGTGGTCTGGCGGCATGACAATGTGCCCGCCTACCAACTGGCCTGCACGGTGGATGACGCCACAATGCGGATCACTGAAGTGGTGCGTGGGGCGGACCTACTGGTGAGCACGGCGCGACAGATCCTGCTCTACCGGGCGCTGGGCTTGGAGCCGCCGGCTTTTGTCCATTGCCCCCTGATGACCGATGATGCCGGACTTCGGCTTTCCAAGCGGCACGACAGCCTAAGCCTGCGCCAATTGAGGATCCGGGGGGAATCGCCTCAGGCGATGCGATCTGCGTGGGGCGGGGTGTGTTCCGGCTGAATAAAATTATTTTGCCTTCGCTGACAGATCAAGTGCATTTACCGAAGGGAAATCAAACCCGCTCTAAAAACGCATCACCAACCCGTCCTCCAACCGCGCCGCAGCGCCTTGAGTCACTTGGCGGCAGGGACCTGAAAGTCCAGAGCCAGCTCAATCATCGACCGGGGCACGCGGCAGCCAAACTCAACGGTGCCGATCTTTTTGGCCAGAACAAATTTGATCTCGCCGCCGCTGACTTTCTTGTCGAGTTGCATTGCACTAAAAATCCTCTTTCGCTGCGCGCGGGTGAGTTTCACGGCCACCGGCAGGCCGGAGCGTGCAAACAAATCCCGGATCCGCACCGCATCATTCCAAGGCAACCCCAGAAGCCTGGCGGAGAGTTCAGCCGCCGCCACTTGGCCGATTGAGATGGCTTCGCCGTGCAGATATTTGCCGTAACTGGAGATGGCCTCCAAAGCATGGCCAAGGGTGTGACCAAAATTCAAAACCGCCCGCAACCCTCCCTCGTTTTCGTCCTGCCCCACCACTTCGGCTTTGATCTCGCAGCATCGGGCGACCACCTCTCCGAGTGTCTTTGGATCGCGCCGCAGCAGTTTGGGCAGGTCGCGCTCCAACCGGGCGAAGAAAACCGCGTCGCTGATAATGCCGTATTTGATGACCTCAGCCAAACCGGCGCGCAATTCGCGTTCCGGCAAGGTCTTAATCGTGTTCAGATCGCACAGCACGAGGCGCGGCTGATGAAAAGCACCGACGAGGTTTTTGCCCGCCTTCAGGTTCACACCCACCTTGCCCCCCACCGAACTGTCCACCTGCGCCAGCAGTGTGGTGGGCAGCTGGACGAAGGGGATTCCACGCAGATAAGTGGCTGCCACGAACCCGGTCAGATCCCCCACTACGCCTCCGCCCAAGGCGATTACGAAGGATTGGCGTTCCAGCCGATGCTCTGCCAACTGATCATAGCACGACTGCACCGTCTTCAAACTCTTGGCTGTTTCACCGGCGTCGACCGTGACGAGAACCGATTCAATCCCCGCCCGCTCCAGACTGGTGCGGACCGCCGCCGCGTAATGCGGAGCGACCAGATGATCGGAAATGACGGCACACCGGCGACCCAATCCAAGCCGGGTGCATTCGGTACCCAGTGTTGTCAGCAGGCCGGGGCCGACTTTGATATCGTAGCTGCGATGGCCCAAGGGAACAGATACAATGCGCACCCTGCCAGAATAGGCAAGCGGGCCGACCTGTCAAAGCATTGGAGGCGTGTGCGAAAAAAACGGCGGGTTTTCATTAAATCGCTTGCACCCCGCAAAAACTCAGGCATAGTGTCCATCCAACAAGGATCGCGGGGTGGAGCAGCCCGGTAGCTCGTCAGGCT
>CAIQOK010000009.1 GCA_903873415.1 uncultured Verrucomicrobiota bacterium | reverse complement strand
TGAAGCGACGAAGGTGACGTTGCGCGCCCAGCACGCCGCACTGGATCCGTTTGCGCTGAAGAAAAACCTTGAGCTTAAACTCAAGAAGTTCTTCACTGCCCTGGGTAACCTGAATCGTGAGGCGGCGAAGCTCTGATGACTCCAGCCTCCGGTAACATTTAGCCGTGAGTCAACACGCGGGCGTTGGGGGTGCAGGTGAGTTCGGCGACGAGGGCGGAGAGGAGGTTCGCGGATGTCGCGCAGGCCGGAGCTGTTGTTGGTGATTAGGGTTGAGGAACTCGCCACCCCGCTTTTGCTTAAACTTAACGCAATCAGCCCCCTCCATGCCCTTGGAAGGCTGCATTCGGACCGCGCTTTGATCGTGAAATCCCATATTCAGTTCCCCGCTCTGATTAAGCCTTGAGCGTGAGTGGACTGGAGCCGCCCTGTCCATGCGTAATCGCGGAGATTGCATAGGATTAAATGCGGCACTTGGCACAGAGTATGGCATCCGGGGTATGCCAAATACCGTCATAGGCCTAAAATAACCGCAAGCACGCCAGGCCCCGCCACAAAACACACTTCTCCCCTGCCCTCCCATCACTTGTTCACATAACTTTTGGTGGTCTTGTGGTTCGAGTGCCCGGGCATGGACGGGCTGTGGAATGCGGACGCGCAGCGCTCTGTGGAAGCGTTTCTGGGCGCGGCCGGGATTGGCGGACCAAACACCGTGGATAACAAGTTGCGGGAATCCCTGACGCTGACCCGGGCGAATGACCTGATTTTGCAGTCGGATTTTTATCGTGTGGAAGACCGTTTGCACTCTTATGAAATTGTGGCCGGACTTTTTTGAAACCAACAACCCCGTAAAATTGATTCTGGCCGGTTTGACTTCCGTTGTCCCAGTCACTGGCGTTTAATAGCTCCGTGCCGGCATCACAAAAATTGCTGTTCCCCGATCCGCGACCACTGGTCGAGCGGCTGGGCCATGAATTTTTCCGGCAGCTGACAGATCGCCCCGGTGTTTACCTGATGCACGATGCCGCCGGGCTGGTTCTTTACGTGGGCAAAGCCAAGAACCTGCGGAAGCGATTGGGCTGCTACCGGGTCGCCAATCCTGACCGGCTAGGACGCCGGCATCTACTCCTGCTAAGCCAAGTGGCACGTATTGAAGTGCGGGAATGCTCCGATGAATCGGCGGCTCTCAACAAGGAAGCCGAATTGCTGCTGGCACTCAAACCCAAATTCAATCGCGCGGGGGTGTGGCCGGCGACACCGCGCTTTCTCATCTGGCGCCGGACCTCACAAACGCTGGAATTGGCCATCACCGAGACGCCCGCCTCTGGCTGGCAGGCATTGGGTCCTTTCGGCAGCGGGATTGTTTATTTGCGTGCCGCTCTGGCGCGTCTGCTTTGGTTTGCCGTAAATCCTGCATCCGGATCCACGGCCATGCCGGCAGGCTGGGTGCATGGAAGCCTCGGGGAAATTGCCGCCGTCACCAAGGCGCAAGACCGCGAATCCAGTTGCCGCAGTATCGAAATGGTTTTGACGAAGCTCTTTGGTGGCGACCATGACGGATTCATTGTCTGGATTGGAGAACAAACCAAGACACTAACCCACGTTCACGAATTGGCGATGCGCGATGCCGACTTGGAAACCGTGATTCAATTCATGCAGGCAAAGGCGCGGCGCACGCGACCGTTCGCCACACCGGAACCAAGCGTCACGGTAAAGCGGATGGAGTTGGAGTCAACGCTGCTGTTCGCGGGTGAGAGCGGGGGCCATCCATGATCACCGCGATTTCAAAGCCGTTGCACACGATTTCGGTGCGCGACCTTGTGGAGTTCGTCCTGCGGTCGGGCGATCTTTACGGCGAGCGACAGTTCGTCGGCTCCCACCGAGCCCTCGCCGGCATCCGCGGCCACCAGAAGATCCAGCGCTCGCGACCGTCGGGTTATCTCACCGAACTGCCCGTTGAACACTGCGTGGAAACCGACGAGTTCACGCTGCAAATCCGTGGGCGCATTGACGGCTTGATCATCACCGCCGAGCAAGTGTTGCTGGAAGAAATTAAAACCGTGCAGGGAAAGTGGAGCCAAGAAGCGGATCCCGTGCACTGGGCGCAGGCAAAATTCTACGCCTTCATGCACGCGCTGGAAAATGGATTGAAGGAACTCGTCATTCAACTGGTGTATCTGGAACTGCCCGTTGGTAAGGTGACCGAGTTTCGCCAGACCATATCATTCACGGAGCTGTCTAACTTCTTCGCCGCGACCACCGCAGTCTATGTGGACTGGTTGCGTGAGCGCCATCATTGGTGCATTGCTCGCGATGCCTCCATCGCCGCGCTAGCGTTCCCCTTCCCTGCTTATCGTCCGGGGCAGCGCGAGTTGGCCGTGGCCGCCTATCGAGTGATGGTCAATGGCCTCCGATTATTTCTGGCCGCGCCGACCGGCATCGGCAAAACCATCTCCGTGCTTTTCCCGACGATCAAAGCACTGGGCGAAGGCAAACTAGAACGCATCTTTTATCTGACCGCACGCACGGTCGGACGCGCCATCGCTGAGAAAGCGCTCGTTGATCTGCGCCGGGCAGGATTAAAGCTGCGTTCCGTGACGCTCACCGCCAAGGAAAAAGCCTGCATGCGCGACGGGCATCCTTGCGATCCGATGACGTGTCCACTCGCCAAAGGTTATTACGACCGCGTGAAACCCGCGATCCGCGAAGCTTTGGAACGCGAAGAAATTGCCCGCGCCGTGCTGGAAGCCATCGGCCAGAAGCACCAGGTCTGTCCCTTCGAACTTTCGCTGGACGCCTCCCTCTGGGCCGATGCCATCATCTGCGATTACAATTACGTTTTTGATCCGCAGGTTTACCTGCGCCGGCACTTCGCCGAGGACGGCGGCGCATACGCCTTCCTCGTGGATGAAGCCCACAATCTCGTGGACCGGGCGCGGGACATGTTCTCCGCAGAGCTCGATGGCCAGGAAATTGTTGACGTCCAGCGCGCGATCCAACGAGGAGCACCGCGTTGTGCCAAGGCCCTGGCGCAGCTCCACACAGCGATGCGGAAACTTGGCAGTGCCGCCGAATCGCACGAGGAATTAATTGAGGCCTCCGATACCGCCATCGAGCTCAATTTGTTCCCGGCGAAAGCCGCAGCGATCCGCAATGATGCCGGCGGCGTCGGCACGAGTCCTGAATTTTCCGAAAGTTTGATTGAGCCGTTGGAAACGGCGCTAGGCGAAGCCGAGAGCTGGCTGGTCAAAAACCAGCCGGCGGAATTCCGCGAAGCCCTCCTCGGATTGTATTTCCAGATGCACTCATTCCGGCGCACCGCTGAACTTTACGATGATCGGTTCGTGACCATCATTGAAAATGAACCGGCAATTAGGGTTCGACAATTTTGCCTCGACCCTTCCTTGCTCCTCCGGAAGGCATTGGCCCGCGGCAAGGCCGCCATTTTCTTTTCCGCCACGCTCACGCCGATAGATTATTACCGCACCCTGCTGGGCGGTGAACCGGAAGATCCCGTGTTGCAGCTATCCTCGCCATTTCCCTCCGAAAATCTGGGGGTATTGATTCAAGACAGCATCCAAACCCATTTCAAGGGCCGGGCGGAATCGCTCGCCGACGTAGTGGAAGCGATCGGAACATTCGTGCAGGGCCGTCGCGGCAACTACCTCGTCTATTTTCCCTCCTATCAATATCTCAACGACACGCTGCAAGAATTTCAGCTTCGCCACCCGTCGGTCCCGGTCCTAGTTCAACGTCCTGGCATTTCCGAATCACAACGTGATGCCTTCCTCGCCGCCTTTTCCGCGGAGCATGGGGAAACGCTGGTCGGCTTCGCCGTGTTGGGCGGCATCTTCAGCGAAGGTATTGATCTCGTCGGCGAACGTTTAATCGGCGCCGTCATCGTCGGCGTGGGTCTGCCGCAGCTCTGTGTCGAAAGGAATTTGGTCCGGGATTACTTTCAACACCAGAACGCGATGGGATTTGAATATGCTTATACGTTTCCCGGCATGAACCGTGTGCTCCAAGCCATCGGGCGGGTCATCCGCTCCGAGACGGATTGTGGAGTGGTGGTGCTCATTGACGCACGCTTCAACGAGACGCGCTATCGCCGACTATTCCCGACATGGTGGAAATATTTGCGGGTGCGCCACACGGAGGAATTGCGCGAAGCCATCGGCAGTTTCTGGGAACGCCACTCATGAGGCCTCTGCATCCAGCATTGCCGCTATAGTCTCCAGCGCTTTCCCCTCCAGCCGATTGTTCACGTAGACGAAGGTTTTTTCTTACCGGCTGAGGCCGCGCCGAAAGTAATTGGTTTGGCGCCGGCGGCGGGGCTCCCATGATCAGGCGATGGAGATAAACCCCGCGGCCGTTGATCCGGGCCACGGCATACAGTTTGTCGCGTTTCCGGGCGAGGGCCCAGGAATGCAACGAGAGCGCCGGGGAATCGGCATCGTCGATTTGGAGGATGAGATATTTCCCCTTGCCTATCTGTAAAATCCAGCAAAACATCTTCACCAATGAACCCTCTAGAAAACCCGTTCTGGTCATACAGTTGGAAGACCGGTCGACCTTTGACCGGCCATTTACCCCACCGCCCGTCACTGCTCACAGTCGTCATGGCTGTGGTGCTGGCCTGCTGCTCAATGTCGGCCGAGCCGATAAAAAAGGAGTATGAACTGTTGCGTGGCATCCCGAGACCGATCATCGAAACGATGATCCCCTCGCAGCCTGGCACGATCATCATCGCCCGCGGTGGGTGCCGGTATTTGATTGCCGCGGTGGTGACGGGCAACGAGGCTCGGGCAGACGACGCATGGAAATCCATCGAGGCAACGTTCGCGCAGCAGGTCGAGGATGGCGGCTTAAGAGGCGGGGGCGAAAACTCGATTATTCCGGGCAACGCCCACGGGATCCGGGTGGAGAACATGTATTTTTTCCTTCAGGAACTGGGTCATGCCTTGCTGGTAGTCCAGGCGTCGCCGATGGAATCCCATTTTCATGATCGGATTGAGGCGATCAGGCCCAAGCTGCGCAAGGCCTGCGATTTCATTCAAAAAGGATATCCGACCATTATTCCCAAGGTGGGCCACACTGCCAACCGGCTCCTGATCGCGGCGAAGGCTTTTGGCCTTTGCGGGCTGGTGCTGGATGATGCCCAGCTCAAGGAATCTTCGAGCAAGTTGGTAAAAGCCGCCCTTGAGCGACGGGACAAGGATGGGGTGTTCATCGAGCGCAGCGGGCGGGATTCCAGCTACAATGCCGTATCGATTCTGATGGGCACTCACCTGAGCCTGTATATTCCCAACCCGGAACTGGTGGCCGCGTTCAAACCCGCCATGGCCTGGCAACGAACCCGCATCAAGCCAACGGGCGAAGTGGAGGTGGGAGGCAACACCCGGACAGGAGTGGGCAAGGAACTTTCGCCGAGCGGCGTTCCCAAGAACGTGAATTACCGGGAGGTTTCCCAGACTCTCTGGTATTACGGGGCATTGAACAATGAACCGGATCTCATCGCCCTGGCTCTGAAGGTGGATGAGTATGACCGGACCAGGCGGTGACCCGGCCTCAGGCAAGGTCGAACAGAACAGTGAACCGGAGGTCTGCGCGGCTCTTCTTAAGCGTGCCAGCTGCGATGGCATGCCGGCTGACCCAGCCCGCAGTGCCGCCCACCCGCGGGAGCGGTCTTGGACTCCCTGGCTAGGAGCCGTTACGGACCCCCGGCTGATTGGCCCCTTCGGGAGGAGACGGGGGCAAGAAGTTTCACACGCTATGAAGTCAGCCTCCCTTCTTGCGGCCCTGCTTGCCTCCTTATTCGGCCTCGCAGCGCAGGGCGCGCCGTTAGCGACGGCCACACGGCGGCCGGCTCTCTGGGCATTCTATTATGCTTGGTATGAGACGGCCACCGGACCCCATGTCCGATGGAGCCAGTGGAGTGAGGATAAAACCACAAACCCGGCGCCCAAGCCGAAATCCAAGGCACAGCCGCTGATCGGCTACTATGACAGTGACAATCCCGAGGCTGTGCGATGGCATATCCGCTCGGCGAAGGCGGCGGGCATTGAGGCATTTCTGGTTTCCTGGTGGGGTGCGGGCAGCATGAGCGGTCGATCCTTTGAAAAAACCATCCTTCCCCTCGCGGCGCGGGAGAATTTCAAGGTGGCCCTCTGCAGCGAGCTGGCGCAGTTCCATGAGGACATCAAGGCCCTTGCCCGGGAAACTGCGGACGTTTTGCGGCGCACCAAGGACAGCCCCGGCTACCTGCATGTGGATGGGAAGCCGTTGATCTATCTCTATCAGGTTCCCTTTGCACCCAAGCTGATGCCCGAGGCTTTCACTGAACTGCGGCGTGATGTGGAGGCGGAGGTGGGGGCCGTTTATTGGATAATGGACAAGGTCACCAACGTGAATGATCGCGGCCTGGACTTTCCCGAAGAATGGCTGGGCATTGCTGAAATTCCGATGATGGGTTTCTACGGCACCTTCTGCATCAAGCGCATCTGGACGTATGACAAACTTTTTCCGCACTACCAACGGCTGGTTAACCAGGCGCATGCGGCTGGAAAGAAAGCGTTTCTACCTGTGCATCCCGGGCATGACAACAGCGGCTTCAGACCAGACGATTTCTTTATCATACCGCGCGACGACGGAGCCACCCTGCGGGGCTACCTTCGCGCCGCGACCGATGCGGGAGCCGATGCCATCGTGGTGACGAGTTTCAATGAATGGCCGGAGACGACGGCCGTAGAGCCCTCGTCAACCTGGTCCGACCCCTATTTCTATTTGAAGATTCTGGCGGAATGGAAAGGCCTGATGTTTCATCAGCCAGCCCTGCCGGAAAAGCAGGCGGGAGTGAAAAACATATCTCCCGAGGCCGGGAAACCGTAGGCTAAAATCCATTCCATGACACATGAACCTAGCCTCCAGCTTTTACGGCCCTATTTCGCAGACATGAAGGCAGTGGGCTTGATTGCGTTTCTGGCGATGATGACTGCAACGAGCCCGGCGGGCGGGCTGGCTGGGGTGAAAACACCGGACGATTTCTCCATTGGCAATGCGCACTTGGAGCTGCGTTTGCAGAAGAAGGGCGATCAGGTCGGAGCAACCAGCCTGATCAACCGCGGCGCGCATCGAAGGATCGAGCTTGCGAGCGACGACTTTGCTTTGAGTTTTGAGGGCAGCCCGAACCTGCACATGGCGAACTTCACCGTGCGGCAAATCATCAAGGAGCTTGTCCCCGGCGGCCAGAAGTTGAGTTTGCATCTGACCCGGCGCGGCGGAGAGGCGGAGGTTGCTATTATCTACGAACTGATGGACGCCGATTTTTTCATCCGCCGCCATCTGGAATTCTGTTGCGCGTCCCCCGTGCTGCTGCGGGAGGTGGATGTCTGGAACGTCGGACTCAAGGATCAGTGTTGGTCCCAGGAGAAAGGGCCGCCGGAATACCTGCGCTATAACGTCTGGGGCGTTGAGGGAAAACAAGGCTTCGGGCAACCTGTTTTCCTTCAGGACACCTTCTGGGGGCTGGAGTTTCCGGCTGGATACAACCACTACGAATCCGGCCTACTGACCCTGCGGCACCGTCCCGGACGCAGCGTGAGCGGTCGGTTTACAAGCAAGGTGGCGGTGCTGGGAGTAGCCACAAGAGATCAACTGGCGCTTCGCTTCCGCGCCTATATCGACCAAGGCCGTCAGCGCCCGCGGAAACCGGAGGTGCAAGTGGATTACAACACGTGGACCACTGTTTCGCCGGCCACCGAGACCAACAGCCTCGACCTGATCCGACAGTTCAAGCAGAAGCTCTTTGAGCCCTATGGCGTGGGATTTGACAGCTTTACTCTGGACGATGGATGGGACGAGAAGGAGAGCCTTTGGGAACTACGCGCCAGCGGGTTTCCGCGCGGGTTCAAGCCGCTCTTGGATGAACTCAAGCCGATGGGGAGCAGATTGGGATTGTGGCTATCGCCCTCCAGCGGCTACGAACATGCCCGATGGGGCGGCAACCAGGGCTACCACCGCAACGCCACCTTCGACTGGTTCCTCTGTCAGAGCGACCCCGGTTATCGGCGCGACATCTCCCGCCGTGTGCCGGAGTTGATCCGTGAAAACGACGCGGGGTTTTTCAAGATGGACGGGTTCTGCGCCAGCTGCGACACCAATACGCATCCGCATCATTTGGATGGGGATTATGCCCGGGAAGCCAACGTGGACGCCTTTATCGAGCTGCTCACAGCCATGCGCCGGGCCAAGCCGGATGTCTATCTGGACCCCACCAGTGGGATGTGGCTGAGTCCCTGGTGGCTGTGGCATGTGGATTCGGTTTATGGCGACACCTACGACGGCACTCCGCCGACCACTGTGCCATCGATGAACGGTTTTGACGGGGCGACCACCAGCCGCGATGCGCTGCTGCGGCGCAGGCTTGAGTCAAATCCCGGCTTCGACCCCGGCGCGATCGAAACGCTTGGAGTTTATCTCGATCCCACACTCACAACCGAGCCGGCGAATTTCTACGACAACTGGCAAGACAACGCGATGATGGTGGCTGGACGGGGCAATCGCTTGCTGACGTTTTATATGAATCCTGCCCGTTTTCCCGATCCGGCCCGCGACTGGCCTTTTCTCGCCGGCATGATTCGGTGGACTCGACACAACGCCCCGGTGCTGTCGCGCACCCGGATGATCTTGGGGGATCCCTATCGCCGGGAACCCTACGGCTACGCCCATTTTAGAGGCCAAAATGGAATCCTTGTCCTTCGCAACCCCTTCATCCAACCGCAAACCGTGCGAATCAAGCTCGATGAATCCACAGGCTGGACCCGGAACGAGTCAGGCACAGGCCGGTATACTGCGAGCGTCATTTATCCCTACCGGGAAACGCTGCCGAAAACAGTGCGATTCGGCGACTCTCTGGAATTGGAACCAGCTCCCTACCAGACACTTTTCTTGCAGCTCAAGCGGCCTGATCCCACGGCGCTCTCGCTGCCGGGTCTGAGGTGTCGTGAAGTCAACCGCACGGCAACTCAGGCGACCTGGGAAGTCTTTGGGCATCCCGGAGAAACCGTGCACTTTTCCATGACCGGTTTACCAGCTGCCCACCGAGTCAGCTTCAACAGACAAGACCTCTTCAAGGCGGGGAGCCGTGGATCGAAAACACTTGCCTTGCCCTTCAGCGGGAAGCGGGAGAGTGGCATCGTCAGCGGAGGCGCACTGAGCCGCAGTTCCGAGGCTGATGGCGCGACGCTCTTGACAGGCCGCTGTAATATCTCCATTCCAATAAAAACCAAGGCCTGGATCTATTTGCTTTGCTCCAGTCCGACCAATGCCGGAATCGCATTGGAGTGCCACGCCGCGATCAACGCAAGACCAGTCGCGGTCACGCTCACCAGCTCCAGTCCGGCGGATCCAAAAATCCCGGTCCGCACCATGCGCGAGCTGCCGGCTGAGCCGTGGGCCTTTTACCGGTTCGAATTACCGGCAGGCAAAAGCGCCGTGGAGATTTTTTTGCGCTGTGGCAAATCAGGATCCAGTTCCACAGGCATTAAAGCCGGCTGGTGGGTCCGGAGCGAAGAGTCGTTGGAAAAGGCAACCCTGACGATGGATTTTGCCCAGCCGCTTCCCAAGGCACCCTTGAATCCCCTGCCCTTCCCCTCGGCGATGGAGATCGAACGAAAGGTCCTGACGCTGCAACCGCTGAGCCAATTTTAGGAGACTCTGTTGCCTTTGGAAAAAGAAAGAACAAGGCAGTTAAAACCCTTTCAGAAAAAACGGCCGGCCTAGTTTAAAATCCATTTTGAAATGAACATCAACATTTTCCGCAGGTTAACCCGATCTGCTGCGCTGCTGCTCCTGAGCGTGTGCCTACCGTCCCTCACCAGCCTGGCAGGCGACACTCCCGCGCCGAAGCGATTGCCAATCTGGCCGGCTGGCGCGCCGGACAGCGATGGATCGCCCGAAACCACCAATGCCTTCATCACACTGTTTCGCCCGGAACACCCCAACGGAGCGGCGATGGTAATTTGTCCGGGAGGTGGCTATGGCGGATTGGTGACCGGCCCGGAGGGAAGCGGGATAGCGCACTGGCTCAATCTGCATGGGGTGGCGGGGATCGTCCTGGAATACAGGCTGCCGCACGGCACCGACACCCGTCCGCTGCTTGACGCCCGGCGGGCGATTCGCACAGTGCGGGCGAACGCCAAGGCTTGGGGTATCGATCCAAAGCGGATCGGGATTGTCGGCTTTTCCGCTGGGGGTCATTTGGCATCCACTGCCGCCACCCACTTCGATTCAGGAGATCAGCTGGCGGCGGACAACATAGAGCGCTTGGGGTGCCGACCCGATTTTGCGATCCTCATTTATCCGGTGATTACCATGGGCGAAAAGACGCATGGCGGGTCTAGGGCAAACCTGCTGGGGACTAACCCCACGCTGGAAAAGGTGGAACTCTATTCCAACGAGCGTCGGGTGACGGGACAAACCAGCCCGTCATTTCTAGCCCATGCAGCCGATGATACGGCGGTCTCTGCAGAAAACAGCCGGATGTTCCACGAAGCCTTGCGGGCACACGGCGTCGCAGGCCGCTATCTCGAACTACCCGCCGGCGGTCATGGCTTGAACGGCTATCGCGGACCGATGTGGGATGCTTGGCAAATGGAATCCTTGGCCTGGCTTGCATCCCGGAAGATTATTCCCGCAAGAGACGCCGCCGCCGGGCAGGCTAAACCTTTCACGAAATCCTTTCCTTCATTTCAAACGCTAACCCACAGTCCCCAACATGTGAGCCTCCTACCCGGCAAGCAGGAAGTAGTCTTCAGCATGTATGGAACCCCAGGCGACCTGAACCAGCTTCACCAACTCGTCGGCGTGATGAAGGAGCAGCACTTGGGCAACGGATTTGACCCGGGACCCGGACCGCAGCCGGGCAGCAAACCGATCTTTGATTACCTGGCGAGCATCGGCTGGCCGGCAACGTGTTATTCGGGCGGTGATATGCAGATTAAAGGCGGACGGGGCGTGATGGGGCCGGAAAACGAAGCAGTGCTGGCATCTATGGACCGGGCCGGTGTCTTTACCGCACTGCAATTAGGCGAATGGGGCTATTACTTCCACAACCTGGCGGCGACCGAGTCGTGGTGGCGCGACAATTTCGGCAAGGACTTTGAGCAGTTCAAACACCTGATGAAACCCAGGGGCCTTGCCGGCTATGATCGGCGCCCGCAAAGCCGCCAGGAATGTTATAACGTCGTGAAGGATTACTTCCTGAGCCGGAGCCATGATTTGCTCAATCGCGTCATCAGCGTGACCGGCCATTCACACTATGAGGCTTATGTCGGTGGGTGGGGCGCGCGATGCATCGGGCTGGAGGTGGGGGAAAACATCGCATTCACCCAATCAAAACTGGCATTCGCCCGAGGAGCAGCCAGACAGTGGAACAAACCCTGGTCGGTGCAGGTGAGCCCCTGGTTGAACGGAGCCTGCACCAGCAGCGGCCCGCTGCGCAAGGAGGGCGGGGATTCGCGCGGTCTGGATGCCGGACATTCTCTAAGTTTCTATGAGAGGATGTGGCTTCACGCCTGGTTCGCCGGCGCAGCCATGGTCACCCCCGAGAACAGCATCTCTACGTTCTTTGAGGCTGCTGAGGCTCCTTGGACCCTGACATCGCATGGCCGCAAAGCGTCGGAGGTCTTCCAGTTCATGCAGGCCCACGATCGCGGCGTCCCGTTCACGCCGGTGGCCGTCGTGCTGGATCATCTCTCGGGCTACAACGGTTACATGGACAAGCCTTGGGGCATTCTGGAACCCACCCCCGGCGACCGCCAGATCCGCGATCTGTTCGATCAACAGCTGTTTCCAAGCAGCGACCATATCCACGCCAACCCGTTCCCAAAAAATCCGGAGCAAAGTTATCTTCGCCCGACACCCTTTGGAGAGATCTATGACGTGCAACTGACCAGCGCCTCGGCTCAAATGCTGGCGAGTTATCCGGCATTGCTGCTGGCAGGCGACATCCAATTCGATCCAGCCTTCGTAAGAACGCTTGAAACGGCCTTGCGCGGGGGCTCCCGGGTGCTGGTTTCCAAACGGCATCAAGAATCGCTTGGAAGCGGTTTCGCCCGACTGGCCCGGCTCGGCTCGATGGAAGTGCTGGAGGAGTGGACTAATCCCGCCACGGGCCGCCAGACAGCCATTTCAAACGCGCGCCTCGAAAAATTGGCGGAGGACGCCCTGCCCCTTGAGGTCACGGGCAACGCCATTCAATACGCCGTCAACCGCACACCGACCGGCTGGATGGTGGAGCTGATCAACAACGCTGGGGTGATCAAACAGCGCGATCAACCGGCAGTGATCGATCCCGCAGGAATTGCCCGGGTCCGGGTGAAATGCCGCCTGCCGTGGCGCAGCGCGAAGGAGATCCGTTCAGGCCGAACGCACGAGCCGACAGGGGCATTCAATGTCACGGTGGGGCCCGGGGCGGTGGAGTTTGTGGATTTCCGGACGCAGTGAGAACAAAATGCCAAGCCGCCAACCACGGGACGGCAGCCCGATCCTACCGCTGCGGCTAGCGCAGGAACAAGCGGTTCGGACAATCCAACTAATCAAGAATTCAACACAGCAACCACGGAAGCCCCCCCCCGCAAGGCACTCAGGAATCAGGCGCAGGCCAGTTGTGTGAGCTGCGGTTCAACGGGGTCTGTTTGCGGCAGGCCTCAGTCCCTGCGGATGCAGGATTCAATTTCAGCTGCAGTGAAAAAAGTTTCGCCGACGACAAACTCAAGACGCTCCTGGCCCTCATTGGATAGGAACAAACCGTCCTCGCGGAGCCGAATTTTGCCGCGCAAGCGAACGCCGCCCTGCAGCCATACCTCCACCTCCTGACCGAGCGGCAGGCCAAGCTGTCGTGCGAGTGCTTGGAGCGCTTCCCGACGCTCCTGTTGCCAGCGGTTAAACCCGGTGGCTGGAACGGTTGCGTCGAACGAGAATTCAGGTTGGTTCATGGCGGGGAGAAGTAATCGACGGATTGGCAACCTCCCTGAATCAGATTTCCCATCTGCACGGAAGGATCATTGACGGCCGGGCGTTTCTGGAAATTATGCTGCGGGCCATGCCTAGGCGCTTGATAAAGCCGCTCCACGCGCCTTGGCCACGGCAAGGAGCGAGCACCTCTTTTCTTGGTGCGACCGTGAATTCCTCCGGCAATGGGTCCGGGGAAATATCATCCCTTGCTTCACCCGCCAGCTGAACCGAAACCTGCGATGCAAAAGTGCCCATAGCGGGAGGTTTTATTCACTCATCCACTCCGCGACCCCACTTCGATTTGCGGAGATTAGGATGATTTCCAAGGCGCTTACCTATCGGAAGACAACGTACAGAGCATCCAGTGCCTGGGCAATCTGAAGCAGGTACAGCCGACCCGGGTTTGGCTTGGCCCAACAATCCGGACATGATCTGGCTCACGCAGCACACTTCGGTGGCAAAATAGAACTGAGCCCTACAACAAAAAACGGCTCCATCGGGGGGCAATCCGCCATCCATGGTGAAGCCGTTGAGAGTTGGGTTGGCCGGTTACTTTTTGGGTGAAATGGGGTGAATCTTGATGTTACGGAATGAAACCTGACCGTGATCGCCCTGCAGGGAAAGGTAGCCGCGGTTGGATTTGGCGAAGAATTTCATCTTCCCGAATTTGCTCTTGGCCACACGGCTATTGAAATCATCGCTGCCCAAGACGTACTCGAAGTATTTCACCCCGTTAATGATGTGCTCGCATTTCTCGGGAGAGATGACCAGGCGGATGTGGTTCCACTGGCCCACCGGCTTGGTGGCATCGAGGGTCTTGCCCGTCTTGGGATCCACCGGGGGTTCATAGAGGGCGTAGAGCCAGCCGCAGCGGACCGGGTCATGCGCCTCAACATTGTCTTCCAACTGGAATTCGGGGCCGGTGGCCCAGACGGATTTTGCATCATCGGTGACGTGATACATGATGCCGCTGTTGCCGGCGCGGGAGATGTTGTATTCCAGCTCCAGCTCGAACCAGTCAAACTGCTCGCTGGTGACCAAGTCGCCGGCGTTCTTGGGGTCCACGCAGGCCAATGTTCCATCTTGGACCTGCCAACCGGAGCGGATGGTGTTGGTTTTAAAATTACTCCATCCGGCGGTGTCCTTGCCGTTAAAGAGAAGTTTCCAACCGGCCGCCTGCTCCCGGGAAGAGAGTGTGTTGGGTTGGCCGTGACAGGCGGCACAATTACGCGTGCTGCAGGAACTCAACGCCAAGGCGAGGACGGCCAACGCGGAAAGAATTGTTTTTTTCATGCCCGAACCTTGCCAAGCTCCCTCCAGGCGGGTCAAGCAGGAAACCGGCCTGGCACAAATGAACGGGGGGCGTGAAAGGCGGATGAAGGTTCCTGTAACTCAACTGGGGTATTGACCTTGCGTGGGCCTGACTCCACTTTAACGCAAATCCATGTGCTTTGACACTGCATTAATACGCTGCCACAATCCGGCTACCAGCTATTTCCTGAAAAAGACACTATGAACCGCCCCCATACGACCGCATCCAATTCCTCCGGACCGAGCCGCCGCGGCTTCACCCTGATCGAACTCCTGGTGGTCATCGCCATCATCGCCATTCTGGCCGCCATGCTTCTTCCCGCCCTCTCGAAGGCCAAACTGAAGGCAACCCTGGCGGCTTGCCGCAGCAATCAGAAGCAATTGGCCTATGCCTGGCATATGTACGCCACTGACAATCAGGACACCATGATGGCCACCACGATCGACAACACCTACTACGGCGGGGGCGGATATTTCGACGCTTCCTCGACGCTATCAGCGAACGTGGCGGTGGCCGAACAGCAGGCCAAGGAGCAGTTGGCGACCTCGCCCCTCTTCAAATACGCACCCAACCCCGCAGTCTTCCATTGCACCTCCGACCTGCGCTACCGCAACCTGAAAGTCGGCAACGGCTGGGCCTATGCCAGCTACTCCAAGGCGAACGGCATGAATGGGCAGGCTTGGAACATTCAAAACACCTACAAAAAACTCAGCAGCGCCCCCTCCCAAGCCTTCATCTTTATCGAGGAAGCCGACCCGCGCGGCTACGAGATGGGAACCTGGGTGATGGACAAGACCGGATGGGTGGATGGCTTTGCGATCTTCCACGGCTTGGTCTCCACATTCTCCTTTATCGATGCCCACGTGGAATCCCACCGCTGGACCGACCCCCAAACCATCGCCGCGGCTCAAAGCTTTGCCCAAGGCAACAGCGTCTTTGGCTGGGCCGGGGGCGGCACCACCAATCCGGATTTCGTCTGGATGTGGCAAGGCTACCGTTTTCCTGACTGGACCCCTCTTTGAAATCCCCGTCTCTCTTTTCCAATTCTATGCATGACTTAACCTCACGCCCGCCGACAGTCCCTTCTGACTCTCGTCGGGGGTTCACCCTCATCGAACTGCTGGTGGTCATCGCGATCATCGCCATTCTGGCAGCCATGCTCCTGCCGGCACTGTCCAAAGCCAAGGACAAAGCCGTGCGGGCCCAGTGCCAGAACAATGTCAAACAGATCACTCTGGCGATGCACCTCTACTGCGCCGACTCGAAGGACTTCCTGCCCGACCCCAACTGGAATTCACCTTGGATCCGCCGGGGTTGGCTCTACGATGCCTCCGGCGGTTCCGTGCCCAACCCTTTCACGCAAGGCTTCAAGCTTCCCCCTCAATCCGCAGCCTATCAGGGCGGATTACTCTGGGACTATGTCAAGAGTATACCCGTCTACCGCTGTCCGCTGGACCGAACGGATGTGTCCACCTTTTCGCAGCGGGCCCAATTGCTGAGCAGCTATCTCATGAGCGGCGTGGCGGGCAACCAAGGCAACACACCCTATAAAACCACCCAGTTCCGACAGGACGCCATCATCTTCTGGCAGGCTCTGGAGACTAATCCAGGCGACTTCAACGACGGATCCAGCTGGCCAACCGAGGGCATCACCAAGTTGCATTCCATTGGCACAACCGTCGGGGTTGTGGACGGCCATATTGAATACCTCAAGACCGTGGACTTTTACAATGAAGCGGCTAACCCGGCAAAAAACAGGTTGTTCTGTAACCCCGGCAGCATCGATGGACGCTGACGCCCCCCTGCCCTGACTTTGCGGATCACCGACCGAACCCCAGCCCATGAAAAAATCTCTGCAGAAAAACTCCACCGCTCTCCTCCTGATTCTGGCGACTGGGATCGTTCCCGGTTGCCAAAAGAAAACCGACGCCGCCACCGAGCTGGAACGCACCGTCAAGACCTTGGCTGCCACCCCTGCTCCGGTAGCACCCACGACCCCGTCATCCGGGCTTCCGGGCCCGACAGTTTCCGCGGAAGTCGGCCAGGCCCTGACCGCCTTCAAATCGGGAAATTATTCCGATGCGATCGGCCACATGGAAATGGCCCGCACCCACCCGGCCCGCACGGGGGCTGAGACAATGGCGGTCCAGGATGCGATGGCCGCAGTCATGGCAGATCTCTATACCCGCGCCGCCAATGGTGATGCCGTGGCCCAGCAGGCCATCAAGCAATACCAGGAAAACCGCAACCGGCACTAGCAGCCTGCTGAAAAACCAATTCCGCGCGGGATCACAAACCCCGACGCTTTGGCCAAATGCTGTTGGGAGGCTGTGAGTGCGCCTCTTCACGCAGGCTGGGCAAGTCCATTGCGCGTGGCACCCGGCGGAGCCGAAAACTGTGGTTCGGAAGACCGTCGCCGCCGCTCACCAGCCTACGGGAATGCACGGCGCAGATTTGCTTTTAGCCCAATAAAAAGTGGCTTTTATTGATTCTTGGCCGGAACGACCCACATTCACCTCAAGAAAATCCCAAAATATTCTTGAAGATGCCTTTTCTCATCGGCGCTCCAAGCGCCTCCTTACTTCGTCAGCAACAGGGTATTAGGGCAAGAGAGTGGCCCGTGTCTGAGCCATGTTCTTTGCGCTTTTAGATTTCAAGCTTTGGCCTTGTCTTCGAAGCTCCAGCGAAGCGTCCTGTCTATAGCCAACCGGCCCATCACCCCGTGCCTCTCCCCGCCGGGCGGGGAG
>CAIQOK010000008.1 GCA_903873415.1 uncultured Verrucomicrobiota bacterium | reverse complement strand
TTCATGTGATGCGCGTAGGTGGAATCGTCACCGCCGAGCGTGCGCAGGAACGGGAAAACGTGGTCGTTCACGACCTCGAACATTTCCTTGGCCTCAAAATGTTTGAACCGCGACCAGCGGCAATCTTCGTAGGCACGGCCCTTGGGGTCGTTGCCCTCGGGAAACACGCGGCGCTCCATCGGCTTTTTGAGCCGGGTGGATTTATTTTCCTCCAGCGTGTGCAGGTCATCGAGCCGCTTCAGGAACAGCAGGTAGGTGATTTGCTCGATGACTTCGAGCGGGTTGGAAATGCCGCCCGTCCAGAACGCATTCCAGAGGGCATCAATTTTACTGCGAATTTCGCCGGTGAGCATAATTATTTAGTGGTCGGTTTGATTTCTATAGCGAGTGTGAAGTTATGGCAGCGTAGCCGCAAGCCGAGTCCGATGTTGGTGAAAATCAGAGGCATATCCCGATGGAAGTTTTAGGGGATTGGCGGGCAGACACAAGGGGAAAGCCAAAACAAAAGCTTAAATTCGGAAAACTGAAAGTTGAAATAAGATGGCGAGACCACGAGACTTCGGGACCGTTGACTACGGATGCCATAGGTCGGAAGTCGGAAATCAGGTGGGTCATGGTCAATTTAGTTCAAATCGCGGTTCGGGTTTTGCCTCATTTTTATCTTCCTTGTGTTTAAAGGCGTCCTCGGGGGAGACGCCGGAATAGAGGACGGCCATGATTTGCGGGTAGCGCTGGTCCACGATGCAGATATTGGAACGGACGAGGTGTTCGACGATGCCCGGAGTGATGTCGGCGGCAGGCAATATCACGCTGGTGCGGAATCGGATTTCGCCGTCGGCGAGGTTCATCTCAAAACATCCGAGCGCCAGCTCGAAATTGATCCGCGTCAGCAGTTCCATGGCAGCGGGGCGGCGGGGCAGAATCGCCTTGTTCGGGATGAAGGAATTTACGCCCAACTGGAAAACTCCCGGGGACATCTCGCGCGCGGTCATGTTGAAATCCCATTGAACATTGTCGCCGTTGAAGCCGCTGAAAAGCGACGGTCGGTCGGCGATGCGGTGGTATTTCCATTTCAGTTCTTCCAGATTCCGGGCAAAGAATGCCAGGGCGGTTTCTTCGGTGAATTCAGATTCAGGGGCAGGCTCGGGGCTTTGGGCTTTAGGCTTGAGGTTTTGATCATCGGGATTTGGTTTAGCTTTCTTTTTCATAGTTGCGACCATGTTAACAGAGGGGGTATGACATCGGTGGACAGGGGTAAAAAAGTTTTCAGTTGGCAGTCTTCAGTTGGCAGAGGGAGAAAATGCTGCCCGTTGAAGTAGCTCCGCACTTCACGGGCTGAGGAAAGTTGAAAGCTGAAACCTGAAACCTGAAATCAAGTCTGGCTTCAGTTGGGAGACAAGATGGCAGAGGCCAGAGGTCAGAACCGGAACCGCCAAGACGCCAAGGAAACCAAGAGAACAAAGCGCCGCCGGAGCAATCCGGCGGCGCTTCCACTGCCTCCTTGGTCATTCGCGGGTGTAGCGGCGGCGGCGCTGGGAGAGTGCGGCCATGTCCCTGGGCGGCTGGGCGGCGGTTTCCAGCTTGAACGCGGCGGCGTGGATGACGTGGTCGTCGGCCACGAGCGCGTTGCCGGCCAAGTCGTCGGCGCGGAGTCGGAAATCCCAGCCGTAGCCGGCCGACTGGAACTTCTGCTCTCCGGCGCGGGAGATGTCGCCCAAAAAGTTCTGCGCCTTGTCCCGGGCACGCTGCGGATCTTCCGGCTCAACCGCTTTTTCGAGCAGCGCTTCAATCACGTAGCTGCGCACAAATTTTTCGTGCAATCGCGCATAGACCTCGGGTCGCGAGATGAGGTCGAGGCCGGCGACCTGGCCGTTGTGCAGCACGATCAATCCCTGCTGGCCGGGCTGGCAGGTGAATTTAGCCAAACATTCCTTGAGCTTGTCCTCATTGGCTTTGAACACGTCGCTCATAGCCGACGTGGGCGAGGCCAAGCACGCCTTGACCTGGAGCTTGGAAACTTCCTGCCAGACTTCGCCCTGGTCCGAATGGTAGGACGCCCCCTCGCTGAGCGAGGCGGAGACGGAACGGGATTTCCGCGCGCGGGATTTGGCGGCCATGATGTCTTTTGACGAGGCAAAATGGGCGGTATTGTAGGACCACCGGCCTTGTTCGGTGCATGAGACG
>CAIQOK010000007.1 GCA_903873415.1 uncultured Verrucomicrobiota bacterium | reverse complement strand
GTTCCGGTCGCCCTACGGGCTCCCTCCACCATGCCCCCTCAGTCTTGTAGCGTATTGATTCCCGGCTTTGAGGTCACGAACTCAGAAACGGCGGGGCAGCTTCATCCTGGAACCTTCAGCGGAGCGGGACCAAACAAATGCTGAAATTGGGAGACAGTTTCCTCCGGGGTTAAAGGTTATTCCTAAAACACCAAAGCCCACCTCATATTCGCGGCGTGCGCTCTCTGGTGGCGGGCTAGAGGGAGTGGACGCTGTCATCGGGCGGCTTTCTGGGCTGGCTTGGAAACGGGTATCTGCCGCATCGCGATGAACCGGGGTTGATCCAGTTCTTAATCTTCCGGCTGGCCGTCGCACTTCCGGCGGAACTGCGTTCGGAACAGCAGGCGTTGCTAAAAATCGAGGACAACCGGAATAGCCTCATTCAACTGGAAGCATGTCTCGACCAAGGACAAGATAGAATGTCATCCCCCCCATCCGGAAATAGCTCTAATGATCGAAATGTCGTTCCTATTTTCCCACGACGTGCATGTCAGCGGTTTTGCCTCCCGGCAAAGTGATGGAGTGCGCCTGTCCCCTGGCGCACTCCGTAAAACCTTTCATAGCTTCAGGGTCTGCTGCAATTCATGTTTTATTTCTCCCGTTTGTCGTTCCGACTGCCCTTCGATGATTCATCCCGCTTCGGTGTTCTCGGCTTCGGGACGGTTCAACAGGTAATCGAACCGTGCCTCGGCGGTAGATACAGGATACCTTCGGTGTGATAGGCGGCGGGCTCATCCACGCGTGAGCCGCGTCGGGCGGAGGCGCTGGCTTTCTCCAGCCTGGCGCGCTGGGCTGCGAAGCGCACTTCGGCGAAGCGCACTTCGGCGAAGCGCACTTCGGCGAAGCGCAGGAAGATGAGGCCGAGGACGGGCGCTGAGTATTCCTGGGACTTGAGGCCGGAGCTGGCGCGGAACTGGTCGGCGGCGTCCCAGAGGCGTTTTTCGAGCGCGGCGTTGTCGTGGTCCTTTTGGGATGGGGCGATCCAGTGCACAAATTTGTAGTTCCCCAATGCCTTGTCCTCCAGACTATTTCAAATCGTTTCAAGCTGAAAGGGAAATGAGCAATGAAGGCGGGTGGTTTATGCCGGAAGACGTTTCAAATCAAATCTGTCTGAGAAACTCAAGGGTTTACCGGGGATTTTCCGGGTGTGGGCGTGAATTGGAATGGAGAGATTATTTTCTTTGAGGTTCAAAGAGTTGCTTTCCATCCGCGATGGCACTGGGGAAAGATCTCCGGCTGACTTGTGGAGAGGCTTTCCGGCGAGTCCGGAATTTTGGTTATTTTAAAAACTCCACTTTAGCACTGAGCTGTGGTGTGAGGAATGCGTCCGGCTTCAGGATCTGGACCTTGATCTGGAGAGTGCCTTTGGCGCGGTCGGCTTCGGGAGCGATTTCTGCAACAATGCCGTCATAACGCCGCTCTGGATATGCTTCTGGGCTGACGCGGCAGGGCTGGCCGGGAGAGATTTTGGAGAGATCGGCTTCGTTCACATCAATCTCCACCTGCAGATCCATCGGGTCGGCGACGGCCATGAGCGCGGTGCGGGGTCCGCGTCCGCCGCCGAAGCTTTGAGGCATGACGAGTTCGTTCGCATTAACAAGTTTTTCGAGCACGACGCCGTTGATCGGGGAGCGAATGGTGCACCAGTCCAGATAGGTTTTGGCCAGTGCCAGTGAACCCTCCGCCGCCTCTACTGCGGCTTTGTCGGCCTCGACCAGCAATCGGGTGTCGTCCTCGACCTGCTTGGATTCGATGCCGGTTTGGGTGAGGCGGTGGATGCGGTCGTAGGCGAATGCGTTCTTTGCTGCGATGGCTTTGGTGTTGGCGAGCTGGCCTGCTGCCTGGGCATAGCGTGCGCGGTATTCCGTTTCATCCAGGAGCACCACCACCTGGCCGTTGGTCACCACGTCGCCTTTCTTAACGCCGATCCACGTGACCAAGCCGAGGAAGCGAGGGCTGATTTCGATCCGCTCACGGTTGATGAGGTAGCCGTTCACAGTGAGCGAGGGACCGGTTCCGGAAACATCGAGCGAGGGAGGGGCGGAGGGGTTTGTGCGGGGCGATGCGGCATCGTTGTTAGTGGCCGGATGCGCGCCCGTATTGATGATTCGGCGTTGGTCGCTGGCCCTTGGCCAGGCAAAGTAGACTGCCGCGGCTACCGCCAGTGCCACAAGGATCAAGATGACCCAGAGGGGGCGTTGCGGGCGTCTCTTCTCCTCCGGCCGGATCTGCAGGCTGCGTAGTTTGTCTGCATTCATGCTCTAGGCAGGATGCCGCCAAGTGACGGGCCTTTGAAAGCAGCAAATTATTCCAAGCGATTGAACTCTTCCAATGCGCCCCGGGTTTTGTTCATCTGGAAAAAATCGGGAGGGGAGAGGCCTGTTTCTCAATTGAAAGCCTGCGAAGAAATCTCCTAACCTGCTTTGCCGACACCCTCCACCCCGCGCAAGGCAGGGCGGAGGGCTCTTCAGATCCATCCCGATCCGGATGGGTGGCGCCTCATCCGGATTTACAAGTCATTCAGCTGCAAGGCTTTTGATAACCTGCCGCTCCCAGGCGGAGTATTCCTTGATAAGCCCGTCGTAAACTTTGGCCGCCTTTTTATCCGGACGGACTTCGCTGTTGGGGACGGGGTCGCTGAAGCCGGCGACAATGTTTTCCCATTTGGGTTTCTGTCCGGCGGCGGTAAGCCAGCCGTGGGCGGCCTGCAAGGCACCGCCGAGTGCGGCGCTTTTGGAAACTTCGATGCGGTGCACGCGGCAGTTCATCACATTGGCCAGCACCTGCAGGAGTGCCGGGTTGTTGGATGCTCCGCCGGTGGCTAAAATCCGCTCTGGCGAAACTTTCATCCAAGCTGAATGGAGGCGCATGGACATCATCTGGGATTCGAACAAGGCCCGGCAGTTGCCGGCGGCGTCCTGTTCTTCAAGGTCGAGGCGGTGGATGCCCGGCTGGTTGACGCGGGGCACGATTTCCGGCTCGAACCAGGGCAGCAGCATTTTGCCGTCGTTGCCGGGCCGCGTCTGGTTCAACACCTCGCCAAATTTATCCCAGTTCTTGATGCTGTAGAGCTCCCGCATCTTTTCCCGGGCAAGCGATCCGTTCTTGAAACAGATGAGAGTCATGTAGCCGCCGGCGGGCGAGCCGAACACATGCCCTTCCCCCTTGCCATCGGTGCGGCATTTTTTCATTGAACCGAACAGCGTGTCGCTGGTGCCCAGGCTGATGGCGACCTGTCCGGGTTGGATGAGGCCCAGTCCGATAACGCTGGCGGGGTTGTCGCCCGTCCACACGGTTGCCAGCGCTTCGGGGTTGAGCCCGAATTTTTCGGTGAAGTAGGGGCTCACCTTGCCAATCGCTTGGCCGGAAGGGGCCAGAGCGGGGAGTTTGGTTTTGAGTTTTGGGGCGGTAGCCTTCAACGCCTCCGGGTGCCAGATCTTTTTGGCGATATCCATGAGGTTCATACCGGCGCCGTCGCCAAAATCGATCGGAGCGATCTTGCCCGCCAGCAGAGAGGCCATGAAAGAACTGACCAGTGCTATGTGTTCGGTTTTTGCATATGCGGCCGGTTCTGTTTTGTGGAATTTCCGGATTTGCGGGCCTGTGAAACGCTCGAAGGTGTCCGAGCCCGTTGCACTGGCGGTGGGGCGGATGCCTCCCAGTTTGTGGCGGATTTCGCCGCACTCGGCGGCGGTGGAGGAGTCCATCCAGATGGGGGAGTTTTTTCGGGAGAGGCAGCCCTTGAGGTTTTCGACGAGGGATTTTGCCGGGTTGAGTTTTCCGAGGGTTTGGGCTGCGCGTGCGGTGAGATACACCGAGCCGTGCTGCTGGCCGCTGCCGCTGACCGCAAGTATTTCTCCGAGTGCGACGCGATCCTTCTTCATTTTTGAAAACATCAGATCAAGCGCCTCGGCCCACATAAGGGGGGAGCTGTGTTTGACGAGCGGATTGCGGTTGGGCAGGACGCCGTTGAGGGTTTTGTGGTGGGGTAGGGCTTGGTCGAAGTTGAGGGAGTGTTCATAAACCACCTTGCGTGTATCGAGGTCGATGACCACGGCGCTGAGGCTTTGAGTGCTTGAATCCAGTCCGAGGAAAAGTTTTGCCATAAAATGCGATTCTATCAGTTCAAATGATGCCGGCAGTTAAGGCCACAGGCGCGGGCGCGTCAAGCATAGGCTGTTCTGCCGGAAGGTGGCGTGCGGCCGTCACGCACTTGAAAGCAGTCAAGTTCCTTTCGTGGCCGCCGATAACAAGGTGCCGGTGGCAGCGCATCGGTCTGCGACAGGGGTTTGTTTGGTAGTTAGGTTCATAGTTGGGTGTTCCCGCGGAGAGCCGCGGGAACACTTTTTCCGGCGGGCATCTCAACCCCGCATTTGATGAGTGACCAGCAGCCTTTCGGAAAAATATTGGAATCTCTGACCCTGGAGATTGCCGGCACCCGCGCAGGATCCGATCAGGGCCAGTTTTCCATTTTGGATTTACCGGGGAACTTGCGCGACAGGTCGGCGGGATACTCTGACTGGGCGTGGCTGCAGTCAATTGCGGCGGCGGCCTGAGATGTCGATCTCTTGCATGAGTTTATGATCGAGTCCCGGGAACATCTCGCTAGCATAGAATAAGGAGTGCTTGTGTTCGAAAAGCAGCCTGCAGATGCGGAAACCTCGAATACGGTCTTCTGCGCCTTTCATACCTTCAAGGGCGGCGCACGTTTTCTCAATCTGTAGCCCATCCTTCATCTGGCTCATCTCTTGGAATTCCTCTTGGATCTTGCGCGTCAGGGCAGGCTGCGAATCGATGGGCAGGTCATCGAACTGATTTTGCGGGGTCGGGATGCGCTCAAATCCGGAAGGTGAACCCCTGTTTTTGCGGGGCTTCTTCAATGGCTTTCCATGCGCCAACCACCGGGATAGTGCAGTAAAGGGTTGATCCCTTTAGATCCCCGGAATTTATATATTCCTCCAAGAGCAGTTTTTGATCGAAGGCCTTGCGCTGGTTCAGTTCACTGATGCTTGTCCGGGTGTTTTCGGCCTCTAATAACACGGTCCGCATCGTGTCGAGGGTCATTTCGATGCCCTGAGTGCGGATTGCGTGACATTGAACGAGCAGCCCGACGGCGGTGCTGGCGACCATGGTTGCGGTCAGAATTTTGGTTCCCAGTTTTATAGTGTTTTTATTGGGATGCCGGTCCGCGGTAATGCTGCGCGGATTACTAATCCATCTCCCGTTTAAAGGCGGCCAGTTCTTTCATCGGCGAAAAGGCCGTCGTCTTGAGGATCTTCAGCGAAGTGGGTGGCCGGATCCGGGTGGGGAAGGGTGGCCAGTTGCTGGGCGGTCTGCCCGCTGGTCAGGTTGATACGCCGGATTGCATCTCGTATCGGACGTCCGATCAGCATCCGGTTCAGGAATCGCAAGCCAACGGCCGGTGCCAGAGTCAGCATCCTAAGCAGGGCGTGAGCAATGCGAAGTTTTTCGTTGGAATAGAAGTCCTAATTACTGATTGAAATGTCCAGACTCCTCTCCCGGTCTTGGGCCCTACGCCCCCCCCCCAACCAGGCTGGAAAAGGGCTGGGTGAGAGGGGTGAATTCAATTGGTTGCCACCCTGATTGAGCCGGCCTGGGGGTCAGTTGACCGCCGCGGTTTCCAGCAGGGCTTTTTCATCGTCGGCTGAATCCGTGGCGGTTTTGGGGCCGGCATGCTGTTTGGCAATGAGCATGTATATGGCCGGGATGACCAGGAGGGTGAAGATGGTGCCGATGGCCATGCCGGAGACGACCACGATGCCGATGGAATTTCTTGCGGCGGCGCCGGGACCGGAGACGAGGGTGAGGGGGAAGTGGCCGCAGACGGTGGCCACGGTGGTCATTAAGACGGGGCGCAACCGGGTGAGGGACGCCTCGCGCACGGCGGCGATTTTTGAGAGGCCGCCGCGCTGGAGTTCGTTGGCAAATTCCACAATGAGAATGCCGTTTTTAGCCACCAGCCCCACCAATGTGACCAAGCCGATTTGGGCGTAAATGTTCAGAGTAGTGGTCCAACCGCTGGTCCAGAAGGGCACTCCCATACCCGGCATTTTCAGAAAGCAGAAAATCAGCGCCCCGAACATGGCCAGAGGCACGGACCCGAGCAGGATGATGAACGGGTCGCGGAAGCTGTTGAATTGGGCGGCCAACACGAGGAAAATCAGCGCCAGCGAAAGGATGAACATGGGCAGGAACTTGTTGCCTTCGGTGCGCAATTGTCGAGATTCACCGGTGTAATCGATCTTGTAACCCTGCGGTAGGATTTTGCCCGCCTCGGTTTCGAGGAAGCGCAAGGCCTGGTCGAGCGGGCGGATGGGCACGCCGCTCAGGGTGACGGAATTCAATTGCTGGAAGCGGTTCAGCGCACGTGGTCCGGTCTTTTGAAGGAGAGTGGCGAAGGTGCTCAACTGGACGAGCTGCCCGTTTGGGCCTTTGACATAAGTGTTTTGGAGCTGGCTGGCATTGAGGCGGTCTAGGCGCTTGATTTGCGGAATGACCTTGTAACTGCGCCCGGAAAAATTGAAGCGGTTGACAAAATTCCCGCCCACCAGAGCCGCAAGGTCGGATCCCACGGTTTGCATGTTCAGTCCGAGTGCGGCCACCTTGTCACGATCCAGAACCAGCTCCACCTCGGGTTGATCCACTTTGGTGTCAATCTGCGGCGGGAAGGCAAACATCCCGTTGGTCGCCGCCATTTGCTGAATCTGCTGGGCAAATTCCAGGATGCGCTCGGGATCGGCGGTGGAGGAGATGACAAAGCCCACCGGGAAGTTTTCTCCGCCGGGTAGGGCGGAGGGGGCGGCGCAGAAGATTCTGACCCCGGGGATGCGGGCGAGATTGGTTTGAACCGAGGCGAGCACTTCGAACACACTGCGCTTACGCTCGCTCCACGGCTTGATCACCATCCCGCCAAACCCCTGCGCCGGCGTCGTCAATTGAAAGGTCTGCACCGTCTCCGGCACGGTCATCATCCGCCGGCTGGCTTCGTCGGCGTAAAAAGAGGTCTGGTCGATAGTGGCGTTGGCCGGCGCTTCGATGATGGTGAAAAAGAATCCCTGGTCCTCCGCCGGGGCGAGTTCCTTCGCCTGCCATGCCATGAGAAACATTATGATGGCCAGCGCGCTCAGTCCGACCCAGAGGAGGTAGACCGCCGGCCGTGCGGACAAGGTCGCATCCAGCACCCGTCCATAAGCCCGGCGCAGGCGGTCGAAACCGTGGTTGATTTTACCGGTCAGCCCCCGCTCTTCATTGGCTGGATTTAGCAGCCGTGCGGACATGAGGGGGGATAGTGTCAGGGCGACGATTCCCGAGATGAAGACTGCGCCGGCGAGGGTGATCGCGAACTCGCGAAAGAGTGAGCCGGTAATGCCGCCTTGAAAAGCAATCGGGCAGTAGACCGCCGCCAGCGTGAGGGTCATGGCGATGATGGGGCCGACCAGTTCGCGGGCTCCCAGCAGGGCGGCGTGGAAGGGACTCCGTCCATTGCGGATGTGGCGCTCCACGTTTTCGACGATCACGATGGCGTCATCCACCACGAGTCCGACTGAGAGCACGATGGCCAGGAGTGTGAGCAGATTGAGGGTGAATCCGAAGAGCTGCATCAGAAACACGGATCCAACAAGCGAAATGGGCACCGCCACCAGCGGGATCAGAACGGAGCGGAGTGATCCTAGAAACAGAAAGATGACGATTGCCACGATGAAAAGGGTTTCGATCAGGGTATGGGTCACTTCGTGCAGGGCGTCGTCGATGTATTTGGTGGCGTCATAAGCCATGCGGCCCTGAAGTCCCGTGGGAAGGTCTTTCTGGATGGAGAGCAGCTCGGCCCGGACGCGCTTGATGACTTCCAGCGAGTTGGCGTTGGGCAGAGGCCAGACGCCCACGAAGACGGCCTTCTCACCGCTGAAACGCACTTCTGTGTCGTAATCCTCTGCGCCCAGTGCCACATCAGCCACGTCGCGCAGTCGGACCAGTTGGTCGCCGGACTGGCGGATGACCAGGTTGCGGAACTCCTCGATGGAGCGCAGGTCGGTGTTGGCGGTGAGGTTGACCTGAACGAGGGCGCCGCGGGTGCGGCCGACGGCGGAGAGGAAATTGTTGGAGGCCAGTTTTTCGCGGATCAGGTTGGGGTTGATGTTCAGGGCGGCCAATCGTTCCGGCTTGAGCCAGATGCGCATGGCGAAGGTGCGCCCGCCAAGCAGGTCGGCCCGCTGAACGCCTTCAAGTGCCGACAGTCGGGGTTGCACGACCCGGACTAGGTAATCGGTGATCTGGTTGGCCTCGAGAATATCGGAGGCGAAACTCAGGTAAGCGGCGGCAAACTTGGAATCGGCCGATTCGACATTGATCACCGGCACTTCGGCTTCCGGTGGGAGATCGTTGCGGACCTGATCCACTTTGGTTGCGATCTGGCCCAGAGCCTTGTTGGCATCGTAGTTCAACTTCAGGCGCACTGTGATGGTGGACAGGCCGAGTTTGCTCGCCGATTCGATGTATTCGATTCCATCGGCGGCCGCTATGGCTCGTTCCAGCGGGGTGGTGATGAAGCCTCGGACCAGTTCGGCGCTGGCACCCACATAAATGGTGGTGACGGTGACGGAGGCGTTTTCGCTGCGTGGATACTGGCGGACGGTGAGTGTGCGCAGCGCCTGTAGTCCGGCAATTAAAATCACCAGATTCACCACGATCGCAAGGACCGGGCGTTTGATGAAGAGGTCGGTAAAAGACTTCATGGGCGGAGCGGTTCAGCTATCCGACGGGCGCGGGGCCGATGCGGGGTTGGGTGAAAGGTTGGTGGCTTCGGTGACGGGCATTCCGTTGCGAAGTTTGAAGACGCCCGAGCTGATGACTTTCTCCCCGGGTTTTAGGCCTGATTGAACGGTCACGAAATCCCCCTGCGTCCGGCCGGTGCGGATAAATTGCTGCCGTGCCGCCAGTCCGCTGGCGGAGTTGGTGGAGGCTTCCACCACATAGACAGAGTCGCCAAAGGGGGCGCTTAAAACAGCGGTGGCTGGAATGACCAGCACGGTCTGCTCTTCGGGAAGTTGAACTTCGAGCCGGGCGAACATGCCGGGGCGCAGCAGTTGCTCAGCGTTCTCAAAGGTGGCTTGCAGTCCCACATTGCGGGTCGTCGGATCCAGCCCGGGATTGATGGTGGTAAGGACTCCATCGAATTTCCGGCCGGGGAAGGCGTCAGTGGTCAGGTGCACGCGCATGCCGGCGGCCAGTCGGGCCAGTTCCTGCTGCGGCAGGAAAAAATCGGCATGGACGGAACCCAGCGCCTGCAGCGAGACGACGGCTTTGCCTGTGTCCAGATATTCGCCCACGTTGATCTGGCGGATCCCCAAGCGTCCGGCGAACGGGGCGCGCAGGGTTTTCTTGTCGATAGTGGCGCGGATGCTCTCGGCGTTGGCTTGATCCTGTTTTAGAATGGCCTCTGCCGTATCCAGCTCGGATTGCGAGACGGTGTTGTCAGCCCGCAGTGAACGGGCGCGACGGGTGTTGATCTGGGCCAACTCGGTTTGCGCTTCGATGGCCTTGAGCTGCGCCTCCTCTGAGGAGGTGTTCAGGCGCACCAACAGGTCGCCTTTGGCGACCACGGCTCCGGACTCAAAGGCGATCTCCCGCACTGTGCCGGCGATCTCGGGCGTGATGGTCACGCCTTGAACGGCGGTCACGGAGCCGATGGATGTAAGGGTGCTGGGCCATTTCTCCTGATTGGCGGTGCAGATGGAGACGGTTTCGGGCGGGGGCGAGTAGGCTTTGCCGGCCGCCATGAGAGTGCGGATCTGCAGGACCTTGACTCCGCCCAACCCGCCAAGGGCGAGCAGGATAATGAATATGGCCAGTGTGATTAGTTTTTTCATGCTGTTGCCCGCTTATGGGGATTTGGGTTGGTTTTTAAAGGGTTTTTTGCGGCGGCCCCGCCCAGGAACAGACCGACGATAAGCTCCGCCAAGGGGCGATCCAGCGGATAAGGGGCGGCGAGGAGCTGGCTCATGAGATAGGAGTTGGCTTGGCCGTAGAAACCGAAAGCCAGTTCCCGGCTTCCGAAGCGGGAATCCAGTTCGCCCTGTTTGAGCCCCTCTTTCATCAGGGCGTGGATGAATTCGAAGTTCCGTTCGCATTTTTCCTGGTAGCAAAGTCCTTCAGGCACCTCGCCGGGGGCGGCGAATGCGGTGGCCAGGGAGATGCTGACCAGTTCGCGATTCTGGCTGAAATAGTCGAAAAGCGCGGCCAGAATCTCCACGAGCTTGTCCGGCAAGGTCTCTCCGCGCCGCGCCGCGGATTGCATCAACTCCAGTTTCTGATCGTGGGATTCATTGACCAGCGCTTGGAATAACCCGGCTTTGTCTTGGAAGTAGTAGTAGAGGGCGGGCTTGGACACTTGGGCGTCATCCACGATTTGCTGGACCGACGCGGCCGCATATCCGCTGTGGGCAAAGCGCTTGACCGCCGCGCGCAGAATCTGGCGGCGGGTTTCGGTTTCGGTGTGGGTGACGGTGGAAGCCATGAACCTACCGAACGGTAGGTAAGCTGGAATCGGGTGTCAAATTGATTTGGAGGTTTAATCGCAAGGTCATGCCGGACCGGTGCAAGGTTTTGCCTCATGGGGAAAACGGCGCTGCGCTTGCGGCCGGCGGCGGGGGGGCTTGTTTTACTCTTTTGCTCTCGGGGCAGAATCCTTATGATTTTCAAACATTTTAAATGGCCCTAAAATTATTTAACACCCTTGAGCGTTCCGTGCAGCCATTCACCCCCATGGATCCCTGGCAGAAGCGGGTGGGGATGTATTGCTGCGGCCCGACGGTCTATGACTTTGCCCATATCGGCAATTGGCGGACGTTTGTGTTCGCCGACCTGGTGCGCCGCGCCCTGGAATTTTCCGGTTATGATGTGAACCATGTCATGAACATCACGGACGTGGAGGACAAAATCATCCGCAAGGTTCGCGATAACAAGACCACGTTGCGCGCATTCACGGGTCGTTTCGAGGCTGCGTTTTTAGAGGATCTTCAGGCATTGCATTGCCGGCTGCCCCACCACATGCCCCGCGCCACAGATTACATCGCGGAAATCATCGACTTGATTGGCAGATTGATTCATCGCGGCATCGCCTATCAGGCCGCCGACGGTTCGGTCTATTTCTCCATTGAAAAATACCGGGGTTGCGGCTGCAACTATGGACAGCTGTTGAAACTTAATTTCGACGGACTCCGGGTCGGCGAGCGCGTCTCCGCGGATGAATATGAGAAGGAGTCGGTGGCGGACTTCGCGCTCTGGAAAGCCCGGGTTGCGGAGGATGGCGAGGTGTTTTGGGGTAGTCCCTTCGGGGAAGGACGTCCGGGTTGGCACATTGAGTGTTCAGCGATGAGCATGAAGGTGTTGGGGGAAAGTTTTGATCTGCATCTGGGTGGTGAGGATCTGAAATTTCCGCATCATGAGGATGAAATCGCCCAAAGCGAGGGTGCCACCGGCAAACCATTTGTCCGCCATTGGCTCCACGGCGCCCATCTATTGGTAGAAGGTAAGAAAATGAGCAAGTCGCTCGGAAACTTTTTCACCTTGAGGGATCTGCTAGCCAAGGGTTTCACCGGTCGCGAGGTGAGGCATCTCCTGTTGAGCGCGCATTATCGCGAAACCTTCAACTTCACCCTCGACGGATTACAGGGGGCCAAATCGGCCTTGGCCCGCATTGATGAGTGTGTCGGCAAATTGCGTGAAATTACCAGATCTGCCGCCGCGGTCCCGGAGCCGGCGCTGTTGGAACCTTTTGCATCAGCGCTGGAGGACGATCTGAATATCTCGGCGGCTTGGGCTGCTGTTTTCGACTGGGTCCGTGAAACCAACAAACGCATCGCGGAAAATTCCCTCCCTCCGCTTGCTGCTGCAGGGGCTTTGGCCGCTTGGGAGCGGGTGGACTCGGTGCTGGGCATCGGTTGCAAATCGGAGGCCCCGGTGCCCGCGGAAATCGCCGCTCTGGCAGCCGAACGCACGGAGGCCAAAAAAGCCCGGGATTTCCAGCGCGCCGACGCGATCCGGGATCGCTTGAAGTCGATGGGCTGGGTGATTGAAGACTCCCCGAAGGGGCTTAAGTTGAAAAAGATTTAGCGCGGATATTGGTTTTTATCTGGAAATGAAGGGGTTATTCATCACGTTTGAGGGTACGGAAGGCTGCGGAAAATCGACCCAGATTTCACGTTTGGCCGAGCGCCTGCGGGCTGCGGGTCGTGAGGTGAGGCTCTTGCGCGAACCCGGCGGCACGCCCATCGGCGAGGAAATCCGTCATACACTCAAACACAGTTCCGCCAATGCGGCCATGACACCGGAGGCGGAGTTGCTCTTGATTAATGCCAGCCGTGCGCAATTGGTCCGTGAGGTTATCCGGCCGGCACTGGAGGCTGGGGAGGTGGTGGTGTGCGACCGGTTTTACGATTCCACCATTGCGTATCAGGGCTATGGCCGGCAGCTCAATCTGGATCTGGTCCGGGCGATTGTTGATGTGGCGGTTGGGGAAACCCGGCCGGATTTGACGCTGCTCTTGCTGGTGCCGACCGTGGTGAGCGCGGAGCGGATGCGCCAGCGGCAGTCGACGCTGCCGTTTGCGCGTGACAGGTTTGAGGAGGCAGAGCGGAGTTTTTTCGATCGGGTGGATCTCGGCTATCAGGCCATTGCCGCCGACGACCCAGGACGGGTCAGGGCGGTGGATGCGTGCGGCAGCATTGAGGCGGTGGGGGAATGGGTTTGGAGGCGGGTGGCGCCGTTTTTGCAGGCGTGACGTCGCGAGCATTTGTGCTACGGTGGGGCTTGGAGCTAATTATGATCAAAGACACCGTCCGAAAAATTGAGGAGAAAATCCAGGTGGCTGACGCCATTGATGGCGAGAAAAAGCGCGAACTGCTTCAACTGCTGGGCACCCTGAAATGCGAGGTGCTTAAACTGTCCGAGACCCATCAGGACCATGCGCAAAGCATCGCCGGCTTCACTGAGATTTCGGCTCATGAGGCTACCCGGCTGAACCAGAACCCCGAGTTGCTCGCTCTATCCCTTAAAGGACTTTCCACATCCGTTGAGGGCTTTGAGCAATCCCATCCCCGCCTGGTGCAGATTGTCAACGCCATTACCAGCACCCTGTCGAATTTGGGAATTTGATCCAGCTCACATTGAGGGTATAGGGCTCTGAAGAAGGGAGGTTGGCCTGCGCTGGGCGGAGTTTTCTTTAAGGAAAGGTCTGCCGGTCCGAGCAGGGTTCCAGTTCGGCGATGGCGTTCATGATTTCATCGGCCACCTGCTGGTAGATTTCCTTGAGTCTGGGTTTGGGGCAGATGAGGGCCTCCGCGCGCAGTTTTTCAAAGTGCAGAGGGGGGCCGTATTTGACAGCCACCTGCCGTGGTCTGGGAAAGGTGTGATGCCGACCATAGGCATCATAAGTTCCAAAAACCCGCACCGGAATAACCACTGCCGGGGACTTGATGACAATCAGGCCGATGCCGGAGCGGGCTGGGTGCAGGAGGCCGTTGCGGGTGCGGGTGCCTTCTGGAAACAAAATGACGGCCCCTCCGGCCAGTAATCGATCCAAGATAGCCTTCAACCCCCTGGCCCCGCCGCCGTCGCGGTCCACCGGCACGGCATTCCACTTGCGCAGAAGCCAACCGATGCCCGGGAAACGGAAGAGGGTGTCGCGGGCGAGGTAATTGATATCCCTCTTCAACCCGGCCCCGACCAGGGGAGGGTCTAAAAAGCTGCCGTGATTTGAAGCGAGGATGACCGGGCCTTTGAGTGGGACGCGTTCGGGGTTGAAGACGCGCCAGCGAAAGCAGACCGCGTAGATAAAGCGGAAGAGCACCCAGCCAATAAAATAAACAGGGCTCATGCAGTGCCGCAGGTCAATGCGGGGCGGGCAGGCGCTTGCGCAGATCCTCGAGAATGATTCCGCTGGTCTGTTCAGCTGTCATTGAGGAATTGTTTATGACTTTGGCCCCGAGGGCGATCATCAACGGTGCGACGGCCCGCTGGCTGTCGCGCTGGTCGCGGGCGGCGAGATTTTCCTGCACCCCGTCGGCTGCGCGGCGGGCCGAGCGCTCGGACAGGGCGGCGTCCAGATAGAATTTATAATCTGTTTCAGGGAAAACATTGGTGCCGATGTCCCGGCCTTCCATCACGAGGTTGCCAAATTGGATGCAGTCACGCTGGGTCCGTTTCATCCATTCGCGGACCTTTGGCACAGCTGCCACGTGGGCGACGGCGGCAGCCGTCTCGGGCGTGCGGATTTCCTTTTCGGGAAAGTAACCGTCTACGGACAGATACACCGCCCGAAGTTTGTCCTTTTCCAAGCATTTAAGGGAGGTTTTCCATTTGCGACAGGCCGCGGCCACCGCTTTTTCATCATAGATGTCCACGTTTTTCTGCAGGCAATGCCAAGCCAGCGTGCGGTACATGGCTCCTGTGTCGACGTAGACGAAGCTGAGTGTTTTTGCGACAAGTTTGGCGTTAGTACTTTTGCCGCTGGCACTGGTGCCGTCAAGGGCGATGACAATTGGATTTTTCAATTCGATTTTTCGGCTGCATCCCGACGGTGTGCCGCAAAGGCATGGGGCCGGGTTCCCGCCGCAGCTGCGGAGGTGTTTAGTCCGCGAACAATTCCTCCGAGGCGAGGGGGTGGCCGGTTCGGCCGTCCAGAATAAGTGCTCCGAGTCCCCGCGGTTGTGGAGCGGCGAGTTTCTGGAAAAAATTCGGGAACGTTTTTTTCACGCAAGCGGGATTCTTAATTTTTATTCCCGCAACTTTCAATCCCAGAATAGCAAAGCACATCGCCATCCGATGGTCGTTGTAGGTTTCGATTTCCGCCCCGTGCAGGTTGGAAGGGCTGACCAGCAGAGTGTCGCCCTCTTCAAGCACATTGCCGCCGCACTTGGTCAATTCCGTCCGCAAGGCGGCGACCCGTTCGCATTCCTGAAGGCGAAGGCGGCCTAAATTCTCAAACCGGCAAGGCCCGGCCGAAAAAGCAGCAACCGCAATGGCTGTCATGATGCTGTCCCCGAGCTGGATGATGCCCGGCTCGGTTCGGCCTCCGCGAGACAAGACCGGCGGCAGGGGCAGGGCGCGGACGAAATTGGAATCCACCTGCCAGGCGGATGCGGGCCAGTCCACAATCGAGACGGCGGGGTATCCTAGCGAGGGGAAAAGCTCCCCGGCCGCGACGAAGTAGCTTCCACTGGATGAATCGGGTTCCACGTGGAAATTTCCTCCGCGCCAGGGAAAAGACTCCATCATGCGAGATGTCATTGCCACATAAGGCGACTCTTCGGCGTTTTCCCCGCTGATTCCGACCTGCCAGCCGCCTGTTTTAGAGCAGAGCAGCAGCGCGGAGGCGAACTGGGAACTTTTTTCGATGCTGACGGTGCAGTGCTTTGAAGTGGCGGCAGCCGTGCTCAGGAGGCCCGGTGCGAAGGGGAGGGCTTGGTTTCCTGTTTCCACTTTTCCAGTTTGATCTTGATCGATTGGTCCGCCGCCGGAAATTTTCACCGGCAGTTTGTTGTTGCCGTTTTCCGACTCAACCCGGTAGCCCAGTTCACCCAATGCCTGTAACAGTGCTTCCTGCGGGCGTTCGTGCATCCGGGGCACACCGGAGAGCCGATAGACTCCCCGGCCCAGACACAGAAAAGCGGCCAGAAAACGCGCCGCCGTGCCCGCATTGCCCACAAATAATTCCAAGGGCCGGCCATCTGTCCCGCCTGCGGGAACCCTCCCGCCCTGGCCGTCCACAGTGATGCTGCGATTGCAGACTTCGTCCGGATCGGGCCTTACGTCCACACGGAATCCGAGTTGCTGTAAGCACTCGGTCATGATCTGGGTGTCCTCGCTCCATAACGCGCCTTTTAGGCTGACTTTCCCGGTGCTCAAGGCGGCGAGGATCAGGGCGCGATTGGTGATGCTCTTGGAGCCCGGGACGGTGATTTCCGCGCGGACGGGAGATTTGAGCGGCACCAGTTCGATGAGATCAGGTAAAGACATTTTAAGCTCGGAGGCTTTGGGCGGGGGCGGGCGTCTGGTTGCGGGCAAGCATTGCGCTGTGATTCTGCAGAAGCGCCGAATCCCTGTCAGGACGGATGGTTTGAAGGAGGAAATTAGCCGGATTCATGGGGCGCTAAGGTGTTTATTCGGGAGAAATGGAGGCGGATCGGGAGATCCACAGATCGCGTCTGTGTTTGGCGGTTTCAAAAAAACGCATGATTCCGGAGGAGTTGGCGGTTTGGATTGAGTGCTGGAATTTCTGCAGATCCCGGATGAACTGGGCAAGCGATCGGGAGAGGGGTTTTCGATTGGCCAGGGTGATATCGCGCCACATTTCCGGTGAGCCTGAGGCGATGCGGGTGGTGTCGCGAAAGCCGTTGGCACAGAGTGCGGCCTGAGATCGGGGGTGCCGCGGGTTGAGCACGAGATGGGCAAGGGCGGCGGCAGCGAGGTGGGGCAGATGGCTTGACCGGCTGACCAAGGTGTCATGCGATTCAGGTGGCATTCGCATGACGTCGGCGCCTAGTGATTTCCAAAAACCTTCCACCTTTCGCAGCGCCGAAGCTTCGGTTTTTTTTGTGGGGGTCACGACACATACGGCATGCTCGAAAAGATCGGCACGGGCCGCCGCAACTCCTGTTTTTTCCCCGCCCGCCATCGGATGGCTGCCGATGAAGTGTGCGCCCCTTCGGCGCACCAGAGTTTGCAGTTCCCGCACGATGCCTCCTTTTACACTGCCTACGTCGGTGACTATGGCCCCGCGTTTCAGTGCCGGAAGGAATTGTCGTGTCAGGATGGTCATTTGGGCCAGAGGAGTGCAGAGAATTACGAGGTCGGCGCCGGAAACGGCCGCAAGCAGGTCGGTGGTTGCGTAGTCTGCGGCGGCGAACTGCTCGCATTGCGCAATGCCCTCAGGGCGGCGCACATAGCCGGCAATCTCACCGGCGAGCCGCCGCTGCCTCACCGCCAGGCCAAGCGAACCGCCAAGCAGGCCGATCCCGACGAGGGTGATTTTCTTGAAACGCACCGGGAGAGCATAGCGGGTCCGGGAGTGCGGATGGAAGTTGGAAATTGCAGTTGCGGGGCTGGTTATGGTTGAGAGGTAAAATTGATGATTTACGGCTGTTCTTCTGCGTGGCGACCGGAGAACAGGACTTGGAAAAGTCCGATCCCACCCCAATCGGCCGGCTCGGCAGGTTTTCGTGCGAAAAATCGTGCCGCACGTTTATGTCAGAACCGGTTCGAGTCAAAGGCGCCTGCATCATTCAAGGATTTCAAGTTTTACCTGGGCCAACCCCAGCGGGATCATTTCAATACGACGGGCCGCCGCCTGTGACAAGTCGATCACCCGTCCCTTGGCGAAGGGGCCACGGTCATTGATCCGGACTACAACGGAGTGGTGGTTTTGCAGGTTAGTTACCCGCACCCGGGTGCCGAAGACCAAATATGGATGGGCAGCTGTGAGTAAATGATTGTGGAAGGTCTCCCCGCTGGCGGTGGGACGGCCGTCATAGCGGCTGGCATAAAACGAGGCGAGGCCCGTCTCTTCCCGATACTTTCTTGAGGAAGGCTTCACCGGTGGCAAAGTCGTCCGTGGGGGGGCGGGTTACCCGACGGGCCGTTTTTGGAATGAACGCAGCACATCAGGGCCAAAATCATGACCGGAATCCAGACCAAACGGCTCCTTGATCCATAACTGGTCGAGTGTCTTTTCATACTCGTCTTTAATGCATAGCCTGAGTTTTGGACTCTCTCAGTCTCATTGGCGAAGCGGGTCTGTGTTGTAGTGGACAAGAGGACAGCTTGCGGTTTGCCGATTGGTTTCTTTAGTATGACTTGTGCGAAATTGTGATTTATCCGATGCGACGCTGGTGTTGCTTGGCCATGGTTCGACGCAGAATGCCGATTCCGCCGCTCCGGCTTTCCAGCATGCTGCCGGGTTGCGGCGGCGTCAAATTTTCAGGGACGTGCGGGAGGCCTTTTGGAAACAGGAACCGCACATCAAGAAAGTCCTGCCGGAATTGACCACCCCCCGCATTTTTATTCTGCCGTTGTTTATCAGTGAAGGTTATTTCAGCACCGAAATCATCCCCCGCGAACTGGGGTTGGTTCCCGGTGAAACCGTGAGGGCGGGTCAAGGCCCGGCAGTAACCTACTGCCAACCGGTTGGAACGCATGACCGGATGACCGCGGTGCTGGTGGCGCGGGCGCGCGGGGTGGTGGCACGGTTTCCTTTTCCGCGCGCCCCGAAGCCGGCGGAGACAACTCTTTACATTGCCGGACATGGAACCGGGCTGAATGAGAATTCGCGCAAGGCCATCGAACGGCAAGTCGGCCTGATTCGGGCGCTGAAAGAGTTTGCCGCAGTCCATGCCGTTTTTATGGAGGAACCTCCGCGCATCGCCCAGTGCTATGAGCTGGCGCATACCCGAAACATTGTGGTGGTGCCTTTTTTCATCAGTGACGGTTTGCATGCCCAAGAGGATATCCCGGTGTTGCTGGGTGAGCCCGAGCGCTTGGTGCGCGAGCGGCTGGCGGCCGGTCAGCCAACCTGGCATAATCCAACAGAGCGCCATGACAAACTTTTGTGGTATGCCCCGGCTGTCGGCACCGCCCCGGAAATGGCGGATGTGATTTTGGACCGCGTGTTGGAATCTGTGGCGAGGAATCAATCATGACTAAATTGCGTTGGGGGATTTTGGGTGCGGCCGGTATAGCGCGGAAAAACTGGAAAGCCATCCGTGATTCCGGCAACGGTGTGCTTACGGCCGTCGCCAGCCGGGATATCCAGCGGACCCGGAAATTCATCAGTGAATGCCAGGAGGCTGATCCTTATCAAACCGCCCCCGGCGCGTATGGCGGATACGAGGAGTTGTTGGCCTCGCCTGAGGTGGATGCAGTCTATATCCCGCTGCCGACGGGGTTGCGCAAAGAGTGGGTCGTGCGCGCCGCCCAAGCTGGGAAACATGTTTTGTGTGAAAAACCCTGCGCATCCAGTCTTGCCGATCTTCAGGAAATGACCGCAGCTTGTCGCCGGCATCGCGTTCAGTTCATGGACGGCGTAATGTTCATGCATAGCACGCGACTGGAACGCTTGCGGGTAGCGTTGCAAGATCCCAAGGGCTTGGGGCAACTGCGCCGGATGACTACCCAATTCAGCTTTCTTGCCAGTGAGGGGTTTCTCGACTCGAATATTCGGGCCGATCACGCGCTGGAACCCCTGGGGTGTGTGGGAGATCTTGGATGGTATTGCGTTCGATTCGCCCTTTGGCTTATGAATTGGCAGATGCCGCTGGAAGTAAGTGGACGGATACTCTCTGAATTCGCCGGTCCGCAGAGTGCCGCCCTTGTCCCATCGGAATTTGCCGGTGAACTGCGGTTTGAGGGGGGTGTCTCTGTGGGCTTCTATTGCTCCTTCATCACCGGTTTCCGACAGTGGGTGGATATCAGCGGCACTCAAGGGGCCTTGCAGATTCCTGATTTTGTTTTGCCTGCGGATCAAGGTGATCTGGATTTCGAGGTGAATGGCATCAAGCAGGTTCGTCCGCAGATTGCGCCGGCCGAGATGCAGCATGTGGGGATGTTCCGCGCGTTCAACCAACAGGTTCACTCGGGTGAACTCAACGAACTGTGGCCGGAGATGGCCTTGAAAACACAGACGGTGGTCAATGCCTGTCTCGATCAAGCCCGGAGAGGCGGGCGGGGGTGACGGGCTGGTTTTTTAAAGCACGTCGTTTTTTAATTTTGCCTGATGTACTCAGGGTTGCGATGCTTCTTTTTTGGAGTTTGGCCTTTTAACCTGCTCAGGCGCTACCTAGTCTTGCAGTCATGAGCGTTGTCACAAAGACGGGCGATCTGGGCACAACCGGGTTGATGTATGGTCATCGGGTATCCAAATACCATCCCCGGGTTGAGGCGTGCGGGGCGGTTGATGAACTCAACGCGGCTTTGGGTTTTGCGCGGGCGGCATCCGGCCATGATTTTGTCCGCACCCCGCTTTATTCAATTCAGAAGGAGTTGGTTTCGCTCATGGGCGAGCTTTCCACATTGCCGGAGGATATGCCCCGTTACTTAAAAGACGGTTATCCCCAAGTCACTCCGGAAATGACCGCCAGGTTGGAAGGAATCGTCCGCGAAATCGAAGCGGCTAAGGTGTCTTTCAAGGGGTGGGCCACTCCCGGCGCCTGCCAACCCTCTGCTGCGCTGGAAGTGGCCCGCACGGTTTGCCGCCGCGCCGAACGCCGCGTCTGTCTGCTTCAGGACTCTGGCGACCTGCGCAACCCGCAAATTTTGGTTTATCTAAACCGTCTGGCTGATCTTCTCTGGCTCTTTGCCCGTTGGGTGGAGGCCGAGCCCCGGATCTCAGGCTGAGGTTCCTGCTCATCATGGGGCGCGGAGTTGGATTGGATCCGTTTCGCCAGGGTTTTGTTCAAGGTTTTGCGCGGGAGAATCCGTAAGTCAGGAAAAGCTCATCGCCAAAGCGGCGCAGGGATTTCAATTTGCCTTGCGCGGCCGCCTCAAGAGTTACCGCGCCGGCACCCTCGGCGATGGTTGGTGAGGTGCGGCCGCCAAACACCACCGGGCAGATCGTCAGGTGCAATTCATCGACCAACCCCGCTCGAAATAGGGCATCGTTCAATTCACCTCCCCCTTCGCACAGCAGTCGGCGCACTCCCCAGCGGCTTCCAAGCCATCTCAGAGCCTGATTGAAGTCTATCTCTTCATTACCGCAGATTTTCACCTCGTCGGCCACGGCCTGCAACTTTTTCAACCGGCTTTGGCTGGCCAATTGTGTGGTTAGGATCAGGATTGGGGAGAAATGGTGGCGGAAGATTTCCGCCTCCGGATTGAGTGTGCCTGTGCGGCTGGCGACAACCCTCAAATTAAATTCCTCCAAACCCCGGCGGATTCGCCGCGTGCGGAATTTTATGCCACCCGGACCCATGTTGATTTTGGCACCGTCCACGGTGCGCGCTCCTGCCAGCACGGCATCGGCCGTGGCTCGAAGTTCGAGCAGGTGTTCGTGGTCGCGCCGGCTGCCAAAGGAGGAGACGGCCCGGTTTGCGGTGGCGATTTTCCCATCGGCCGTCATCGCCATGTTGATGAGCACAAAGGGGGAGGGCAGACTTGTTTTTTTCATGGACGGCTGGGGTTTAACCGCAAAATTGAAGCTCACAATACGAGCAAGGCATCGCCATAGCTAAAAAAACGGTAACGTTCACGTATGGCTTCGGCGTAGGTTTTCATGACTAATTCGCGCCCGATCGTCTGCCCTGGGGCGGCAAAGGCGCTGACCAGCATCAACAGGGTGGAGCGGGGCAGGTGGAAATTGGTTAGTAGGGCATCGACCACTCGGAAGTTGCGCGGTGGATAAATGAAAATATTCGTGCTCCCAGCACCATGGATCAGTTCGCCCGATTGGGGGCTTGCGCTGCTTTCCAGAACGCGCACAGTCGTGGTGCCTACAGCGATAACGCGGCGGTGTTCCTTTTTGGCCAGATTTATGGCTTGGGCGGCGGTTGCGCTGAGTTCGAAGCGCTCTTCATGCATACGATGTTCTGTGAGTATTTCGGCTTTGACGGGGGCGAATGTTCCAAGGCCGACATGCAGCGTGATGAAGTGTACCTCAATGCCCCGGGCTCGGATTTCAGCGAGTAATTCGGGGGTGAAATGCAACCCTGCCGTGGGAGCGGCCACAGATCCGGCTGGCTCGGCGAATACGGTCTGGTAGCGCTGTCTGTCTTGTGGTTCCGGGCGGTCGCGTTGGATGTAGGGAGGCAGCGGAAGTTGGCCTAGATCCTCCAGACTTGTCCGGATGTTTTCCACACCGGAGAACCGCAGTCTGCGATGGCCGTCCTCATTGGTATCCAGCACCTTGGCTCTCACGTTAACTGGTTTTCCCAGGGCGTTCAGCAGCCCGATCTCCGTTCCAATCCGGGCCCGTTTTCCTGGTTTGACGAGGGACCACCAGTCATTTAGCCCGTTTTCCCTGACCAGCAGTAGCTCAAAGCCGCCTCCGGTTGTCAGATTGCTACCATGCAGGCGGGTTGGCACGACCCGGGAGTTGTTGAGTACGAGCACATCGCCGGGCTGAAGGTAGGTGGGGAGGTCCCGAAACTTCCGGTGCTCCAAGCGTCCACTGGATCGATTGAGTACCAGCAGGCGGGAGGCATCGCGCTCGATTGCTGGAACTTGAGCGACCAGTTCTGGTGGTAAAAAGTAGTCAAATTGAGCTGTTTGCATTGTCCGCTTCGGTCAGCATCCCAAACCGGAGTTGAAATGACCAGATTGTAAGCGGGAGACGGCAAGGGAGGGTAATGGTCAAATTTCCATAAAACGATCGAACTTCCCCATAAACAGTGGCTTGTGAATAAGTTCTGGATAAGCACTCCACATCCACGTTGACGGGGTGGGGGATAGTGGGTAAATTAGGGGCGCAGTGGGGCAATTTGGGATACGGAGTTCTGCTGCGAATAAGTCATGGAACTGAGTGCGGCCAGCGAAAAGACGTATTACAACTCTTCCTACCAGCATGGTTTGGATGAGAAGCGCCGTGTGCAGGTGCCGGCCAAGTGGCGGCCGTCCCGGAGTGGTTTTGAATTCACGTTGATTCTCTGGCCGAAGTCTAATTTGGGTCCTTGTTTGCGCGCTTTGCCCCCGGAAAAGATGGCCAAGCTCTATAGTGACATCGACGCCATGCCGAATGGCGATCCGCAAAAGGTTGTTTTAAAGCGCTTTATCGGCAGTGAATCGGTGCAGGTAGCGCTCGACAAGGTGGGGCGGATTTGTGTGCCTGAGGGCATGGCCAAAGCCGCCGGGATTGAGGGCGAGGCCGTTTTGGTGGGACTGTTGGATTTATTTGAAATCTGGAATCCGGAACGTTACGAAAAAGTCCGTGCGGCGGATGCCGTCATGGCGCCGGAAGCCTTCAAGTTGATGGAGTGATCATGAGCATGATGCAATTACTCACGGCGGGGAAAAGTCTTGTGGGGCTGCAGGACTCGAATAGTCGCTACCAGCTGCGCACTAAAAACGCGCTGCCTAGATTTAATTCGACCAGGCATCCCCGCAGCGCGCCCGCTGGTCCGGTGCAGAATCGGTCCACCGCTCGGGCTGTGCCCGAGGGGCTGAGACCTTACCAGCGAAAACCGCAAGGACCCGTCCCTTCAGGTGCTTCTGAACCTGTTCATATTTTTGCGGTTGGAGTTTCGGTTGGAAAAGCCCAAGACCACTCCCCGGCGCGGGATTCTAGCCCGGTTGTTAGCGGACTGTCCAAACTGGCAGTTGCCCTCAGGTCTGCTTGTGGCCGGGTGAGGTTTTTGGCAGACAAGTTCAAATCATCCGTTCGTGGACTGAGGCAGCCACCCATTGCGAAATCGTTGGTGTCCAAGGGGAACCGGTCACCGGTGCAGGTGGAGTTGTCCTTGGACAAGGTGCGTGTCCTGCGAAATGATTTGAGCGAGGCAGATCTGGAAGTGGTGCCGGTGCGGATTCCGGCGGTCAAGGGCGGGGCGGAGTCCGCGCCCGGGGCGGTCGGATTGGATCTCGTTCATTGAGGAAGGGATTTTTACCCGTGGAATTTGCGCACAAGCCTGTTTTGCTTTCGGAGGTGCTGGGCGCGCTGAATCCCCGGAAAAACGGTCGCTATGTCGATGGCACACTTGGGGGTGGCGGGCACGCCGAGGCCATCTTGAGGGCTAGTTCGCCCAACGGTTGGCTATTTGGTTGTGATCGAGACGGGGCTGCGATCGGGGCGGCAGAGCGCAGGCTGGCACAGTATGCCGGGCGCTTTGAAATACGCCGCGGAAATTTCTCCGGCTTGGCGGAATGGGTTCCTGCCGGAAGTTGCGACGGGGTTCTGTTGGATCTGGGTGTGAGTTCGCCGCAGTTGGACGAGGCCGTCCGGGGCTTTAGCTTTCAGCAGGACGGTCCTCTGGACATGCGGATGGATCAGCGGCAGACGCTCACTGCGGCGGAATTGGTAAATACGCTTGATGCCGAGTCGATGGCTGGGATGTTTTGGGAGCTGGGTGGCGAGCGGGAGTCGCGGCGCTTTGCCAAGGCGGTTGTTCACGACCGTGAGCTGCGTCGCTTTATGACAACGCGGCAGCTGGCGGAGTTGATTGAAAGGCTCGCCCCAAGGCACGGAAAACAGTCGCATCCGGCGACCAAAGTTTTCCAGGCCTTGCGCATCGCCGTCAACGACGAGATCGGCTCGCTGCGCCGGGGTCTGGACGGGGCGTTGAGTTTATTGAAGCCCGGCGGGCGTCTGGCGGTGATCACGTTTCACTCCCTTGAGGACCGGGTGGTGAAAGAGTTTGGGCGTGAGCGTAGCCGGGATTATAAGGCCGGCGGGCCGGTGGATGTGCCGGAGTTGCGGGTGCCCTGCCATCCCCAAGCGCGCTGGGTTCAGCGCAAGGCGGTGGCGGCCGGCTCGGTGGAATTGGCGGAAAACCCCCGCAGTCGCAGCGCGCAGTTACGGGTATTGGAAAAAATTTAATATGGCGCGAAATCGCAAACATCAGTCGGCGGCGATCCGGTTCGGGCCGGCGATCAAGGCCTTTCTTCTGTGTGTTGTCATTGGCGGATCGGGCGTGGGCTATGTCTGGCAAAAAAGTCAGATCGCGGAGCTCGACCAGCAGATCAAGCAGCGGGAACTCCGGCTGGGTGATTTGAAAAAGCAGAACGAGAAACTCAAGAGGCAGTTTGCCACGATGAGTTCGCCTTCTTTTTTGGAGGCGCGGGTCAAGGAACTCAATCTTGGCCTGATCCCGCCCCAGCCCTCTCAAGTATGGCGGTTGAGCGAGCCTACGGCAGAGCCGGTGATCCGCACCGAACCCGAACGGGTGTATGCGCAGAGGGCTGGGGCGGCGGTCTTGCGCTAAACTCATTGGCCTGCCGGCGGGATTGGGTGCCGGTCCCACCTTGGTCTGGGGGCGGGACGGCTATACAGGTACCGGATTACAGCCTTGAATCGAATGAAACTTGGTCTTCCATGGTCCGCGATGTTCCCGGAAGAGAAGCCGGCCGCCGCTGGCGTCTGGTCCTTTTGAATGTTCGAAAAACTGCAACATAAACGGTTGGTCTTGCCGGCGGTGCTTTTGGTGGCTCTGCTAGGTTGCTTGGCTTATCGATTGTTTGACCTGCAGATCCTGCGCCACTCGCAACTCAGCGCCTTGGCACGGCAAAACACCCGCCGGGAGACTTATTTCCAGCCGCGGCGGGGCGATATTTTGGATGCGAAGGGATCGCTGCTCGCCACCAGTCTCTTTGCCAAGTCCGTCTGTGCGGACCCCAGCCTGATTGTCAATCGACAGGCAGAGGTGGCCCGGGTCCTGGCTCCGCTGCTCCAGATGGAGGAGGCCGATCTGGTCCGCCGCTTGGCCCACGTGCGGGTTAATTCCAAGGGGGAAACGGTCACCAACACCTACGTGCTGTTGAAACAGCCTGTCGCGCCGGAAATCTGGCCGCAGATTCAGGCGGCCATGACCAATCTAACCTTTGGTATCGATGAGAAAAAACTGCGTCGGTCCGAGCGCAATTTCTTCCGGAATCTTCGGCAGAAAGCGGTTTATTCCCAGGATTATCCGGTTCGTGTTTATCCAAATCATATGCTTGCGGCTCATGTGCTGGGCTTTGCGCAAACCGAGGAGCGCGAGGTGGACAACCACTTGCGAAACGACATTTGCGGGCGCGAGGGGATTGAGCTCACCCTCGACTCCAAGCTGCGCGGAGTGCCCGGCTGGAGGGTGACTGAAAAAGACCGGGAGGGGCGGGAGATGGTTTCCGCCCGGCAGCAGGATGTGGAGTCGCGTGATGGATTGAATGTGGTGCTGACCATAGATTCTGTGGTGCAGAACATTGTTGAAACCGCCCTTGCTGAGGCGATGCAGAAACACAGCCCGGTCAGTATCACCGGCATTGTCGTTCGCCCTCGCACTGGGGAAATCTTGGCAATGGCCACCCTGCCTAATTTTGACCCGAATATTGCCGGGCGCGCGGTTCCGGAGGCGCGAAAAAACCGTGTCATCACCGACGTGGTGGAGCCGGGGTCGACCTTCAAGATCGTCGTGGTTTCAGGGGCGCTGAATGACGCCACGGTCAATCTTAATGACCAGTTCGACTGTGAGCACGGCCATTTTTCATACGCCGGGAAGGTGTTGCACGACCATGAATCCCTCGGCAGGGAGTCGGTCAAGAGCATCATCACCAAATCGTCCAACATTGGCGCGGCAAAAATCGGGATTAAAATGGGTGCCGGCAGGCTCTATGATTACATTTCCGCCTTCGGATTCGGGGAGCGCACCGGTTTGCCCCTGCCAGGGGAGGTGCGCGGGATTTCCTTGCCGGTGAAAAAGTGGAGCAAGGTCTCGGTGGCCCAAATCCCGATGGGGCAGGGCATTGCGGTCACCCGGCTGCAGATGCTCATGGCCATGTGCACCATTGCAAACAAAGGGGTCCGCATGCGTCCCATGCTGGTTGATCATCTGGAGGATGGAGCTGGAGAGGTCGTGGTCAAGTATTCGCCGCAGCCGGTTGCCCGCGTGGTGAGTGAGTCGACCGCCAGGCAGATGGTCGAGGCCCTCAAGACGGTGGTTTCGCACGAGGGTACCGCGGAGAAGGCGGCCTTGAAGCACTACACCGTGGCGGGCAAGACCGGCACGGCGCAAAAAGCCGAGGGCGGGGTCTATGTCCATGGCAAGTTCGTCTCTTCGTTCATTGGTTTTTTCCCGGCGGATAACCCCGAAGTCTGCATTTCAGTGGTGTTGGACGAGCCCAAGGACGGGCATTACGGCGGCTTGGTGGCCGCCCCCGCGTTTGCTCAGATTGCCGAGCGGCTGGCCAGTTATCTGCACGTGCCCTCGGATATTGACGCCCCGGGGAAACCGGGAGGATTGGCGGATGGCGGCGAACATGGACCCAAAGCGTCCATAGCGCCTTGATCGAACCGGTTCGGAATTTACAAAGTATGGAATCTCGGAGTTTGAATTTTATTGCGGCTGCTTGCGGAGGGGCCGTTGTTCAAGGCCCGCCCGAAACAGTGATTGACCGCGTTTGCACCGACTCGCGAGAGTTGCGGGCGGGGGATTTGTTTTGGGCACTCAAGGGGGAGCGCTTCGACGGGCATGACTTTCTTCAGGATGCACAGAAAAAGGGCGTGGCGGGTGTGCTCGTAGCCCGGGAACATCTTTCCGGCACCGGGCTTAAATGTCCGGTGGTCGCAGTGGCCAGCCCGCGGGCCGCCCTAGGCGCATTTGCGGCGGCCTATCGCAAGGATTTTTCATTGCCGGTCATAGCCGTGGGTGGTTCCAATGGCAAAACGACCACAAAAGATCTGATCGCTTCCGTACTCAAGCAGCGATTGGCGACCCTTTCCAGTGAAGCCAGTTTTAACAATGAGATCGGTGTGCCGGTGACTTTGTTGCGGCTCGACAAAGGGCATCAGGCTGCTGTGTTGGAAACTGGAACCAATCATCCGGGAGAACTGACTCCTTTGGTGGAAATGGTCCGGCCAAACTTGGGGGTGGTGACCAGTATCGGCCGGGAACATCTGGAGTTTTTTCAAGATCTGGCTGGTGTGGCCCGGGAAGAGGGGGCGCTGGCTCAAGCTCTGCCCGCCGCAGGCAAGCTGTTCCTCAACGGGGACAGTGAGTGGGCCGCTGTGATCGCGGCGCGCACTGCTGCGACGGTGGTGCGGATCGGGTTGGGGGCGAAAAACGACTGGCGCGTCCGAAACGTGCGATTGGACACCCACGGGGTTTCCTTCCGGGTCGATGCCCCGGTGGCATTGGTGACGGGGGATTACCGGATCCATTTGCTGGGGCGGCATCAGGTGGTCAACGCTATGTTTGCCATCGCTGTGGGGGCCGAGTTGGGTTTGAATCGCGGGGAAATTGAACGCGGATTGGCGGCGTGTCTGCCTGCCAAAATGCGCCTGCAGCTTTCAGAAATCGGGGGGGTGCGGGTGCTGGACGATGCCTACAACGCCAACAGCGACTCCATGTTGGCCGCGCTGCAAACCATGAAGGATTTGCCCTGCAAGGGCCGCCGGGTGGTGGTGCTGGGGGACATGGCCGAAGTGGGCTTGCAGAGCGAGGCCGCCCACGAGGAGGTGGGGCGATGCACGGCGGAGTTGGGTATGGGCCAGTTGTTTGCCGTCGGGCGCATGGCCGGGGCGATGGCGCGCGGAGCCCGCCAGGCGGGACTCAACCGTGTCTTTGAGTTTTCAGAAGTGGGACTGGCGGCGGCGGCGGTGAAAGGTTTCGTAAAGGAGGGCGATTTATTGTTGCTCAAGGCTTCCCGTGCAACGCGCCTGGAGCAAATCACCGAAGTTCTCAGGGCTGCCGAGGGGAGGAAAAACTAAATGGTTTTCTACCTGAGCCAGCAATTGTTGAAGTGGTCGGCGGGGACTGAGTGGGCCCGGCGTCTTTCCCCTTTGCGCCTCTTCAGTTACATCACTGTCCGAAGTGCTGGTGCGGCCCTTACCGCTCTGGCTCTGAGCTGGTGGCTCGGTCCCAAAGTCATTCTCTGGCTCAAGAAACTCAAGTTTGGGCAGGAATATGTGGACATCGCCCATCAGACCGCCGGGTCGGGTACAGGGGGGTGGGACAAAAAAGGAACCCCTACAATGGGCGGGGTTTTGATCGTCATGACGCTCAACGTGACGACCTTGCTCTGGGCGCAGTGGAACACCTTGATTCAACTCACTCTTTTTTCGGTTTTAGTCCTCACCGGATTGGGGTTTTATGATGACTGGGCCAAGATCACCCGTCAGACCGGAGAGGGCACCACGCCCAAGGTGAAACTATGGGTCCAGATCCTGCTTGCCGGTTTTGTCGCCTTCTATATTTGGAAGCTCCCCATGCATAGTGAGTTGCGGGTTCCGGAGAGCCGCACGGTTCTCGTCAGCAACCTCGCCACCACCCTGATGGTGCCGTTTTATAAATATCCCCTGTCCATCGGCGTCGTTCTGGGTTTAATGGTGACGATGTTGACCATTGTGGGCAGTTCAAATGCGGTGAATCTCACCGACGGTCTTGATGGTCTGGCCATTGGTTGCACCCTGATTGTGTCGTTTGTGTTCCTGATCCTGACCTATCTGGCGGGCAATATTAAAGCGGCGGCCTACTTGCAAATCCCTCATGTGTCCGGGGCTGGGGAGCTGACGGTGTTTTGCGCCGCGCTGATTGGAGCAGGCTTGGGTTTTCTCTGGTATAACTGCCACCCTGCTCAGGTTTTCATGGGTGACACGGGGTCGTTAGCATTGGGTGGTGCCTTGGGGATGGTGGCAATCCTAATTCATCAGCCGCTGGTGCTGGTGATTGCCGGGGGTGTATTTGTGATGGAAGCCGCCTCGGTGATTCTACAAAAAGGCTATTTCAAGTGGACCCGGCGGCGCACAGGCAAGCCTCAACGCATGTTTTTGATGGCCCCAATCCACCATCATTTTGAAAAAAAGGGCTGGCACGAGTCCCAAGTGGTGATGCGCTTTTTCATTCTTTGTTTTCTCTGCGCTGTGGTGGCCCTAAGCACTTTGAAGATCCGCTAAACCCAAATGCAATCCATGACTTGAGGCATATGAAAAATAGTCTGGCGGGAAATCCCTTTCCTCCTTGCACCCCTGCGGCAACATTGCTAGAACCAATGCCCGAAGCGGCACTGTTTGCAGCGCTTCATGGCGAGTATGGTTGGCTTTCCGATGCCTCGTCGGCTTATGTCCTGATTCGAAACAACTCGAAAAGCCTTAAGTTATTGCCATTCAATGGAATCAATTAGTTGGGGTGCGCGCTTCGCCACCCCCAATATGCCCGGTGAAATCAGCGGATCAGTGAACCACCACAGCCATAAAGCAACCCAATCAGATTTTTCGCCGCGTTTTTTTGAGGAGAAACCGCAGCGCGCTTCAACCCACCCACTACACCTCACATAAAGGACGACACGTCGCCAAATCCCATGAATAATCCCAACCCATTGCCACCCCAAAACCCGTTGGTGGAGGCAAAACTCCAGAACCGCACACGTCTCAAAAAGGCGTTTTTCTGCGTCCTCGCCATCAACATCATCCCCTTGGCCTTGGCCCTCTTGGTCCCGGGCTGTCGCAAGCCCGCCGAGGCGGACAAGGACGCCACCCAGCCTCTCCAACCGGCGATGGATACGACGAATTCCCCCTCAGTGGACACCAACATTGTTGGGACTGCAGCGGCTACGACCACCAATGTGCCGCCGGCAGTCGTGTCCGACCCCGCCCCGCCTGCGGTCGTCGCCCAGCCCCCTGTCGTCCCTACTTCAGCCCAAGAATACGCCATCGCCAAGGGGGATTCTTTTTCCACCCTGTCCAAAAAGTTCGGGGTGACAGTCAAAGCGATCCAAGAGGCCAACCCGAGCGTTCAGCCCAAAAAATTGAAGATCGGCCAGAAAATCCAGATTCCGGCTGCAGCTCCCGCAGTAGCCGGTGCCGCCGCTGCTGCTGTCGTTAAAACGGCTGCGCCGGCCGATGCGGCCGCCGGGGGCGACCCCTATGTGGTTAAATCGGGTGATAATTTGAGTAAGATCGCTAAATCACTTGGCGTTTCGGTCAAAGCCTTGCGTTCAGCAAATAGTCTCACCACCGACAAAATCAAGGTGGGGCAGAAGCTTAAGATCCCTGCCAAGTCAGTGGCAGCTCCGGTTGAGTCTGCGCCGGCACCGGTAAACATCCCCGCGTCGGCACCTGCTCCGGCGGCCCCGGGGGCTTGACCTATGCTCGGCTGCGCTGCCGGACCGATCCGGTCCGGCAGCAGGCCTGAGTATCCGATGAAAACCGCCGTTACATGTCTGGTCTTTTTCGTGGCAGCCCTGCTGGCTTTGGGCATGGTCATGCTTTACAGCTGTAAAATGAACGAGAATGGCGGCGGCCTGCTTTTACGGCAGCTCATTTGGGGCGGGGTTGGGGTGGTTGCCTGTGTGTCAGTCGCTTCCACGGATTATAGGGGCTTCAAAAAAATAGCCGGCGGACTTTACGCCGTTGCCATCCTGCTGCTCTTGGCCGTGCTCATTCCGCATGTTGGTCACGCCAGTCATGGCGCCCGCAGATGGGTGGGTTTTCACGGCTTCCTTTTTCAGTCCTCGGAATTCGCCAAACTTGCCCTGATTGTGGCTATGGCTTGGTACGGGGATCGTTTCAAACGGCATATGCCCACTTGGAAGCGTGGGATCGCGGTTCCCGCGCTTTTTGGCGGGCTGCTCTTGGGGCTCATTTATGTGGAGCCGGACCGGGGGACCACGATTCTACTGGCCGTGGTGAGTGGCGTCATGTTGATTGTGGCCGGGGTGCCGTGGACAAAGTTCGCCCTTCCGGGCTTTTTAGCGGTTGGCGGGTTGGCTGTCTCCATTTTCCACGATCCCATGCGGATGAAGCGGATTTTCAGCTGGCTCTATCTCGAGGAACACAAAGACGGAGTCGGTTACCAGGCCTACCAAGCCATGCTCGCACTGGGCTCTGGCGGCTGGTTTGGGTTGGGGTTGGGTAACAGTCGGCAGAAGATGGGTTTTGTTCCGGAGCACCAGACTGACTTCATCCTGTCTATCATCGGGGAAGAACTGGGGTTCGTAGCCACGGTTTTGGTGATTGTTTCCTTTATCGCGATTGTTTGTTGCGGGATTCACATCTCCATGAAGGCGCCGGATACTTTTGGCCAGTTGCTCGGTTCGGGGATCACATTCCTGATCGGGATGCAGGCGTTTATCAATATCGGCGTGGTGACTAGTGCCCTGCCCAACAAGGGGTTGCCATTGCCCTTCATCAGCTATGGCGGCTCGAATCTTCTCGTGATGCTGACTTGTGTGGGGGTTTTGATCAGTATCGCTTCCGGCTCTCGGTTCACCCAATCCTATCCTGCGGAGACCTCGATGGGGAGGCTGCAAACCGTATGATGACGGGGCCGGCACCTTTGATTGCGATAGCCTGTGGGGGCACCGGGGGGCACCTCTTTCCGGGCTTGGCGGTGGCCGGGCAGTTGGCAAAGCGGGGCTGCACGCTGGCTCTGATCGTCTCCCCAAAAGAGGTGGATCAGCAATCCCTGAAAAACGCTCCGCAAGAATGGAGTGTGATCACACTTCCTGCTGTGGGGTTGCAGGGGGGCAACTATGTCGCCTTTGGAGCAAGTTTTCTTAAGTCGTTGGCCGGAGCTCGCCGGGCTTTTAGGCAGCTCCGACCTGCGGCGCTTCTCGCCATGGGCGGTTTCACCGGCGCCGCGCCGCTCTGTGCCGCCCGGTCCATAGGGGCAAAAACGTTTGTGCACGAATCCAACACCATCCCCGGCAAGGCCAACCGCTGGCTTGCCCGGTGGGTGGATCAAGCTTTTGTCGGGTTTCCCCAAGCCGGCTCCCAGCTCTTCAGCCGTCGGGTCGTGGTCACCGGCACTCCGGTTCGTCCTCAGTTTCAATCGCAGGACCCCGTCCGCTGCCGCAAGTTGCTGGGACTTGATTCCGATCGTCCGGTTTTATTGGTGATGGGAGGAAGTCAGGGAGCAGGAGGTGTCAACGAACTGGTGCTGGCCACTCTCCCGTTGCTGGCCCGGAAAGGGTGGCAATTGCTTCACCTTACCGGCCCCAACGACGCCGAAAAGGCAAGTCGGGCTTGTAAAGCCGCCGGGGTGAAAGCTGTTGTTCATCCTTTCTTAAGCGAAATGGAAATTGCGCTCGGGGCAGCCACTGTTGCGGTGAGTCGTGCGGGGGCATCGTCGCTTGCGGAAATTGCCGCAATGCGCCTTCCGACTGTTCTGGTTCCATATCCGGCGGCGACGGACAATCATCAGGAGTTTAATGCCCGGGTTTTTGTTGAAACCGGCGCGGCGCGATTACTCGAGCAGGGAAAGGCGGCGCCGGAGATGCTCGCCAAAATTTTGCCCGGTTTGTTTGAGGATTCCTCGTTGCGTCAACGTATGCAGACGGCTTTGGATGCCTGGCATTCTCCCAAGGCTGCTGAGCAAATCGCTGAAAGCATGTTGCAGCTTTTGGCGCAGTCTGGTTCCGCCAAACCTCGTCACCGTCATCGCTCTTCCTGCGGTTGCAACCATTCCGCCCATCGCCATGGGGTGGGGGCAAAGGGGGCGGCATGACACCAGGCTCTCTTCTGGAAATAGCGCATCCCAAAGAGCACCCGTTTTTAGCGACGCTGGCGGGGCGTCTGGCCGCCGGCACCTTGATTCGCGGCAATGAGCCGATGGCTAAGCGCACCACGCTGCGGGTGGGCGGGCCGGCGGATATTTACGTCGAGCCGGTTTCCGAGTTGGATCTTGCCATCATTCTGAGATTTTGCGCCGAATCCCGGCTCAAATTTTTCCTGCTCGGTCGAGGCTCCAATCTGGTCGTTCGGGACGGCGGTTTTCGCGGGGTAGTGATTTGCCTGACGCATCCTGAATTCAGCCGGATTGCGGTGGAGGGGGAAACTCTGATCTGCGGGGCAGGCGCCCGGCTGAAGGATGTTGCCAATGCGGCCCGACGCGCCGGAGTGGCCGGGCTTGAGTTTCTGGCGGGTATTCCAGGCAGCGTGGGAGGAGCACTCCATATGAATGCCGGCGCCATGGGCGGGGCTATCGCCGAATTGATTGCAGGAGTCCGGGTGATGGACTTTGGCGGAACCACGCGCGATCTCAAGTCCGGTGAAATCACTTTCACCTATCGCACCTGCGCCACTCTGCAAAACCATATTGCGCTGGCCGCCAGGCTGCGCGGACGCTCTGACTTGGGCGCGGCGATTGAGCGGCGGATGAGCACATTCAACGAAAAACGTTGGTCGGCGCAGCCCAGCGCGCCCAGTGCGGGTTGCGCTTTCAAAAATCCGGACGGGATGTCCGCCGGCAAATTAATTGATGAACTCGGACTCAAGGGCACGAGGGTCGGTGGTGCCGTGGTTTCGGCGGAGCACGGGAATTTCATCGTCAATGACGGAGGGGCGACCGCCGGGGATGTGCTGCAGCTTATTGAATTGGTCAAAGAGCGTGTTCGCACACTCCGCGCTGTCGAGTTGCAGATGGAAGTCAAAATTGTCGGGGATGAACCCTGAAGATCCGAAAAGGTGGAGGTAAGATGTCGAAACCGGTTAACATTGTGGTCATGCTCGGGGGGGCCGGGTCGGAGCGTGCTGTGTCGCTGCGTTCCGGTGCGGGGGTGGCGGCTGCACTGCGATCGCTTGGGCACGGAGTTACCGAGTTGGATCCGCAGCAGGGTTGCTTCGAGCTGCCGGTTTCCACGGATGTTGTTTTTCTGGCGTTGCACGGCAGCTACGGCGAAGACGGGACGGTGCAAGGGCAGTTGGACAAAATTGGCGTTCCCTATACAGGAAGCGATGCCACGGCGAGCCGCCTCGCGTTCGATAAAGTTCTGACCAAGCAACAGTGTGTTTTGGCCGGTGTCCCTACCGCCAAATTTACCGTGGTGGATTCGGAAACAACCCCTTGGCCCATGGGTTGGCAGCCGCCCGTGGTCGTCAAACCGGTGCGTCAGGGCTCCAGTGTCGGGCTCCAGTTTGTGGATCGTGTGGCGGATTGGACTGAGGCGCTGCGGGAAGCCTTCCGGCATGATTCGCAACTGCTCGTGGAAGAAAGAATTCTCGGGCGCGAAACCACGGTGGGGATACTCGACGGAACGATCCTGCCCGTGGTGGAGGTGCGGCCCAAATCAGGCCAGTTCGATTATCGGAACAAATACACACCCGGCAACACCGAGTATTTCTGTCCGGCGCAGATGGATGCGGCCATGACGGCGCGCATTCAAGAGGCGGCACTGGGCGCCTTCCGGGCTGTGGGCGGGCGTGATTATGCCCGGGTGGATGTCATGGTGCGGAGCAGTGGTGAGCCCGTGGTGCTCGAGGTGAACACCTTGCCGGGCATGACCCCGACGAGTTTGCTACCGTTGGCCGCCGCCGCCGCAGGCATCAATTACGAAACGCTCTGCCAGCGGATGGTCGACTTGGCGTTGGGGCGTAAACCTTTCAATCAATAGCAGGCGCTCAATTCAATTCTTGTGTTCCGGTCCAAACGAAAATCTAAAAACCGGCGGCTGGGCCGCACGCAGAACGTGCTCCACGTCAAACTGCGATCCAGCCAGCTGCGCGCCTCGCGGATCCGCCTGCTGGCTCTGGCTCTGAGCGTGTCTCTGGGCACGGTCGCCGGTCTTTATGCCCTCTGGCGCGTTGGAGAATGGACCCTGGACCGATTTGTCTATGAGAACCCCGCCTTCGCCATTCAGACCGTGGATGTCCAGACTGACGGAGTGATAGCAATCGATCAACTCAAGGGTTGGAGCGGAGTCAAGTTAGGCCAAAACCTCTTTGCCTTGGATCTGGGGGGTGTTAAGCGGGCATTGGAACTGGTGCCCAGAATCCGGACCGCCTCGGTGGAGAGGATCCTGCCCGGCACCCTTCGGCTGCGTGTGGCCGAGCGCGAGCCGGTGGCACAGGTGAACATTCCCCGCCCCCGCTCCGGCGGCGGGGTGGATCTGGTTGTTTATCAGCTGGATGCCGAAGGGTATGTGCTGCAGCCCCTGGATCCTCGGCAGCGTGCCGCTCCCGCGGCCGTTCCGGACAGTGATCTTGCTTTGCTCTTGGGTGTGGATGCCAGCAAGTTACAGCCTGGCCGGCGTGTGGAGTCTGTTCCGGTGCAGGGTGCCTTGCACTTGATCAATGCGTTTGCCGGCTCGGCTTTGGCCGGGACGGTGGAGTTGCGCCGGGTGGACGTTTCCCAACCGGGCGTGTTGGTGGTCACCAGCGGGCAGGGGAGTGAAATCACCTTTGGGCTGGATGACTTCGACCGCCAGCTGCTTCGCTGGTGGAAGGTGCATGAGGAATGTCTCAAGCTCAATAAAATCATCGGCATGCTCGATTTGGCCGTGGCGGATAACCCTCCCCTTCGTGTCATGGAGGCTGGTTTATTGCCCCAGTCCATACCAAAGAACGTCAAACTGCCCCGAACCCGCAAAAAAAATGTTTGATTCCTCTTCTATCATCGTCGGTTTGGAAGTAGGCACTTCCAAGGTCTGCGTCATGGTCGGTGAAGTGAATCCGGATTCTTCCGGGTTGACCATCGTCGGCCTGGGTCAGTCGAAATCACGGGGGGTGCGCAAGGGGGAGATTTGTGACGCCACCGCCACCGGGGAGGATATCCGCAATGCCATAGTGGAGGCCGAGCAGATGGCCGACGTGGAAATCCGCAGTGTTTATCTCGGGGTTACGGGCGCGCACATTCGCGGATTCAATAATCGTGGAGTGCATCCGGTGGTTTCGGCCGACCGGGAAATTTCGCCGGAGGACGTGCAGGATGTGATCAAGAATGCCAAGACCATCAACCTCCCGGCCCAGCATCAGGTCATTCACGCGGTGCGCCAGCATTTTCTGGTGGATGGGCACAATGGGATTATTGACCCTGTGGGAATGCTGGGCGGGCGCTTGGAAGTGGACGTGCATGTGGTTCATGGCCATTTGAACCGGTTGCAAAACGCCATCCGGGCCGTCAAAGGACTTCAGTTGGAGGTAGAGGAGATTGTTTTCAGCGGTCTGGCTTCCTCCTTGGCCTTGCTCAACAGCGAGCAAAAGGAACTTGGATCACTGGTGATTGATATCGGCGGCGGCACGACTGACTACGTGGTCTATGCCGATGGGGTTATTAAATACGTCGGTGTTTTGGCGGTGGGCGGAGACCATATTTCCAATGATCTGGCTTACGGTCTTAAAGTCCCGCTGGGGCGGGCCGAACAGCTCAAGCTGGAATGGGGCTCTGCTTTCTTGGATTCAACCGATCAGGGCCAGACGGTCACCATTTCTAGCGATCTGGGGCTGCCGCTTAAAATTATCAGTCTGGAAAATCTGCGCCGTATCATGGCCCTTCGGCTGGAGGAAATCTTCAATCTCATTGTTCAGGACCTGCAGCAGGCCGGCCTTTCCGACTACCTCCGGTCCGGGGCGTTTTTATGCGGTGGCGCCGCCCGCATTCCTCAAATTGCCTCCTTGGCCGAACAGATTCTGGAAATGCCCGTCACGCTTGGGAAAACCAATTCCATCAGCGGTTTGAAATCGGCGCTCGACCAGCCGGAATTCGCCACCGCCATTGGCCTGGTCAAGTTCGGCTCCATTCAGCAGCGTAAACGCGTCGACAAACCCACTTTCTTCCACGAAATAAAGACGGTCTTCAGTCAGGTCGTCGGCCGTAACAAGTGAAATCCGCCATGGACCTAACCCTTGCCGCTCAATCGGAAATCCTACCCCCTCAAAAGCGGGTCACCACTAAAATCATCGGCGTCGGCGGAGCCGGTCTCAAACTCCTCCAGCACGTGGCCGGACGTTCATTGCCGGAGGCGATTCTGGCGGTTGTGGGCACCGACGTGGACGCTCTGGAGCGTTCCTGCGCGCCGGAAAAAATCTCGCTTGAGACCAAACGCCTGCGCGGTCTGGGAACAGGCGGCGACCCTGAGCGGGGGCGTCAGGCGGCGGAGGAATATTTCGACAGATTGAAAGCCGCCTGTGCCGGCAGTCAAGTGGTCTTCATTCTAACCGGGTTGGGTGGCGGCTCCGGCTCGGGCATCAGCCCCGTTCTGGCCCGCGCCGCCAAGGAATCCGGGGCCTTGGTGATCGCCTTTGCAACGCTCCCCTTTAACTGTGAGGGCAACCGGCGTCTGCTCATCGCCCGCCAGGGAGGTGATGACTTGAGAAAGGCGGCCGACGCGGTCATTTTCCTGCCCAACCAGAAAATCTCAAAACTGATCGACGAGAACACCAGTCTTGTTGAGACATTTCGCACGACCAATGAGCTGATGGCCGATGGAGTGCAGGGCCTGTGGCGGTTGCTGGCCCGGCCCGGGTTGCTGGAAATACACCTTGCCGATGTCTGCGCGCTGCTGCGGGGGCATCCCGGGGAAAGTTTCTTTGCCACGGCCGAGGCGGGCGGCCCCGCCCGTTCCCGCGAGGTGTTGGACAAACTGTTTGCCCATCCCATGTTCGACGGCGCTGATTTGCTTGCCGAATCCCAGGTGGTCCTAATCAGTTTGACAGGCGGCACTGATCTTGCAATGGGTGAGTTGAACCGCGTCATGGAGGAGCTCAATAGTAAATGTTCCAAGGCCCAAGTCGTCATGGGGGCCGCGATCGATCCGGCCTTGGGCGACCGATTGACAGTAATGATGGTGGCGGCCCGGCGCGTTGCCTCCAAGAGCGAGCCTGCCGCGACCGGGGAGGGCTTGAATTTGCAAATGCTGCCTCCGGGCGACACGGCCAAGCCCGGCTCGCGCTTTCTGCCGCCGCCTCCCGAACTGTCTCACGAGAGAATTGTGCAGATTGACCAGCGCACCCGGCCCTCACGTCCCCGCAAGGCTGCGGAGAAACTCCGCCAGGGTCAATTGCAGTTGGACATTGTTTCCAAAGGCCGTTTTGACAAGAGCGAGCCAACTATCCACAAGGGCGAGGACCTGGATGTGCCGACCTATATTCGCCGCGGTGTGGCTTTGAATTGAAGCGCCGCGCAATTCTTTTGCGTTTGGATCCGGTTATCCTTACGCTCCCGGCATGTCGCCAGCTGTAACCGTGGCAGTGGTGGTGATCGTCATTGCTGCCGGGGCGGGTTTTTTCTTTGCGCTGGCGGAGACGGCTCTCTTTTCCCTAGGTAAATGGCAGATACGCCAGTTGTCCGGGCGCTCCCCGTTGCTTGGCGGCATGGTGGAGAAACTGCTCGCTGAGCCTCAGGATTTGCTGGCGATGATGGTGTTGGGCAATACCTTTGCCACTGCGGCCATGCTCTTCACCTCTCTCTGGATGGTTTTCCAAGGCCACTGGCCAACCCTGCCTACCATGTCCGCCCTGTTCGGATTGATTCTTCTGGGCGGCGAGGTGTTGCCCAAGACTTTGGCGGTCCGCCGACCGGAACAATGGGCCTTGAGGGTGGCCCGGCCATTGCTGTTTCTGGAGAGATTTGCTCTTCCGCTGCGTCTTGTTGCCCAGAAATTCAACGCCTCCATTTTGGCGGTGCTCACGGGTGAACCCCTTAATCTCCAACCGGCACTGACTGATGAGGAGTATCGCGAGCTGCTTGAGTTGGCCCACCAACAGGGCACCCTCGCGTTGTCGGAAAAGGAAATCATTCTTCAGATCATTAATCTGGATCGACGCACGGTAAAAGAGGTGATGCAGCCCCGTTCGAGCATGGCTTGCATCCGGGATGATTTATCCGTCGATGAAATGCTCGCCGCGGCCCGCCACCACAAACACCGGCGCCTGCCGATGTTCGATGAAACTCCGGATACAATTGTCGGGATCCTCAATACGCGGGCCCTGCTGCTGGACCCGAAGGTGGATCTGGCCGAGGCCATCGAGCTGCCCTCCTTCGTGCCCGAAACCATGAACCTGCTGCAACTGCTCAAGCGTTTGCAGCGTCAGCAGCGTGGTATCGCCGTGGTGATGGATGAATTCGGCGGCACGGCCGGGTTGGTCACCAGCGAGGATATCTTCGAAGCCATTGTCGGGAAAATCCGGCGTGAAACCGGGGAGGAGGGCTTTGTGGCGGAAAAACTCGCACCCGGCCGTTGGCGCGTCAACGCCACCATGCGGCTGGATGATTTCCGGCGCGAGTATCCACCGCTGGGCATGGCGCCTGAGGTGGAGACCATCGGCGGCTTGGTCATGAGTTTGCTGGGAGTCGTCCCCGCCCCTGGCGAGAGCATCACTTTTCGCGGCTTGAAACTCACCGTCGAGGCGGCGGATGAAAGACGCATCCGCGAGTTGCTGGTGGAGCTGGTTAAATAAATGGAAGTGGAAACATCGATCTGGGTGGCGCTGGTGGTTTGTCTGGCGTTGTCTTTTCTCCTCTCCGGTATGGAGGCGGGGGTTTTCGCCTTGAGCCGCTTGCAGATTCGTCAGCAAATGCGCGCCGGTCGGCGCTCGGCGGCGACCTTGCACGGTTATCTCGAAAACCCCGAAAACTTCCTGTGGACCATTTTGGTGGGCAACACTCTGGCGAACTTTATCGTCCTAGGCAGCCTGATTACGGTTTTATACGAAACACTCCAAGGGCATCCTCTCTGGTTTGTCGCCTGCTTTTTGGCTGTGGTTTTCCTCTTCTACGCCTTGTGCGATCTCCTCCCGAAAATGATCTTCCGTGCCCAGCCCAATCGCTTTTGCCTGGCTTTGGCCCGGCCCTTCCGCTACGTGCATCTGGGGCTGTGGCCCTTGGTCTGGATGGTGGAAAGAATCTCCGCCACCCTCCTTTACTGGACGGGCGGCAAGGCCTTCACCGGTCATCTCTTTGGCAACCGGGAAGAGTTGCGCTTTGTCATGCAGGAGTCGGCCCGCAGCTTCTCCACCGAGGAGCGGGCCATGATCAATCGCGTTATGGACCTGCCCAGCCTCACCGTGCGCCAGATCGCCCGCCCCTTGGATCAGGTCGTCAGCGTGGAAATCCAAGCGACCGTGAGTGAGTCTCTGGCTCTCTGTCGGGAGCGTCAGTTCACGCGGTTGCCGGTTTGGGAGAAGCGCGAAGGCCGCCATCGCGTGGTGGGATTGGTGAGCGTGGACGCCTTGCTCTATCAACCCGCGCTCGACGGCAGCAAGCCGCTCGGCGAGTTTGTCCGGCCCGCCTTGTATCTTGACGAGGATCAGCGGCTGGAGGACGCACTGCGCCGCATGCAGCGCAGCGGCCAAAGGTTGGCCATCGTGCTGGGCCGCGATCAGCGCGAGATCGGCATCATCAGCCTGGAGGACGTGCTCAAGGCCGTTCTGGGGGAGGCTCGACTCTGACATGAACTGGAATGTGGTCACTGAAATAGGGGTTAAACTGTCCGGCGTTCTTAGCCTGGTCTTGTTCAATGGGTTTTTCGTCGCCGCGGAGCTGGCTCTGATCCGCATCCGCGATTCGCAACTCGAACCGCTCGTGGTTCAGGGGCATCGCCGGGCTTTGCGGGCCCGTCACATCATCCGCAACATCAATGCCTACATCGGGGCCACCCAGTTTGGCATCACCTTGGCCAGCATGGCGCTGGGGGTCGCTGTCGAGCCGGTCTTCGAGCATTTGTTGCAGCCTCTTTTCGGAGGCCTTAAAATCACCTCTCCCAAGGCCCAACACACCACCGCCATCGCTGTCGGCTTTTTTGTGAACAGCTATCTGTTGATCGTGGCCGGGGAGCTTGCCCCCAAAGCTCTGGCGATCCGCAAGACCCTGAGCACGGCCCTCTGGGTGGCTGGTCCGTTGGATGCCTTTTACCGCATCTCTTATCCGTTCATCTGGCTGCTCAACAGCTCGGCTCAGTGGTTGCTCAGGGGGCTGGGCCTTTCGGCTCCCGGCGAAGGCAGAGACGATCATTCCGCGGATGAACTGAGGTTTTTACTCTCTTCGGCCCAAAACATTTCCGGTGCCTCGACCCTCGGCCGCGATGTCGCCCTCAACGCCCTGGATCTGCGCCGGCGCGTGGCCCGGGATGTGATGCGGCCGCGTCAGGAAATTGCGGTGCTCGACACCGCTGCCACCATCGCCGGATGCCTTGAGGTGGCCGAGAAAACCCGTTATTCCCGCTTCCCCCTGTGCGAAAACGGAGATCCGGACAAGACCCTCGGGGTTCTGCATATCAAGGATCTTTATGCGATGCGGCGTCTGGCCAGGACGGGGGCGGACTTGCTTCCGGCGGCGCGCAAGTTGATTTACATCCCGGAGACGGCGCGGTTGGAGAAGGTATTGCAGCTTTTTCTGGATCGAAAGTTGCACCTCGGCATCGTGGTGGATGAATATGGCGGCACTCTGGGACTGGTGACGCTGGAAAACATCCTGGAGGAATTGGTGGGCCAGATTCAGGATGAGTTCGATCAGGAAAAGCCCCTGCTGGTGCGGCTGGGCGAGAACACCTGGGAAGCCGCGGGGGCTCTGCCGGTGCGGGAGTTCGAGGAATTGGTGGGAGGGGCGCATGGCGAGGAAGGCGTGGCCACAGTCAGCGGTTGGGTGACGCAGCGGCTGGGCGGATTTCCCCGGGCAGGGGACACTCTCCGGGTGGGGCGATGCGAGGTGCAGGTAGAGCAAATGGATGGGCCGCGGGTGGCGCGTCTGAAAATCACCCTGCTTTCCACAGACCCTGCCGGCTCCACTCTGCAAAGTTAAACGCCCGGATGGTTAGCCCTTACCACCGGGCACCCCGCACTGCCAGCATGCTCGTCACGACAATACCCGCACCCACCAACACCACGGCCGGCCAGAATTTGTTCTGAACCGCGCTGCTTATCATCAGCGCGTTCAGCAGCAGCCACACCAAAGCCGGCGCATACTGCGGCCCAAACCTGTTCTGGCTCTTGTTGATCAGCGAAGGGGTTGTCACCATTAGGATCAACAAGGTGGTCGTGGTGAATCCAAGGAAGTTGCTCATGGGAGTCAGGCACCAGAGCAGCGGCAGCTTCGTCGGACTCCAGATCCAATAGTGGTGAAGTTTGCTGGCAAAGGGTTCAAAGGCCAGATCAAGCAGGAGCGTTAGAATTAGAGTCACCCCGATCAGCCAGAATCCATAGGCTCGCAGCCGCCGCCACGGGCGCAAGATCAACCGGGCCATCGCGCGGGAACTCAATATGAATGTGATCCATATCAAAGGAATCCACCAAGGCAGGGTTTCAAAGAAGGCCGGACCGGCTGCGCTGGTATAAATAAAGGGCCCGAAGGGCAGGTTGGCCAATGCCCCCACGGCGTGGATCCCTCCGCCAATGACGGCAATGAGCGTTGCGGCTAGGATCACGTTTTGGGCGGGTAATTGAGCGCCCAGCGAAAGAAGTATGGTCAGCGCCCCGGTGAGCAGTAGGATTGTTTCAGGCCAGCCTTGCAGTGTTGTTGCAAGAGGAGGGTTGGCCAGCGTGAGGAAACACACCCATCCGCAGGCCGCCGTAAACAGCACCAAACCCACCCGGCTGAGGGTTTTGAACGCGTTCGGCGTGGATGGTTTTGGCGGGCGTGTTTTGGCGGATGTGGTCCGATTCATGTTGAGACTCAATGATAGCAGTGAGACGGACCCTTTGGGCAAGTCTTTTGACCCGTTTTTTAGACTGGTTGAATGTTTGGGAGAGCCGATTCCACCAATGAAAAAATTCCCGCGTTGAACCCCTAGCCCTGATAAGATTTTGGAAACCGAAGCCGCTCGCCACGCAAGTCCGCCCAAAATAAGGCGACACAATCATTCCAACCAGTTTCAATGGTTAGAGGTTCATAGGGAGGGTGCCCGCAGGCCGGGTGAGGGTATTTCCGTAGAGGCAACCCTAATGCCGCACTGTAGGGCTGGGGATTTATTTTAGGACGTATGTCCACAGACAGGCCGCGCCTCCGGCGCTGGGTTTGCCCTTGACGCTTTGCTCTTCGCGCCCGCGGGAGCGCCTCCTTACGTCGGCGGCCACAGGGCATTACCGCCAAACCCATAACTATCTCCGAGCTTTGCTCGTTGCTCCTTCAGATTTCGGGTTTGTCTCTGAAGCTCCAGCGGAGCGACCTGCCGCCCGGTGAAAGTCCCGATGCCCGAAACAAACTCTCCACGAACGGAAGTCAGATGCGCAGAAACCCCTCGTCCCGTTTGATGAGTGGCCGACTCAGAGGGGCATTGGGATGGCGCATCTTAAACCCGTCCGCTTCGCCGACTCAACGCAAAGAGCTTGGCCTCTTGAAGCGGGATCGGATCGAATTGTCTTGCCGCGTTTCTTTGGCCGCGCAGAATGGCTTGCATCCAGACGGTCTAGTGACCCGTCCTTGCGGGTGACTTGGAAACGCTGCTGTTGAGCAGGGGGATTCCGAGACGCCATTCCCGGCTTGCGGAAGCGGCAGAGGTTCAGACTTGGCCTGACGGGCCCATAGCTCAGTGGTTAGAGCAGGCGACTCATAATCGCTTGGTCCTCGGTTCAAATCCGAGTGGGCCCACCAAGTTGAACGCCATCATTTACAAAGTCATCATCCCTTCGCGGCTGATCACAGTCCCGCGATGGGAAAGGAAGTTGTGATCTGCAGCCGTCCATAGCACTGGGAAATAGGATCCGGTCTTGAACCGCAGCGGCACCGAAATACAATCCGTCCATGCCAGCGCCCCTTTTTTGTCACAAACACCGAGTCACTTACGCTGACTGCACGGTCGGCAACCACGTTTATCATTCCCGCTACCTGGATCTGCTTGAGGCGGCTCGCGGGGAATTCTTCCGTCACGCCGGCCAATCCCTTCTGCAGTGGCAGCAGGCAGGCGCAATCTTTCCCGTTACCGAATGCCAGATGCGCTTCCGTGCCCCGGCGCGCTACGACGATGTTTTATCCATCGAAGTGTGGCCTTCAGCGGTGGATCGTGTCCGGTTGCGGTTTGGACACCGCATCCTGACCGGAGATGACCGGTTGATTCTTGAGGCTGAGACCTGTCATGTCTGCACCGGGTTGGAGGGCAAGCCCAGACGTTTGCCGGAGGAGTTGGCGCAAGTTTTGGACCCCATTATCCGATCCGATCTGACCAGAGCGCTCAAAGGATTACGTTGTAAAACCTCCGATTCCCTCTAGGATCCAGTAAAACAAAATAACCTCGTCATGAGTATAGCTCTGATTACCGGATCTGCCGGCCTCATCGGCTCTGAAACCGCCAAGCGCTTTCACGCTGAGGGGTTTGATATTGTTGGTATTGACAACGACATGCGGGCACGGTTCTTCGGGGCTGAGGCTTCCACCGCCGGCACCCGCTCTAAACTGGAAGCCGCCCTCAAAAACTACCGCCATGAGGTGGTGGATATCCGCGATAACACTGCGGTCAACGCGCTGTTTGCCCGACTGGGTGCGGCGGTAAAGGTGGTGGTGCATACCGCAGCCCAACCATCGCACGACTGGGCCGCGCGGGAGCCTCATACTGACTTCAGCGTGAATGCCGTCGGCACATTGAATCTGCTCGAGGCCGCACGCCAGCATTGTCCCGCGGCCACTTTCATCTTTACGAGCACCAACAAGGTTTATGGGGACACCCCGAACCGTTTGCCATTGCGCGAGCTGGATCTCCGCTGGGAAATCGATCCGGCTCATGCCTATCGCGAGGGAATTGACGAAACCATGTCGATTGACCAGACGAAACACTCGCTTTTCGGGGCCAGCAAGGTGGCGGCTGATGTTTTGGTGCAGGAGTATGGCCGCTATTTCGGGATGAACACCGCCTGTTTTCGCGGCGGTTGCCTCACCGGGCCCGCCCATGCCGGCACCGAGCTGCATGGGTTTCTGGCCTATCTGATGAAATGCACCGCTATCGGGCGCCCTTATCGCGTCTTCGGTTACAAGGGGAAACAGGTTCGAGACAATATTCATAGTCATGACCTCGTCGAAGCTTTCTGGCAATTCACACTCAAGCCGCGGTCCGGCGAGGTTTATAATCTGGGCGGCAGCCGTCATTCCAATTGTTCCATGCTCGAAGCCGTCGCACTGTGCGAGCAGATCAGCAGCCGGAAACTCGACTGGACCTACGTCGAGGACAATCGCGTTGGAGACCATATCTGGTGGGTGAGCGATGTGAGGAAGTTTCAGGCGCACTATCCGGTTTGGAAATACCACTACGGTCTTCAGGAAATACTGGATGAGATTTACGCGGCGGTGAAACAATGAACAAGTTTTCGTTTGTTTGGATTCAATAAGTGTTGAGCGCTGCGTGAAATGAAAATTCTCCTCACCGGCATCTGCGGTTTTGTCGGCAGCACTTTGGCCCGTTCTTTGTTGGAGTCCGCTGAAAAAGTCCAGATCATCGGTCTCGACAATTTCATCCGTCCCGGCAGCGAGTTGAATCGCGTCGCTCTTGCGCGGCTCGGCGTGAAGGTTATCCACTCGGACATTCGGAGCGCGGCCGATCTCGACGCCCTGCCCGCAGTGGATTATGTCATCGATGCCGCGGCCAATCCCAGCGTGCTGGCTGGAGTGGATGGGCAGACGAGTTCGCGCCAGCTTCTCGAGCATAATCTCTGGGGTACGGTGAATCTGCTCGAATATTGCAAGCGGCACCGGGCAGGCTTGATTCTGCTGAGCACCAGTCGTGTGTATTCCGTCCCTCCGCTGGCCGCGTTGCCTGTGGAAGTTTATCAGGGCGCCTTTCGGCCGCAGGAAGCGGCAGTGCTTCCAGAAGGCCTTACCCGGCAAGGTGTCAGCGAGGCATTTTCAACCGCTCCGCCCATTTCCCTTTATGGGGCCAGCAAGCTGGCCAGCGAAGCCGTCGCGCTTGAATACGGCGAAACGTTTCAGTTTCCCGTTTGGGTTAATCGCTGCGGAGTGCTGGCTGGTGCGGGTCAGTTCGGGAGACCGGATCAGGGCATTTTCTCCTTCTGGATCAATTCCCATCTCCGCCGACGGCCCCTGAAATACATTGGTTTTGAGGGGGTAGGGCATCAGGTTCGCGATTGCCTCCACCCTCGCGACCTGGTGCCGGTGCTGTTGATGCAAATGCGGCAAGCCGGTGGCGGTAAACCGCGCATCGCGAATTTCAGCGGCGGTGCCGCCAATTCCATCTCGCTCGCCCGGTTGACCGACTGGTGCGATGCCCGCTTTGGCCCCCATGCTGTTGCCAGTGACCCCAAGCCGCGGCCGTTCGACATCCCGTGGATGGTTCTTGATCCGACGCTGGCGCGCCGCACTTGGGATTGGGCACCGAAGATTTTATTGCCGCAGGTGCTGGAGGAGATTGCCCTGCACACGGAGTCAAACCCGCACTGGCTCGAAATTTCCAGCTCCTGATGAATGCACCCAATCCAGCGGCTTCTCGGCTGAAGCTCTTTTCCGTGGTTATTCCTGCGCGGGACGAAGAAGAGTCTCTTCCTGCGACTTTGGAGCACCTCTATATTGAGTTCTCTCTCAATCAGGTTCCCCACGAAATTGTGGTCGTAGACGATGGAAGCAAGGACCGGACATGGGAGGTGTTGCTGCAGCTTAAAGAGAAGATCCCATCCCTCAGGCCTCTCCAAAATACCGGGGATCACGGTTTCGGTCGGGCCATTACTTATGGACTGAGGCATTCTTCGGGGGATGCGGTTGTTATTATGATGGCGGACGAGTCGGACGACGCCCGGGATGCGGTGCGGTATTGGAAGCTGCTTAACGAAGGCTGGGATTGCGTGTTTGGAAGTCGGTTTATCAAAGGGGGCGGAACGATTGATTATCCCCGCGTGAAGTTGATGGTGAATCGACTCGCGAATTTTTTTATTCGCTGCCTGTTCCGGATTCCGCTCAATGACACCACCAACGCTTTCAAGGCCTATCGCCGGACGGTAGTGCAAGGATGCGAACCCCTCATCGCACCGCACTTCAATCTCACGGTGGAGATTCCGCTCAAGGCGGTGGTGCGGGGGTTTTCGTGGACGGTGGTGCCTATTACCTGGCGTAATCGCCGTTTTGGGGTGGCCAAGCTCAAGATTAAGGAAATGGGCAGCCGCTATTTTTTCATCTGCGCCTACATCTGGCTGGAAAAGTATTTCAGCCGGGGAGACTATAAGCGGCGCTGAGCCTTAACTGATGAAGCTGCTTTGCTCCTATCGTTTCTGTTTGGTGGCGGCTCTACTAGCCCTGCCGTGGATGATATCCAATGACAGCCTTTGGCTGGATGAGGGTGACACCGCGATGTATGCTATTCAGCCGGATTTCCATTCCTGGTGGGACCGACTAGGTCATGATGGCCAGGCGGATTGTCAGATGCCGCTGTCGATGCTGTCGGCCTGGATGGGAGGGAGGCTGTTGGGCACTCAGGAATGGCAGATGCGGGCTGTCAATCTTCTTTGGGGTGCCTTGGCAGTATTTGGGATCTATCGGGTAGGGAAACGGCTGGCAATTCCGTGGCTACCGGTGCTGCTGGTCGTTCAGCCCTATTTTTGGTTTTACCAGAATGAGGCTCGCCCCTATTCACTTCAAATCGCAGCAGGCTCGTGGCTGGCAGCCGGGTTTCTGGAGTTTTATTTCGCGCAAGCCGCTGGCACTCTTTGGGCGTGGTTGCTTGCGGGGGCCGCTTTCTTTCTTTTTTGCGGCACCTTGCTCGCCCCCTTGCCGGTCGCTGCCACCGCCGCGGCCTGCGGGTTTATTGCCTGCCGGCGAGGTTGGAAACTGTCCCGCAAAGCCTTGCGTATTTTATTGGGAGGGCTAATGGCCTGCGTACCGGTCGGACTTTATCACCTCTCCACGCTCTTGCGCGGATCCAAGGGGGCACAGGTTTGGCACGTGGATCTGAAGTTTTTTGCCTATGTTGTTTATGAGTTGATGGGGTTGGGCGGTCTCGGATTCTCCGCTGATGATATCCGAGGTTTGGCCCTGTCATCCCATTGGTTTGTCGATCTTTCGGCGAGCATTCCGCGGCTTGTGCTTCCACTGCTGGGTTTCGTTTTGCTCACAACAATTTTGATCGCTGGTTTGCGGTGTGCCGCACTTGATTCCTCCCGCCGCACGCCTCTGGCCGGATTGCTGATTGTCCTCGGGCTGACAGCCGGGGTGTTTCTATGCGGTAGCCTGTTGATGCACAAGGCGTTCTGGGCTAGGCACTATGCGGCGGTCTTCCCCGTCTACGTTACGCTGCTGGGATTGGCGTTTGCCGGTCTTCGGGACCAGTCTGGAGGCTGGGTGCGGTTATTTCCAGTTTTGCTGTGCTGTGCGCTTTTATTCTCAGCTTTAAATTTTCGCTTTTCCTCGTCGCTGAGCAAGGAAGACTACCGTTCCGCCGCCCGGTTTGTGCGGCCTTTGATTGAGGATAACCGGTCTGTTTGGTGGCTTGCCGGGGGCTATTGTGCCTCCTATTATGGCTTGGATTGCAGCTTCTCAAACCCTGAGCCGAAAAAGGTGTTTGTGGCCTTTCGCTCAACAACGGAGTTGGAAAAATTGCCGCCACCGGACCTGATTGTGTATAATAAGCCCTATATTCATGATCCTCTTGGCCATGTTAAGGAAATTATTGTCCAAGGCCATTATGAATTGGCTGCCAGTTTTAAATCGTTCACACTCTGGACGAACAGCTCAGGAGCCTCTTTTAAAAAGTGAAAAGGCCTTCGACCATGCCCCTGCAAACCATGCTAGACCAGGAGTTGATTTTTCCGAAGTCCCACGCTTTCGAGCGGAACGATAAAAAGATTGGAAATGGATTACAGCTTGAACCTTTAAGCGGCCCGCTTTTTCTTGAACCGTTGAATTTTATTGTGAATGCCATGAATTAAGTCGATATGAAGTTTTCTATTATTACTCCCAGCTTCCGCAGTTCCGAATGGCTCAAGCTGTGTATCGCGTCGGTTGCCGACCAGGAGGGGGTTGAGTTCGAGCATATCGTTCAGGATTCCTGTTCCGATGATGGTACCCAGGACTGGCTGCCGAAGGATTCCCGCGTGAAGGCCTTTTTCGAAAAGGATCAGGGGATGTATGATGCGGTGAACCGGGGCTATCGTAGGGCTTCTGGTGACATCCTGGCCTACCTCAACTGCGATGAACAGTATTTACCCGGCGCGCTGGCTGCGGTGCAGGGTTTTTTTGAGCAGCATCCCGATATCGAGGTCCTGCTCGCGGGGTCGATTGTCACGGACGGGGACGGCGGCTACATCTGTCATCGGCATTCCATGATTCCCAGCCCCAATCACATCTGGTTTAGGTTTCCCGTGTTGACCAGCTCCCTTTTTATTCGTCGTAAAGTCATTCAAGATCGGGGGCTCTTTTTTGATACGAGCTGGCGGGTTCTCGGAGATCTGCATTGGGTTCGGGGCTTGATCCGCGACAAGGTGCCCATGGCAGTCATTGACTTTTTTACTTCGGTTTTCACTGATACTGGGGAAAATCTTGCCTTGAGCCCAAGTGCGAAGCGGGAGTCTGATCGCACCGCAAAACTGATACCGCTCTGGGTCAGGGGCTTGAAACCTTTCTGGATTCTTATGCACCGCCTCCGCCGGATTCCTGCCGGGCATTTCAGCATGAAGCCCACTAGTTATTCTATCTTCACCCTGAAAAGTCCGAAACAACGGGTGTGTTTTGATGTTTCGCATCCCACGCCTATTTGGCGCAACAGGCTTTGAACCCGTCTTGTTTTTCCCGGCCGGACTCTCTCTTGGGGGAGCGTTTAAGGGTGAGGTTTAAAAACATTCAGACAAAACTTTGGCTTTGAAATTTTCCATCATAACTCCCAGTTTCCGTAGTTCAGAATGGCTTAAGCTGTGCATCGCCTCGGTTGCCGATCAGCAAGGCGTTGAGTTCGAGCATCTGGTTCAGGATGCGTGTTCTGATGACGGGACGCAGGACTGGTTGCGGAAGGATCCGCGCGTGAAAGCGTTCATCGAAAAGGATCAGGGCATGTATGACGCGGTGAACCGGGGCTATCGTCGCGCCTCGGGGGATATTCTGGCTTATCTGAACTGCGACGAGCAGTATCTGCCCGGTGCCCTGTCGGCGGTGCAGGATTTTTTTGAAAGGAATCCCTCCATCGAGGTCCTGCTTGCCGGCACTATTGTGACCGACGCCCAAGGCGATTATGTCTGTCACCGCCATGGATTAATCCCTCATCCGCAGGGTTGCTGGTATCGTTTCATGGCTTTGACCAGTTCCATCTTCATCCGGCGCAGGGTGTTCCATGAGCGAGGCCTATCCTTTGACATCCGGTGGCGGGATCTGGGTGATTTTCATTGGGTTTTGGCACTCATGCAAAACCGCGTTCCCATGGGCGTCTCCAATGCTTTCACCTCCGTTTTCGCTGATACCGGGGAAAACATGAATTTAAAGCCCAATGCGATCCGTGAAAAACTGGAAACGGCAGCCCTCATTCCCCGGTGGGTGCGGTGGCTCAAACCCTTTTGGATTTTGAATCATCGTATGCGCCGGATTGGGGCGGGTCATTTTGCCCTCCAGCCCACCCGTTACGAGATCTATACAAGGCGAAGTACCGGTCAGCGCGGGGTGGTTGATGTTCCACGGCCCACCTCAGTCTGGTGGGGGCGGTTGGGATCGTGAATTTACTTGTGGGTCGGCGTGTTGGTTTTAAACTGCTCTAGGCTACCAGTTTATGGCCAAATTGAAAAAAGTATTTGTCAGCGGCTGTTTTGACATGCTGCATAGCGGTCACGTTTGTTTTTTGTCCGAGGCGGCCAAGCTCGGTGAGGTTCATGTAGCTCTGGGTTCTGACCGGACGGTTCGGGAATTAAAAGGACGTCTCCCGGTCAACAGCCAAGAGGAGCGTCGTTACATGTTGCAGGCTCTCAAGTGTGTCAAGAGTTGCCGTGTCAATCTCGGCTCCGGCATCTTGGATTTTCTTGCGGAACTGCGCGACGTGGATCCTGATATTTTTCTGGTCAATGAGGAGGGAAACACCCCGGCCAAAGAAAAGCTATGTCGCGATTTGGGCATTGAATACCGGGTGCTTAAACGAATACCACACGGAAATCTCCCGGCGCGCTCCACGACCAGTCTGCGTCGCGAATGCCGCATTCCTTACAGGCTCGATCTGGCCGGAGGATGGTTGGATCAGGCTTTTGTTTCCCGTCATGCCGCCGGTCCCGTATTGACCGTCTCCGTGGAGCCAACTTTGGAGTTTAACGAGCGCAGTGGTATGGCTTCCAGTACCCGGCGCCGTGCGGTGGAATTGTGGCAGACGGATCTGCCTGGCGGCGATCGCGAAAAAACGGCGCGCCTCTTGTTTTCCTACGAAAATCCCCCCGGTACAAAGCAGTTTTCAGGATCCCAGGATTCTATCGGCATTGTTTATCCGGGCTTGAATCGTCTGGACTACCAGGGTGAATACTGGCCCGCTGCAATCACTTCCGAATTGAAGGAGGATGTTTTGTGCTGGCTTGAGAAACACATTTATCTCGTTACGCTGGGGCCCCGTAAAGCCAATTTCAATGTGCGTAAAGTCACTAGAATCACCCCCGGCCGTGTCCGGGCATTGGCGGTAGCAGCCGATGCCGGATGGAAGGCCATCTTGTCTAAAGACGCCCGGGAATTCGGGCGTCAGATGAGGGCGTCCTTCGAGGCTCAAGTCAGCCTGTTTCCCAACATGATCGATCGACAGGTGCGGTCGGCTATCCGGAAATACTCCGGCAAATCACTGGGCTGGAAATTATCCGGTGCCGGTGGGGGGGGCTACTTGGTTATGATCAGCGAGCAGGCCATCCCCGAGGCGATTCAAATAAAAATCAGACGTGAGCTCTTTTAGCATCAGGAGCACCGTGGCAAGACAGTGAGTTTAGGGAAAAGGGCGGGTCAAGGTATCAAACTAAAGTGGAGACAGCCTCATATTTTCAGTCCGAATTGTCGTTGAAGAAACGGTTGTAATCGTTGCCACACAGCTTCTTCCGGGAGATCCTCGAGGCAAAACGGCCGTGAAAACCGGCAGTAGTCCGAGCAGGGTTTGTAGGGGCAGGATTTCCCCTCGATCCATTCTGCCCCCGGGTGCAGCGGGGCGAACCACTCCGGCAATTGCGAGCCGAAGAAGGTGAAGGTGGGAACGCCCGCGAGTGCTGCAAGATGACCCGGACCGGAATCATTTCCAATAAAGGCCGCCGCCCGATCAATCAATTTCAGCAGTTCCGAAACGGACCGTGGCACAGCCACATCCCGCTCGCCTAGGGAGTGCCAGACGGATTCCTGGTTCGGATCGCAGGCGATTTGCACCTTGTGACCGGCTGCACGGAGCCGTTGCACCAATAGCGATGCCTTGGCCAGAGGCCATACTCGCACGGGCTGACCGGCACCGGTATGAAAGAGGATCCGGTGGCGTGTGGGCGGGATGGAGGTAAAGGATAACTGCTCCCGGTTTGGCATTTCCAACCCCAGTTCCATCCCCAATGTTTGCCAGTAGGAATAGTGGTGTGCCTCGACGGCTGGCCTGGTCAGTGGTCGTGTCAAAAATATTCCACTTAGGACCCGTGGATAGCCGATCCGCTGCCGGGTCCGGAGGAGGGCCAGTAAAAAATGGTCCCGTGGATCCCAGCGCGCGGAGATGCCCAGATCGAATCTGACGTCACCGAGTTGCCGTTGTAATTTTAAAATCTTACGCCAGGGCCAGGACAGAAGCCGGTATTTGTGCTTGAATGAGGTCCAGGGCGCCAGAAACGGAACCACCTTCACCTCAGGCCAGAACCGATCCCGCAAATCCTGACCGAAGGGCTTGGAGAGTAGAGTGACTTCGAAGCGCTCGCTGGCCGCACGCAGGAACGGGGTGGCAATGACCAAGTCTCCCAGGCCCCACAGTTCAACGACTAGGAGTTTGGGTTTCAAGTTGTTTTTGCCACCTTTCTAGAAGTGGGTTGAGCTGCCAGCTCAGCGCTTCGGACGCGAAACCGGGTGAAACGGATTGATACGAAAAGCAGCATTGGTGATCCAGAGATTAGGACAGTTGTTGTCTCGCTGAGCATCTTTCGCTATTGAGAATCAGGTTGTGATCTTATCTGAGAGTTGGCGTCCCCATTTGTTGAAAGGCGTCTCAATCAGCCGCTCCATTGTGCCGGTGTAAATTTCTTTCTGTAAATTGCTTTCTTTCCCTGCTGCTTCGCCCCATAGGGGCGAAGCAGCTCCGCGCGCGAAAATCTGGTCGAGGGCGGGCCATTCGGGTTTCATATTGGGGTGCTACCAACACATCCAACCCAAAACCGCAAAATGACCCACC
>CAIQOK010000006.1 GCA_903873415.1 uncultured Verrucomicrobiota bacterium | reverse complement strand
GCCGCCGGATTATTGCCGGGTGGGGGCCGGAACGCTTTGCCCAAGGGCTAAGTCAGGCGGCGGCAAAGGCAAAAGCGCTCGGGCCCAAGCCCGCGTCGCCCCTGCAACGGGTGATTTTTCGGATTTTATTGCGCGGCTGATTTCAGACCACCGCCGAGTCTATCCTAATTTGAATGGGTGCATGTCATACTATAGCGAAAAATGTCATACCCTAAGGGGAATCCGTAAGGCTTGGGTTTGGGCGTCAAAGTTCCATCCCACTCTGCCTCAAGACACGATCCGGGTTGCAACCCCTTGCCAAGCATCAATGCAGTCACTGTTTGGTAAAAATAATTTATCGGTTAAATGAAAATCTCTTTTCTATGCCCCTCAATTTCGCGCACGGCCGGCGGTATTTTTGAGATCGAGCGCAATCTCGCATTGACCTTGATGCGAGAAACCGGGGCACAGGTGGAGATTTTCAGCCCCTCCGACCTCCACACTGAATCAGACCTGCCGGCCTGGGTGCCACTCAAGCCCCGGCATTTCCCGTTTTTCGGGCCGGATTCGTTTCGGTATAGCCCAGGATTACGCAGGGCATTCCTGAACCAAGAATCAGACCTGTCCCATCTGCATGCGCTCTGGATGTATAACTCCATCTTGATACGGCAATGGTCCCGGCGCTGGCAGCGACCTTATATCATCACCGCCAATGGGATGCTGGAAGCTTGGGCTGTAAAGAACTCCGTGTGGAAAAAACGTCTCGCTCTGGCTTTTTATGAACGCCGCTGCCTAGATGGTGCCGCTTGCATTCAGGTTAATTCGCAGGCGGAGTACCGCTCAGTGCGTGCCTTTGGCCTGAGGAATCCCATTGCGCTGATCCCCAACGGGATCGACCTGCCGGAAGCGGGAGCGCCTGCGGCAGGCGGTCCCGGCACGGCAGGAGGCGGCCAGAAATCCCAGGTCGCCGGGCTCAAGACGGAAGGCCGCAAGGTGCTGCTGTATCTGGGCCGGATTCATCCCAAAAAAGGGTTGGTGAATCTGCTGCGGGCCTGGGCCAAGACAGGTAAAAACCAGCCTTGGGTCCTGGGGATCGCGGGGTGGGACCAAGGCGGACACGAGGCGCAACTCAAGCTATTGGCCACCGAGCTAGGGCTGGTGTGGCAGGACGTCCGAAGCCCATTGACGGAAGCCTCTGCGCCCCCCACCGTGGTTTTTCTCGGCCCGCAATTCGACGATGCCAAAGCCGACTGCTATCGGAACTGCGACGGGTTCATTCTGCCCTCGTTCAGCGAGGGGCTGCCGATGGTGGTGTTGGAGGCGTGGGCCTACGGCAAAGCGGTGTTGATGACCCCGGAATGCAATCTGCCTGCGGGCTTTGAGCGCGGCGCAGCACTCCGGATTGAAGCAAACGCGGAGAGTATCGGGAGCGGGTTAGAGGATTTTTTTGGGGCGCCTGAGGCCGGGCGGCAGTTGCTGGGGGAAAACGGACTGGGGCTTGTGCGGGAACAGTTTGTCTGGCCAGTGCTGGCGCGGGAAATGAAGAGGGTTTACGAGTGGATGCTCGGCGGCGGACCCAAGCCCAACTGCGTTGAGTGATTTGCATAAAGCTGCCAGTCCTGCGGGTCGGGCGAATCCCTCTGCTGGCAAAATCCATGATCTGCTGGGAAAATCCATGATTGTCACCGCCCGGAAACCTTGATGAACTTAGACATCTTAAACAATCGCGCGGCGAAAAAGTACACATGGGCCGAGCAGGCCCGTCGCGTGGTCTGGGGCTTGGGACAATGGTTTTTCCGCTGCAGCCCGCGCCCCGCCTTCGCCTGGCGCCGCTTCGTCCTGCGCCTGTTCGGCGCCACCATCGGCTCCCATGTCCACACCTATCCGAGCACACGGATTTATTTTCCCTGGAACCTCACGGTGGGGGACTGGAGCGCGTTGGGGGAAGAGGCGTTTGTTTACAATCTGGGGCCGGTGACTGTGGGGTCGAAGGTGACGGTATCGCACCGGGCGCAACTGTGCGCCGGCACTCACGATTACACCCAGGCTCATTTGCCGCTGCTCAAGCCGCCCATTGTGATAAAAGATCAGGTCTGGATTTGCGCGGACGCGTTTGTGGGGCCCGGGGTGATGGTGGGCGAAGGGGCCGTGGTGGGGGCGCGTGCGGTGGCAATGAAAAATGTTGAGCCGTGGACGGTGGTGGCCGGCAACCCGGCCCGCGTGGTCAAGACGAGAGCCCGCCTGAACCCTCAGCAGTAGAAGCCAAGCGCCAAGCGGGAAGCGGGAAGCGCGAGGCGCCGCCCTCTGCCCTCTGCCCTTGGCCCTTCGCGCTTTGCCCTTCGCGCTTTGCGCCCAGCCCGGCTATTCTTGCGCCGTGCAAACAAGCGTTTTAATCCATGCTCTTGGCCCCAAAACCCGCCGGAATAGGATGCCGTATGGCGGGAATTGGACAGCCTTTAGGCCGGCGGACCGGGCCTTGTTTAAGACATTCTCCACGCGCAGAACAAGCGGCAACTCGTCTCCCGGCCCCGGCGAGACTGCGGACCGGACCGGGAATGAACCCGAATAAGAACGCCCCCGCCAACATCCTGTCTCAGAACCGACACTTTTATTCCCGATGCCTGATCGCGATTTGATCCCGGCTTGAGCACAAACCACAGGCCCTCGAATTTACAAATGAACATTTCTGTTCTCATCCCGGTGCGCAATGAGAAGTCCAACATTGTTGCGTGCATCGATTCTGTCCGGTGGGCCGATGAGATTGTGGTGGTGGATAGCGGTTCGACCGACGGGACCATTGAATTGGCGATGCGGGAAGGGGCGCGCGTGGTGCAATTTCCCTGGAACGGCAGATTTCCGAAGAAGAAAAACTGGGCGCTGGAAAACATCCCGTGGCGCAATGAATGGGTGCTCATTCTGGATGCCGACGAGCGGATCACGCCCGAACTTGGGGCGGAGCTGCGCGCCGCGGTGAAAAACCCGCGAGCCGATGGTTATTTCATCAACCGCCGCTTTATTTTTCTGGGGGAATGGATCCGGCATTGCGGCTATTATCCCAGCTGGAACCTGCGGTTGTTCCGGCATGCCCGCGGACGTTACGAGCGGATGCACGGGGGAGACACCGGCTCGGGCGACAACGAGGTGCATGAACACATCTTGCTGGATGGCTCCACCGCGTATCTCACCAAAGACATGCTGCATTATGCCTATCCGGATATCTTCACGTGGATAGAAAAGCACAACCGCTATTCAAATTGGGAAGCGGAAATCGAGGTGGGCGGCTCAACCCCTGCCCCCTCAGCGGCAGGAAAGAAGCTCTCGACCCAACGCAAATTGCGGGTTGCGTCGCGCCGGATGCCCTTTCGCCCCCTGCTGCGCTTTCTTTACAGCTACGTGCTGCGTTTGGGGTTCCTGGATGGCCGCGCGGGCTACATGTTTTGCCGACTGCTGGCCACATACGAAATGTTGAATGTCTTCAAGGCCCGCGAACTGCGCCGGCGTCGGGCCGGGCTTTCCTCGTGAACAGAATCCCCCGCCGCTTCCACCGGGGTCCCCGATGAAACACGAACCGGATTCGCTGAATTGACAGGCCGTGCGCTTTGACTTGCGCCACCCCCTGCCTCTGGCAACCCATGAAGATATTGCTGCTCAACCAAACGTTTTATCCCGATGTGGTTTCCACCGCCCAACACCTCGCGGATCTGGCCCAAGAACTGACCCGGCGCGGGCACGAAGTCTCAGTGATTACCAGCCGGCGGGCGTATGACAATCCGCACAAGCGCTACCCATCCTCGGAAATATGGCGGGGAATCCGGATTCAACGGATTGGTTCGACGGGGTTTGGCAAGTCCGCGAAATGGAGGCGGGCGGTCGATTTTGCCAGCTTCATTCTGGCTTGTTCCACCCGACTGCTCACCCAGCGGCGGCCGGACTTGGTCGTGGCGCTGACCTCGCCGCCGCTGATCTCATTTATCGGGGCCCTTTATGCCATGGTGCGGCGCTGCCGCTTTTTTTATTGGGTCATGGATTTGAATCCGGATGAGGCCGTGGCGGCCGGCTGGTTGCGTAAAGGCAGCACGGCAGAGGGGGTTTTGGATTGGATGTCCCGCTTCAGCTTGAATCGGGCCCGGGGAATCATTGCGCTGGACCAGTTCATGGCCCAACGCATCCGCATCAAGGGAATCGATCCGGAACGGATAGTGGTGATTCCTCCGTGGACCCATGACAGTGCGGCTCGTTTTGATGGGGTGGGACGCGAGGCATTTCGCCGGGCACACGGGCTGAAGGACAAATTTGTCATCATGTATTCCGGCAACCACAGTCCCTGCCATCCGCTGGACACGTTGATGGATGCGGCGGTATTGCTGCGGAACGATCCGCGTTTTGTCTTTCTATTTGTGGGGGGAGGCAGTGAGCAGAAGCGGGTGAAGTTATTTGCCGCGGAGCAGGGTTTGCCCCAAGTCCGCTGCCTGCCCTATCAACCCTTGGAACATCTAGCCGGATCGCTCTGCGCGGCCGATCTGCACGTGGTGGTGATGGGCGACCCGTTTGTGGGGATCATTCATCCCTGCAAGATCTACAACATTCTGGCCGTGGGTGCGCCGTTTCTTTATATCGGCCCGGCACAAAGCCATATCAGCGACCTGATGCGCGAGCTTCCCGTGTCGCCGCTTTACAGCCGAGTTGGCCATGGTCAAGCGGATCGGGTGGTGGACTTTATCAGGCAATTGGAAAAGCGGAAAGAGCCCCCTAAGAGCGGGCGTTTTGAGGAAGTGGCCGGCCGTTTCTCGCAGGAACGGCTCCTGACCCGGCAGGTGGACTGGCTGTCGAGGATGGGAGAGCGCGAAGCGGTAAGCGCGAAGCGGTAAGCGCAAGGCGCCAAGCGCCAAGCGGGAAGCGGCGCCCTTTGCCTTTTCCCCTTTGCGCCTTGCGCTTCGCCCTTCGCGCTTGGCGCTTGGCCCCCCGCGTTGGCTGGAAACAAATTCCTTTCCTCAGCGCGATTCATCCCTAAAATTGGCGACCATCCGAGCTGCTATGCGTCTGCAGAAAATAAACAGAAAATTGGGTTCCGCCAGCCTCTGCGCAGGAGCAGGTGCCTTTTTGATTCTCCCCCTGTCTGTCGGGGCTCAGGAATCCGTGCAACGTCCCTTGGCAGGTGCGGCGACCGCGACGAGCGAGACGAGCCGGCTCACCGACCGCTTGCCCTTGGGCGTGGGGCCGACTGCGTGGAGAGTGAGCGCCGGAGCGGGCCTTTTTTTCCAGGACAATTACAACCTCAGCCCGACCAACCACGAAGCGGATTTAACGATCAGCCCGCAGGTTAACACCAGCATGCTTTGGCCGATCACCGAGAAAAACAGCCTGACTCTGGGGCTCGGGATAGGATATAACTTCAGCCTGCAGAATTCCGCGCGGGATTCCCTGACACTCACCCCTGATTCAGGCCTTTCCTTCAATATTTACGTTGGAGATTTCCTCATCAATTTGCACGATCGGGTCAGCATCTCTGCCAATGCCTTTCAAGATCCGACCATTGCAGGCAACGGCGGCTATTCGCAACTGGTAAACACGCTGGGGGTGGCAACAAGCTGGAATTTGAATCAGGCGCGCTTGAAGCTGGGCTACGATCACACCATCTACGAAGCCCTGCAAAGCGGCAATATCGGCACCGGAAGCGGTCAATCCGAAGTGGTGTCCTTTTCCAGCGCCTACACACCCAGCCCCACCACAGCCATCGGGCTGGAAACCGGGATGAGCATCAACAAACTCAACAACCGGGGTTCCTATTCCAGTCCCTACTCCGATTCGGTTCAGTATAATGTCGGCCCCTTCTACGAAGCTCAGATCACCGAACACATCACTTTCCAAGCCCATGCGGGCTATAATTTTGTCATCCCGCAATCGGGCGGAACAAATGCCGTCCAGAGCGCCCCGGGCAATTATTACGGCCAGATCGCCATCAACCACCGGCTCAACCAGTATATTTCGTATAGTTTGAGCGGGGGCCGGAGCACCAGCTTGGCGGTCTCGGCCAGCCAGACTCCGCTCTATTTCATCAACTGGGCGACGAGTTGGGCCGTGCTGCGGTCCACCACGCTTTCCACCACCCTCCAGTTTAACCAAGGCTCGCAGGG
>CAIQOK010000005.1 GCA_903873415.1 uncultured Verrucomicrobiota bacterium | reverse complement strand
GGCTTTTCTACCGTTCAGGGCTTGGCTGTTGATAAAGGAAAGGCACCGTTCAAAGGCTGCAGGTGAAATCATAAACATCCTTTTGTTTTGACCGGATGCGGGTGCCATGGCCAAAGGTGTCCGGCTGCCCCCGTTTTTTGCTGCGCCACTCTCTTTTTCATCTCCTTGGTCCTCTCTTGATCATGACGTTGGATCCGGTCGGGTTGTGGTTGCTACGCACCAATCTACACCTCAGCCCTGAACATTCCAGTTAAGGAATTTCTTTTATGCTGGTCACTCCGCTTTCGGTGGATATTTTTTTTCAGTGCGCCCCCGTTGCTTGATGTTCGTTTTGTGCCGGCTGCTCTTCCCTTCGAGCGGATGGGCCAGTGGGACGCTCTCGCATGAGGTCTATGTCTGGCAGCGGGCCTGGACGCCCTCCGTATGCCAGGCGGTCTCTGATCATGCGGCATGTTTCTCTGAAACGGTGGTGCTCATGGCTGAGGTGTCTTGGAAAGGCGCAATACCTCAGGTGGCCCGAGCTCAGGTGGACCTCCCCGCTCTGGGGCGAATCCATCGCCCCGTAGGTCTTGCGCTGCGTGTCGGCGCGGTCAAAGGAGGACTGGCAACCAATTCATACGCAGTGACGGTGCTCGGCGGGTTGGCGGATTTGATGGTGGCCGAGGCGCGTAAAAATCAGATCCAGCCCGTCGAGCTTCAAATTGATTACGATTGCGCCGCGGCCAGATTGGATGATTACGGCATTTTGCTGAAGATCTTGCAGAAGAGGTTCAGTCCTTTGCCGGTCACTTTTACCGCTCTGCCGGCCTGGTTGGAGGCACCGTCTTTCGCCCGACTGGTTCAGGCAGCCCCCAATTATGTTTTGCAGGTTCATTCCCTGCAACATCCCGCCGCACCCAGCGCCCCGGCCACATTGTGTGATCCCGCAGCGGCGCAACGGGCCGTGCGGCGGGCTGGGGAGATTGGAGTGTCGTTTCGCGTGGCTCTGCCCACTTACTCCTATCTTCTGGCTTATAACGCGGCCGGCAACTTCATAGGGCTCTCGGCGGAGTCCTCCGGCGATCATTGGCCTGAAGGCAGTCAGATTCGCGAGTTGCGCACCGACCCTGCGGCGATGAGCCGGCTTGTGCAGGGGTGGAATGCGAATCCGCCGCCCTTTTTGCGCGGCATTATCTGGTATCGGCTGCCTGTCGCGGTGGATAACATGAATTGGCGTTGGCCCACGCTCAGTGCCATTGTAGCCGGACATCAACTGCGGCAAAAAGTTCACGCAGCCGCCCGTCGGGTTGGGCCAGGGTTGTTGGAAATCAGCCTGGTCAATGACGGTGAACTTGACCGGGTCGGACCGGTGCAGCTATCGGTGAACTGGTCTGGCGCCCGTTTGTCGGCGGGAGACGGGTTGCGCGGCTTTGAACTAGTGGAACAGCCGGGCACGGCTGCTCTTTTGCAATGCCGCTCGGCTCAGGTCCGCTTGCCGGCCGGCGAGAGGTGGATTGTCGGGTGGATGAGGTTTGACCGCGACACCGAGGTGGAACTGGATGTTGAAAAAAATTAAAGCGTTTGTTTTGCTGGCGGCTCTCATTCAGTTTGGCCGGCCCGCCCCGGCTCCTGCCTGCGGCCCATTTTTTCCGAATCACTTACTCGATGGCGGTGATGAGGCTGTGTTACAGGCACCGGTCGCTGATTTTCAGCGCGAGCTGGTTCGGATGCGTTTGGTCTCCACCCGGCTGCAGGCCGTCCGGTGCGAAGGCGGGCAGAGCTTAAGAGACCAGTCGGTGGGGATCGAAATGGGGGATCTTGCCTCTGCGCTCCGGCGCCGCAAAATTTCTTTGGAACAAGCCACCGTCATTCTCCAAGGCCACCGTGCGGCGCGGACGCGGTTGGACGAGTTTTTGGCCGCACAGGAAAAATGGAAGGCTGTTGAAAACGAGATTGCCGAGGCCCAGAGCAGTCGCGTTCAATCCGCCACCAACCCTTCGCCGGTATTTCCTTGTCTGGCTGCAACGCCGGGGTTGCCGAGTGAATTTGCCGTTTATTTTAGCGGGGCCATCGCCTGGCATCGGGGCGAGCGGGGTCAAGCGTGGCTTTGCTGGCAGCGTTTGCTGGAGTTGCCGCCTGCTGAGCGTCAATTCAAAACCACTTGGGCCGCTTTCATGCTGGCAAAATGCAGTGCGGCTCAGGCCGCCGGTGCTGCCCAAATCAATCTGGATGTCTGCGGACTGGAGCAAACCCAGGCCCTGAAATATTTCCAGCAGGTCCGAGAATTTGCTAGGCGGGGATTCGCCGATTCCCTCGGGTTGGCCACCGCCAGCCTCGGAGAGGAGGCGCGGATTTTCCTGGACCGGAAAGATTACGAACGCGCCATCGAATTGTATCTCGAACAGTTCGCCGCCGGCGAGAAAACCGCCGTCCAATCGCTTCGGCTCAGCGCTGTGGCTGCATTGGCGCAGACCAATGCCGCGTTGGGACAATTAAAGGTGCTGGCAAAAAATCCCCGCACCCGCCGCGTGATTACCGCCTATCTCATTTCCCGCCATCCCTATCTCCATGCCGAGGATGCGGAGGCTTTTCCCGAGGCCCGTTGCTTCTTTGACCGGACTACGGCTTGGCTCGATGCGGTGGAGGCGGCCGGGGTGGGTGATGTGGAGAGTGCGGAGCAGTTGGCGCTGGCGGCATATCAGGCCAGCCGGATGGATATGGCTAAACGCTGGATTCGTCGGGCCGGAGGCGAACCGGTGGCGCAGTGGCTGCAGGCCAAACTTTTGCTCCGTGACGGTAGAACGGCGGAGGCCGCCGGATTGTTAAGGCGCCTAAGCCGGCGATTCCCGCAGCAGTTTCCCTCCACCAACGCAACCGCCAGTTTTGCACAAAGTCTCCAAGTGGATCCGGGGCTTGAATCGGCTCCAATTCCCGTTGGCCGCCAGGTCTTGGGCGAGTTGGGTGTGCTTCATCTCTCCCGCCGCGAATTCACCGAAGCCCTCGACGCCCTGCTGCGCTCCGGTTACTGGATGGATGCCGCGTATGTGGCCGAGCGGGTGCTCACGACCGATGAACTCAAGGTTTATGTCGATCGCGAATGGCCGGCAGCGGCTTCAAGGCACGAACTGGAGTTTGAGAATGGGTACGACTACCGGGAAAGCCCGCTGAATATCCGGCAGCGCATCCGGTATTTGCTCGCCCGGCGGCTTGCGCGTGAAGCCCGCTACGACGAGGCCCGCGGATGTTTTCCGTCCCACTGGGCCCGACAACTTCAGTGGCTGGTTTCCCGGTTGAACATCAGTTGTGATGTGACCCAGCCTGCCCTCCAACGCACTCTGGCTATGGTGGATGCAGCCAGCCTAACCCGCACCAACGGGATGGAATTGTTCGGTACCGAGCTGCAGCCTGATTGGTTCCTTGAACACGGCGACTTTGAAGCAGGGGTGACTTGGGAGGGGCGCGCCACTGATACTGCGTCAGCCAAAATCAACCATGCCAGCGCGGATGAACTGGATCGCGCCGCAGTGCACGGGGTTGAGCCGGAGGAACGCTGGCATTACCGCAGCAAGGCGCTGGATTTGTGGGGGAAGGCGGCCGCACTGGCATGGTTGGCGGCCAAGTCCATGCCCGATAATTCGGATGACACAGCCCGTTTTCTTTGCACGGCCGGCCGCTGGGCCCGTTCACCGGAGGTGTCTGATAAGTTTTACAAGGCCCTGGTTCGTCGCTGCCGTGCAACGGCAATTGGCGCTCAGGCCGATCGCCTACGATGGTTTCCCGTGCTGGACAAGGATGGTAATCCCAAGCCGTCCACGCTGCGTAAGGCAAGCGGCGCTGACCCAGGTCGGTCGTTTGCAAGCGGAGAAACCAATTCACTGCCGCCGGACCTGCAATCCATTCCCCAACCGGGAACGATTTGGACCGTCACCGCCGGCAGCACCGTGTCGGCAATCGCAAGGCAAGCCGGGGTCGCTGTGGAATCTATTTTGCTCGCCAATCCCGGTCTGGATCCCGCCCTGTTGCGGGTGGGGCAGATGATCAAAATTCCGCTGGGGGTTGCGAAGACGGCGCGTTAGAGCGCCGAGAAGTCCATCCTCTGGATTGCAAACGGACGCATGGCTTCGTGTCGTTCTCGAAGCTGCAACCATTTCAGGCAAGTTCCTTCAAAGGCCCGGTGCTGTCCCCAAAACGCCCGGTCTGAACCCCTATGCGTTCAAGCATTGAGACGTAGAGATTCGACATGGGCGTTTCTTTGGCATAGCGCACGTGGCGGCCCGGGCGAATTGTTCCACCACCACCGCCCGCCAGCAACACGGGGAGGTTGTCGTGGTTGTGGGAATCGCCGTCGGAGATGGCGCTGCCATAGACGATCATCGAGTTGTCCAGCAAGGTGCCTTCGCCTTCCCGGATGGATTTGAGTTTTTCCAGGAAGTAAGCGAACTGGGTGACGTGGTAGCGGTTGATTTTGGCGATCTTAGCCTGCTTTTCCGTGTTTCGCTCGTGATGCGAAATGGTATGATGGCCCTCCGAAACGCCTAGGAAAGGATAACTGCGGTTGCTGCCGTCGTGCGCTAAAATGAACGAGGCGATGCGCGTTGTGTCGGTTTGAAACGCCAGAGCCATCAGGTCATACATGAGCCGTAAGTGTTGCGCGTCATCCTTCGGAATGCCGGCGGGCTTGGAAAAGTCGGGCGGCGTGGTGGTGAACTGTTCAGCGCGTTCGATGCGCTGCTCAAGCTCGCGGACGGCGGTCAGATACTCGTCGAGCTTGCGCCGGTCTGTGGTCCCGAGGTTGGACTGCAATTGCCGGGCATCCTCCAGCACGAAATCCAAGACACTCCTGCGATAGGCCAGGCGCTCGGCGCGGCTGGATGCGTTTTCTCTCGCATCGTTGCCGGAGAACAACCGCTCGAAGACGAGCCGCGGATCCACTTCGGCCGGCAGCGGGGTCGATTCGCTCTTCCAGGCGAGGTTGAAGGAATACGCGCAACTGTAGCCGGAATCGCAATTGCCTGTCCGCTGGGAACGGTCGCAACCTAGTTCCAGCGACGGGAACTTTGTCTTCGCGCCGAGCTTTGCCGCCGCAAACTGATCCACGGACACGCCGACCTTGATGTCCGCCCCCTCGGTCTTGCGCGCTTGTGCGCCGGTGAGAAAGGTGGCAGCGCTCCGGGCGTGGTCGCCCCCGCCATCGCCGTGCGGACGGGCTTTGTCGTGGGCCAGTCCGCTGAGGACGAGCAGGTTTTCGCGAACCGATTTCAGCGGCTCAAGTGTCGGCGGCAGTTCAAACTCCCTGCCCATCGCTTTGGGTGTCCAATCGGGCATATGCGCCCCGTTTGGAATGAAGATAAACGCCATGCGTTTGGGAAACGCGCTGGTCGTCGCGGCGGCGGATGCGCCGAGCAGTTTTGTCGCGGGGAGCATGGCTTCCAGCGCGGGCAAAGCCAAGGCCGTGCCCAAGCCTCTTAAGAAGCTGCGCCGCGGCAGCTGCCATTTGTTTCGCATGAGTTTGTTGGTGGCGGTGAACTGGAGGAACTAAATACCCTCCAGTCCAATATTGCAAGCGCGTGATTTTGATCGCGGGTTTCCAGTCCGCGTGGCCGAGGCTTGCCAAGTGGCAAGTCGTCAGACGGGCCCGGCCACTCCGGCCCGGCGGATTGCGCTAGTCCGAGGCGGCCGGACGATTCGCATCCCGGCGGCGGTTTTGGAAAGGCGAGCTGTTGACCACACCAAGCACGAGGCTTGAAAAACGAAAATGCCCCGACTGCGCCGCTTTCGTGATTTCATCCAGCGCGCAACGGTCGTAAAACTCCAGCCCGCGCCCCAGCGCATAGGTGAGCAACTTGCCGGACAGGCAGCGGACGAATTGCTCCCGCTGCGTTGTGGCCAGAATCTTCTTCAATTCCTCCGGCCCGCGAAACGATTCGCCACCGGTCAGACACCCGGCCGTATCAATAGGCAACTCGCCCTCCTTTTCCCGCCAGGCACCCACCGCGTCGAAGTTCTCAAATCCAAAGCCGATCGGATCCATGCGCGCGTGGCAGGACGAGCAAACCGAATCCGCCCGATGCTGCTCCGTTCGCTGCCGCATCGTGGTGTTGACTGCAGCTGCCCGGTTTTCGGGAAAGGGGGGCACGTTGGGAGGAGGAGGAGGAGGAGTGCCCAGAATATTATCCAACACCCATTTGCCACGCTTGACCGGCGACGTTCTTGTCGGAAGGGAAGTGACGGTTAGCACACTGGCTTGGGTCAGCACACCTCCGCGTCGGGCTCCGCGCAAGTTGACGCGACGGAACTCGGTTCCCTTTACGTCGCCGATGCCGTAATGCCCTGCCAGGCGTTCATTCAGAAACGTGTAGTCGGCATTCAGGAATTCCAGCACGCTGCGATTGCGCCGCACGATTTCGCCAAAAAACAGTTGCGTCTCCGACTCCATGGCCTGCCGCAACGGTTCGTCGAAGTTTGGGAATTCCTTTGAGTCCGGCGAGGCGGAAGCCAGGTTGCGGATTTGCAGCCATTGGCCTCCGAAGTTGGCGGTCAGTGCCTGTGCTTTTGGGTCAAGCAGCATGCGGCGAACCTGTGACTCAAGGTTTTTGCGAAGCCGGCCTTTCTCCGCGAGCGTGAACAATTCATCGTCTGGCATGGTGCTCCAGAGGAAGTAGGAAAGGCGCGATGCGAGCGCGAATTCGTCTACGGGAGAACTGAAATTGGCGTCGTCAGGTTGCGACAGCAGTTCGACGCGAAAGAGAAAATTCGGTGACACCAGCACGGCTTGGAGAGTCCGCTTCACGGATGCTTCAAAACCGCTTCCGCTTGCCTTCGCCGCCTCGAAAAACCTCATCAACCGCCGGGTCTGCTCCAGTGTGACCGGCCGGCGGTAGGCCCGCCGGGCGAAGTGGCCGATGATTTCCTGCGCCGCCTCGAGTCTCGAGTCTATGGCGGGCGGGTTGAGGGGGGTGCTTTGTTTGGCAGGTGTGTTTTGGTTCAACCCGCTGCTCTCGCTTTTCCCCTTTCCCAAGGGGGGAGGGAAGTTGGCTGCCTCGAGAATTTTACCGGCGGCTGTGAGATATTTTTCCAGCAACAAGGGCGAGAGCGAGAGCACATCGCCGATGTTGTCAAAACCGTAGCCCGCGTCGTCCGCCGGGAAATCATCAGCGGGATGAAAGGCAACGCCGAGCAGGTCACGTATGGTGTTGTTGTATTCCACCCGGTTGAGGCGGCGAAGGGTCACGCGGCCCGGATCGGGGTGGGCGCAGTCGCAGCCCAGAATCTCCGTTTCAATCCAGCGCGTGATAAGTTTGCGTTGCGCGGTTTTGGGCTGAGGCTGGTCTGAGGGCGGCATTTCATGGGCCTCGAGATTGCGCAGCACTTTTGCGAATGTGTTGGTTGCACTGCGCGCCGCCGCGGCGTCGGCATAAGCCCGCAAATCAAGCCCCGCTTTATTCTTCTCACCGTGGCAGCCTACGCAGAATTGCGTGAGGATCGGCTTGATGTCGCGGACAAAGTCGGGCAAGGGCAGCGCGGCATGGGCGGTCATGGGTAACAGCCATAGTAGCAAGAGAGTTCGGGTTATGCAGCCAGTCATCATCATCGCATCGGCATTCGTGGGGTCGCGTGTCTGATTCCATTTACACCTCGCTTCGGTGCGGTGTAAAGCCAAACCAATGCGCTTCAACCGCTGCGGCGGCTTCTTGCATCTTGGAAAATTGTTCGGGTGGGGTGCGGTTGGAAGAGGCGGTTCATGCTCCGGCTGCTGGTGGTTTTCTTGCCGCAAAGCCGGACTTGCCAGCCCGGCGAAAAAGAGCGCAGTCATACGGGCGGATTCGAGCTGTTGCAAATCGGCAGGCGCAGGGGCGATTTCTTCCGGGCGGTTCGATTCACTCTTTTTGCGTCATTCATGATCCGCGTCGCATCCAATCGCGCCCTTTTGGGGCCTGACCCAAAAACCGCTTTCGACTCGGGGACGGTCGTGGCGGAGCGCGTCCATCCTCGGGCGCAGCAACTTTGGACAGACGGCAAGGGCGGGTCTGCTGAGAGGGGATCCTTAACCAGCTGCGCCCGCCTGAGCAGCGTTGATAAACCCAAGCACCATCAATTCAATAGAAATAACCCAGTTCCCGCAGGGAAGCGTAATCCTTGACCCGGTCCTGCGTGGCGCGGCCGATGATGACATGATCCAAGACCTCGATTTTCAACACCTGGCCGGCGCGGATGAGATCTCGCGTCACCTTGATGTCGGCTTCGCTTGGGGTGGGGTCGCCGCTGGGGTGGTTGTGGACGAGGACGATGGCCGAGGCGTTGGCGGCGATGGCGGCTTTGAACACCTCGCGCGGATGCACCAGCACGGTGTCGAGTGTGCCGTCGGAAATTTTCTCCTCCTTGATCAGCCGCTTGCGGGTGTTGAGCAGGAGGACTTGGAGCTGCTCCACCTCGCGGAGCAGATTTTGTCCGCGCATTACCCGGACGACATTTTCGGGCGTATCCAGAATGGGGGAATCGGCCATGAGTTCGTCGGCCATTTTTTGGGCCAGAGCGAAGGCGGCTGTCAGTGTCACCGCTTTATCCCTTCCAACGCCTTTGATCTGCTGGAGATCTGCCAGCGACGAGCGAGCCAGAATCTGCAGGGAGCCGAACTTCTGGATGAGTTGCTTGCCGATTTCGACCGCATTTGTGCCCTGAACTCCGGTGCGGAGGATGATGGCGACCAGCTCGGCTGGACTCAGTGCTTTGGCACCGAGCAGGGCGAGCCGTTCACGCGGCCTCTCACTGGTTGGCTGATCCTTGATTCGCGATGAACCGGACATGTGAAAGCAATAAGCCTGAAAAGGCATCCGCGCATCTGGAAAATGTGAAGCTCCTAAAAAGCGGGGCTAACCCCGGCCCCGCCGCCGGGCGGCGGGGCCGCTGCCGGACTTGCGATAGCCTGTGTTTTTAGCGGGGCCCGGTTGCGATCCGCCACCTTGGCCGCCCAGAGTGCGTTTGAGTTCGTTGATTTGGTCCCTCAGCAGGGCGGCCTTCTCGAATTCCAGATTGTTCGCCGCCTCAAGCATCTCAGCCTCCAGCTCGCGCAGGGTTTCGGTCACGTCGAAATTGCCCCCCGCATCGTTGATCACCGACACAGCCTTGCTCTCCTGTTGATAAGCGGCTGAGGCCAGGCTGGATTCGACCTCGCGCTGGACGCTGCGAGGAGTGATGTTGTGTTCTTTGTTGTAAGCCTCCTGCCGTTGGCGGCGGTAATCCGAGACGGCCAGGAATTTCTGTATGCTCTGCGTCCTCACATCAGCATAGAGGATCACCTCCCCGTTGAGATGCCGTGCCGCGCGTCCGGCTGTCTGGATCAGGCTTGTGGCGCTGCGCAGGTAGCCTTCCTTATCGGCATCCAGAATCGCCACCAGGGACACCTCCGGCAGGTCCAAGCCTTCCCGGAGCAGATTGATGCCAACGAGCACATCAAATTCGCCTTTGCGCAAGGAACGTAAAATCTCCACCCGTTGGATCGCATCTATGTCGCTGTGCAGGTATTGAACCTTGATACCGACCTCGCGCAGATAATCGGTCAGCTCTTCCGCAGTGCGCTTGGTCAGCGTCGTGACCAGCACCCGCTCCCTGGAGTCGGCCCGCTGTCGGGCCTCGTTGATGAGATCGTCGATCTGCCCCTTGAGCGGCTTGATGGTGATCTTCGGGTCGATGAGGCCGGTGGGACGGACGATCTGTTCAACGACCAGATTTTTGGACCATTCCAACTCCTTTAGGCCTGGGGTGGCGCTGACGTAAATGGTCTGGTTCTGCAGCTCCTGAAACTCCTCGAAATTAAGCGGCCGGTTGTCCAGGGCGCTGGGCAGGCGGAAACCGTGCTCGACCAGAACGGACTTGCGCGAGCGGTCGCCGGCATACATGCCACCAATCTGCGGCACTGTCGCGTGCGACTCGTCAATGACCAGGAGATAATCCTTGGGGAAGAAGTCGAACAGCGTATAGGGACGGGAGCCCACAGGCCTTCCGGCGAGGTGGCGCGAATAATTCTCAATGCCTGAGCAAAAGCCCATCTCTTCCATCATCTCCAGATCATATTCGGTGCGCATCTTGATCCGTTGAGCCTCCAGCAGCTTGCCGTGCTGCTCAAACCAGGCGATGCGGTGGCCCAGTTCCTCGCGGATGGACAGCAGCGCCGGGCGCAGTTTGTCGCTCGGGGCCACGTATTGCTTGGCTGGAAAAACCCATGCCGTCTGGAGCGACTCGTTCTGATCCCCGGTCAGGGGTTCAAACCGGGTAATCCGTTCGATCTCATCCCCGAAAAATTCCACCCGCAGTCCGTCCTCCCGCCCGGCGGGGCGCACTTCGACCACGTCGCCGCGGACTCGGAACTGGCCGCGTTCGAAGGCGATGTCGTTGCGGTTGTATTGCAGCTCGACCAGGCGCTGCAGCAGTTGATCCCTCGCTATTTCCTGGCCGACCTGGATCGGGATGACCATCGCCTCGTAATCCTCTTTGCTGCCGATGCCGTAGATGCAGGAGACGCTGGCCACCACCACGACATCGCGTCGGGAAAAGAGCGAGCTCATGGTGGAAAGGCGCAGGCGCTCGATCTCCTCGTTCACGCTCGAGTCCTTTTCGATGAAGGTGTCGGTCCGCGGGATATAGGCCTCGGGCTGGTAGTAGTCGAAATAGCTGACGAAGTATTCGACGGCGTTGTTGGGGAAGAAGCCCTTGAACTCGGCGTAGAGCTGCGCGGCGAGGGTCTTGTTGTGGGAGAGCACCAGCGCCGGCCGGTTCACATTTTTGATCGTGTTGGCGATGGTGAAGGTCTTGCCCGAGCCGGTGACGCCCAGCAGTGTTTGATGTCTGGCTCCCGACAACAAGGCTCCGGTGAGCTTCTCAATTGCCTGAGGCTGGTCGCCGGCGGGGGTATAGGGTGCTACAAGATCAAACATCAACTTGCAAACTACGTTTCCCGCACCGGCTCTGTCAACGCAGCCGAAGCGCTCCTCGGTTCCACCAGCTTATCCATTCTGGACAGGGGCTTGTTTGCGGAGGCACCGAGACTAAAGCTTAACCCAGCGTCCGGACTTGGCGGAGCGTTCCACCGCGTCGAGGACCTGCTGGTTTTTCCAGCCGTCTTCAAAAGTGGGTTGGATCGGTTGTCCGCCCGCGCAGGCATTCACAAAATCCGCAATGGCATGGATGAAGGTATGCTCATAGCCGATGATGTGGCCCGGCGGCCACCATTGGGCGAAGTAGGGGTGGGTGCCTCCGGGCTGGGTCACCAGAATGTCCCGGAACCCTTGGCGGTCGGCCGGATTGGAGTTGTCGAAAAACTTCAGCCGGTTCATGTCTTCGAAATCAAACGCCAGCGAACCCCTGCTGCCGTTGATTTCTATGGCGATATGGTTTTTCCGGCCCAGGCGAAGCGGGTTGCTTCCAGATTGGCCACCGCACCGTTCTTGAAGCGCCCCAAGAGCAGTGCCGTGTCATCGACGGTCACCCGGCCGGTTTTACCCGCCTTGGATCGGGGATGTGTGGTCTTGTCCATTGCCTCAGCCAGAGGGCGTTCCGTAATGAAGGTCTGCATCATTCCGGAGATCTCATTGAATTCTCCCACGAGATAGCGTGCAAGGTCGATGATGTGGGCGTTGATGTCCCCGTTGGCACCGCTGCCACAAATGTCTTTCTGCATCCGCCAATCCAGAGGCTTTTGCGGATCTGTGCTCCAGTCCTGCGCATAGCGGGCATGGTAATGGTGGATCTGTCCCAGCGCCCCTTCGTCGATGAGTTTTTTGGCCAGGGCGATGGCGGGGATGCGGCGGTAGTTGTGGCAGATCATGTGGACGATGCCGGCTTTTTGGGCCGCGGCCAGCATGAGGCGTGCTTGTTTGGCTGTGAGCGCCAGCGGCTTTTCACAGAGCACGTGTTTGCCGTTCCTCGCTGCGGCAATCGCAATTTCCGCATGGCTATCATTGGGCGTGGTGATGTCAATTATGTCAATGTCAGGCGATTCGACGAGGGATCGCCAGTCGGTGGAGGCATGTTGCCAGCCCAATTGGGAGCGGGCGGCTTCGACTCCGGCGGCATTGCGGCCGCAAAGGGTGTGCATCTCGATTGCGGCCTGAAGCGGGAAGAAGCGCGGGGCTTGGCGCCAGGCGTTGGAGTGGGCTTTGCCCATGAAGCGGTACCCAACCATGCCGATCCGGAGAGTTTTGGTCATAAAGTAGGAGTTGAATTCGCAGCCGTGGACTTTATAGTGACGCCCGTTTCTCAAGTCAATGGCATCTGATTTGCCGAGCACAATCTATTTATGTCCTTCACTGCCGCTGAAATTGCCGACCGACTCCAAGGCGAGGTTCTTGGTGATCCTTCCGTTGTCTTGTCCGGTTTTGCCCCCGCCGACCGGGCTAGAGTCGGTGATCTAACTTTTGCTGAGAGTGGCGAGTATCTGGTTCTGGCCGAGCAGGGGGCCGCCGCCGCCGTCATCGTGGACCTTTTGGCGGTCAGTTCTGTAAAAACCCTGATTCGGGTGGCGCAGCCCCGCGTGGCCTTTGCCCGGGCCCTGGCCCTCTTTTTCCCGGAACCGGTTTTGCCGGCAGGAATCCATCCCAGCGCCGTGGTGGCCGATTCGGCCAGCATCGACCCCACGGCCCATATCGGGCCGTTCTGCGTGGTGGGCGAAAAAGTTCACCTCGGGGCCCGCGTGGCATTGCACGGATCTAATCACATCGGCGCGGGGTGCGGGATCGGGGACGATTCCCAGCTCTTTCCCAACGCCACTCTTTATCCCCGCACCCAGTTGGGGCAGCGCGTTCGGATCCATGCCGGGGCCGTGATCGGCTCGGATGGTTACGGTTATGTGCCTGATTCGGGGTCCCATCTCAAGATTCCGCAGGTCGGAAATGTCATCATCGGCGACGATGCCGAGATTGGAGCCAACGTCACGGTGGACCGCGGCGCGTTGGGGGCGACGACCATTGGGCGGGGCACGAAAATCGATAATCTCGTTCAGATCGCCCACAATGTTGTGATAGGCGAACATTGTCTGGTGGTGGCGCAGACCGGGATTGCTGGCAGCACCAAGCTGGGCAATTACGTGGTACTGGCCGGTCAGGCCGGGATCGGCGGGCATCTCAAGCTGGGCAATCATGTCACCGTCGCCGCCCAGTCCGGGGTCATGCACAACATTCCCGACGGGGAGAAGTGGTTTGGCTACCCGGCCCAGCCCGATCGTCAGACCAAGCGCCAGCTCATCGCCATCCAGCATCTGCCGGAGTTGCGGCGGCGGGTGGCGGAATTGGAGAAAACTGCTGCCAAATCCGCCGTCAATCCTCCCCCCTTATAGGGCTTAGTTTCCCGTTTTTATTTCCACGACATCATGAGGGGCGGCTTCGCGCTGCCCGGCCGGGCTGACCCTTATGTAGCGGGCTTTTTCACGCAGCTGCGTGAGATTCGCCGCTCCGAGATAGCCCATTCCCGACTGGATGCCGCCGATCAGTTGGCCCAGGACACGGTCGACCGATCCGGAGACTTCTTTTAGGGCTTCCACACCTTCGGGCGCGATTTTCTGGGTGGAATGCGTGCTGTGTCCGTAGCGGGCTGCGGAGCCTGCTTTCATGGCCGACATGCTGCCCATGCCGCGATATTGCTTGTAAAGCTTGCCGCCGATTTCCACCACCTCCCCGGGCGCCTCGGCGCATCCGGCCAGCAGTCCGCCGCAGATTGTCGCGTGGGCCAGTGTGAGCGCCTTGACCAGATCCCCGGATTTGGTGATGCCGCCATCGGCCAAGAGAGTGACTCCTTTTTTGGCCGCCACGCGGGAGCTCAGAAAAAGCGCGGTCATCTGGGGGATGCCCACCCCCGCCACCACCCGGGTGGTGCAGATCGAGCCCGGGCCCTGGCCGATTTTGATGATGTTTGCTCCGCAGTCCGCAAGGAATTCCACCCCGGTGGCGCTGGTCACATTGCCGGCGATGATCGGGAGTTTTGGGAATTCGTCACGGAGCATTTTCACTGTGTCCCCCACTCCTTTGGTGTGTCCATGGGCGGTGGAAACGGCGACGACATTGACGCCGCGTTCCACCAATCCTCCGACGTGGTTGAGGATGCGCTCGCGGTCCAGGTCGCCGAAGGCGTTGCGGGTGGCCGAGACGGCCGCCCCGCAGAGCAGGTGGAATTGCGAGTCGCGGGCCGGACGGAACTGCGCCGCCCGTTCCTGAGTGATCCGTTCCACGTCGCTCATGGTGAACAGGCCGTGGAGGTGGTCTTGGTCATCCAACACGATGAGTTTGTGGATGCCTGGGTGCTCGGTGAAGAACTTGTCGGCCCGGGCGATCGGATTTTTCCCCAGCTCTTTCTTGCTGATCGTCTGGACTTGAGCGCGTGGTGTGAGCGAGTCGGCGACGCGTTGCTTGGCATAACGTGGTTTGACAACGTGGCTGGAGAGCAGGCCGATGAATTTGCCCGAGGCATCCACTACTGGAAAGGTGCTGAAGCCGAACTTCCGCTGCTCGATGAGCTCCAGCACATCGCCGACCAGTTGGTCCGGAGCCACCTTGATAGGGTCTTGGATCAGGCCGTGGACATGGTTTTTGACGCGGCTGACCTCGGAGAGTTGCTGGCGCTCGGGCATGTTGTAGTGGATGAGTCCCAGACCGCCGTTCAAGGCCATGGCGATGGCCATGCGCGATTCAGTCACCGTGTCCATGTCCGAGGAGACGACGGGGATGTTGAGTTTCAAACCGTCGGCCAGCTGGGTGTCCAACTGGGTATCCTTGGGGAGGACCTCGGAGTAGAGGGTGGCCAAGGTCAGGTCATCGAACGTGAGGCCGATGCTGTTGTAGGCGGTGAAGAAAGCCTCGGCGGGTTTGTAAAACTGCGAATCGAAATTATCGGGCGATTTGGTGGCTGCCATGTCGGAAAATGCCAAATGGCCGAGCCCATTGGCAAGTGGAGATTTGCAGGGTCACCAGCTCTTGCCGGTAAACCAGAGGCAGCCGATGGCCATGGCCGCTATGGCGCAGGCACTCATGAGCCCTCGATAGATTTTTGCGCTGTTCTGGAAGCGCAGGGCCAGAAAGCCCATGCCCCACGAAAAAGCCGCCATAGACAGCACGGTGCCCCCGCCAAAGGCCAGCAGGTAGGTCAACGCCTCCGAACGGGTTGGCAGGGCCAGCATCGGAAGGATTCCAAGCAGATGCGAACTGCCCGCCAAACCATGGAGGGTGCCGATGGCGAAGGCCGCATGGGTGTGCCGATGGGTTCCGGGTTGTCCGTGTTTTTTTGGCGTGGCGTCGTGCACGTGGAAATGAACGTGCCGGTCGCCGTCATGCTGGTGTTCATGGGCGTGGACATTGTGTTTGAGGGCCCGGCGCAAGGCCCAGAGCCCGATGCCAAAGAGCATCACGCCGACCACCCGGTCGCCAGCCGAGGACAACCAGGCCAAGGGCAGACGCTCCCGTAACCAGAGGGAAAGCAATCCCACCACCATAACTCCAGAGGAGTGCCCAAGGCCCCATCGCATCCCGGGAATCCAAGCGCGACGCGGCTGCCGAACCGCCAGCGGTGCTATGGCAGTCAGGTGGTCCGGTCCGGTGAGGACATGAACCGTGCCTGCGACCAATCCGGTTAGAAAAGCGATCATAGGTTGCCTGAGCCCGACTGTGCGCGAACCGGGATCAAAGTCAAAGAAAACTTCCGGACGCGGTTGCGCCAAAGTCTGCCGGATTGGGCCGGTCGGCCAACCGCTGCTTGGTCAAGCACGTCCTGATTTTGCTGCCGTCCCGTGACCGACCCATATTCCCCCGGGGGGCGAACCAGGCGGTCTTTATGGCCGGTTGGTGGACGTAATTCCCTCTGATGGGAGCGCAAAAATATTTGAGTTTGACAAACGAGGTGAACTTTGAAGGGGATGTCAGTATCCATCAGCGGCGGGTGTGCCCGTGGGCGCGGAATCACACCCGCCGCCAAATTAATAAAACCGACTGCCAACCAAACCGTTGAACTCGAAAGGATCTCAGCCCTTCCGCCAGGTCCGCCGTGCAGCGGCTCGGTCCAACAAATCGCTGCAGGCAACGCGGGATGGTGCTGGCAGTTCCTCTATCGTCGAGAACGTCATCAGCCCCGCGCGCCTGGGCTCTGGACGTTAGGCGGCTGACCACATCACACAAATGGCGAGCATAAAATTAGAGGTCGGTGACACGGAGGGATCACGGATTGATTTCACACGCAATCCGTTGTTGGGTGCTCTTGAGCGTTCGGCCGGAAACGCGTGTTTTTGAAACGCTCTGCTGCGTTGAGGACGGAGGACGGGCGAAATGTGGCCGTTTTTTCCTCCGGCCCTTTCTCCAAATCCTCTGAAATCTCCGGCCACGTCGACACCTCTCCTGTCGGACCTGGCAGGCCTCCAGGGACAGCGTTGGACCGTTCGCCCGATGCCTCGCCAGCAGTGCCCGGCCGATCACATGCAAGTTGTAGCTCATCACCCCGTAACACACATCCCTTCGGTAGCCTTTCATCCCAGCCTCCGGGCAGCGGTTCAACCCGTGATGCTCAAGGCTGTTGCTCTTGCTCTCCACCGCGCTGTGTTGCCGCCGCAATCCCGTAAAGCGCTTCCCGCTTTCCCGCTCCGTTTGCGCCGCCTTTTTTGCGAACAACTCGCGTCCCGCCGTGGCGATGCGCGCTTTGATCTGCTGGAGAGGCGCGTCGTCCAGCAGGGCGACATTGTCGCGCAGGGTCTGGCGGGCGAAGGTCTTGTCGTCCTGGCCCCATGGGGCGGCGGGCACGCCGAGCATTTGGCGCACGAGGGTGTCATAATTGGCGACATGCTCCATCCGGTCCCAGTCGGCGTCCAGGCCCAGGCGAACGACGCCCAGGACGAGGATCTGCCAGAGGTCCAGACCCCTGCGACCGGTGGCATGGTTGCCGGCGAGGATTTTGGCTTCGAGCAGGGCGAAAATCTCGGCCTTGAGCCCGGGGTGCATCCAGACCTATTGAAGAGCGGCCAGGATCGGCGGCAGCTCGTCGCGGCTCTTGAGCGGCAGGCGGATCTTTTCGACGGGGGTGATTTGGAGGTCGGGCCGGGCTTGGAAGGTGTGGTGCATGCCGGAATATGAGTGCGAATATTGCAGGTTTAGACATCCCAATTCGCGCGGATAAGGAATGGGGACCGCGCAAGAATTTTTCTGTAAATTGGTTGAGCATTTAAACTGAGTGCTGGGCT
>CAIQOK010000004.1 GCA_903873415.1 uncultured Verrucomicrobiota bacterium | reverse complement strand
GGGGAACTCGATCGCCACACTGACCCGGCAGTTTACCAGTTATTCGCTCGACTCGGCCAGCGGTTTGGTGGTTCTGCCTTCCGGTGCCTATCTCTCGTCGGTCAACACCAATCTGGGTGCGGTGCCCATGGCCTATCCCCTGCGCTTTATTTTTCACAATCCTACGAACGGCGGCCCGGCCGTTCTGCTGCAAAGCGTGTGTGTGGGGTTGGACCCGGCCACCAACACCATCTTGGGAAATCGTGAGAGCCTCCTGCATCCCTCCTATCTCACCCAGGCCAGGTGCATCGCGGCGGCACACCTCCCTTGGAGCGCCAGCAACGTCCCGTGGTCCCTCAGCGGTCCGCTCGCTCTCAACACCTCCCTTACCACCACCGTCACGACCGATTACAATGACGGCGCTAATAATCCCTTCGTTCATACCTATCACCCCGATCACGACAATCTGGATGCGAGTTTCAAGGCAGTGCAGCCCCGGGGTGCCGAATCCTATACCCTCCAGCGGCAGTTTACGTTCACCATGCAGCCGCCGGGAACGGATTTTGACAGCCGGGTGCGCGGCGGCACCGCGCTGAGCGGGATCTATCAGGAGGTGTGCACGGTGCTTGGCTCCGGCAGCAACCAGCGCAGCTTCCAAGCTCAAGGCGTTTTCAGCCTGAACCGCATCTCGGACATCGCCATTCTTAAGTTAGCTCCCTAACCCGATCTCTTCCCCATGCAAACGCAATCACACTCTTGTAAACCGCAAATGCAACCCGTCCGAACCGACCTGATTATGAGCAAATTCAAACTCCCTGTGTGGCCTTCGAGGGCCCTTTCCACCCTGCTGCTGGCCCTGGCGGTCCTGTGGACTGCCACCTCCGCCCGCGCCCAGACCAGCGGCGCGCCGCCGGAGCGCATCGCGTATCAGGGTTTTCTCACCGACGGCAGCGGTACCGCCTTGGGCGCCACCACCCCCAAGAATTATGACGTCACCCTCAAGATTTACACCGCCCCCACCGGCGGCGCCTGCGTTTGGGCGGAGACCCAGACGGTCACCGTCGATCGCGGCAACTTCAGCCTCCTGCTCGGCGAAGGCAACGGCGGCGTCGTTGTCGGCGGTGTGACTGTGCCCCATGCCGTGGCCAGTATTTTTGCCACCAATAACGCCTCCGACCGCTACGTCGAGACTGTCGTCGCCGGGGTCGGCGCAGGGTTGGCCACGGTGACCATCGCCCCGCGCATCCGTTTGGTGCCCACGGCTTATTCGTTTTTGAGCACCTATGCCAACGCCCTCGCCAATGCCAACGGCAGCAATATTCTTTCCAGCGTCAACGGCAGCCTCACCGCCAACAGCTCGCTGACCGTCAGCGGCAACGCCATCTTTAACTCCTTTGTCGGCATCGGGCAATCCAGCCCCGGCTTTCCCCTGAACTTCGCCAACTCGTTAGGCGACAAAATCTCGCTCTATGGCAATTCCGGTAACAACTTCGGGTTAGGTATACAAAACAACCTCCTGCAGATTCATACGGATGGCAGCGCCGCAGATGTCGCCTTCGGATACGGGTCCAGCTCCAGCTTTACCGAAACCATGCGCATCAAGGGAAGCGGCGCTGTCGGCATCGGAACCTCCACACCTACGGCAGCGCTGCAGGTGGCCGGCAATATCCAAAGCCGCTTGAACAGCACTACGGATGGCTATGTCGGGCTATCTCCAGGATCGGGTGGTTACTTAGGCTATCTGTATTGGATGACGGCTGCCGGAGTGCG
>CAIQOK010000003.1 GCA_903873415.1 uncultured Verrucomicrobiota bacterium | reverse complement strand
TATTTCGGTTTTATACTCGCCGAAAACGCCCGCCTCTCTTTTTCAGACAGGCTCTTAGTCGCCCTTGGCTGACAGCATTTGGGACAAACACTGTCCCGAAACCCTCAGGATCCTTGGGGCCAGCACGGTGGGTTGTCCGCAAAAAAAACTCGCTCCGGCCGCGCCACTTGCCGAAACTTGCGGCCATGAACGCAGACAACGATCTCGCTCTAGGCACGGAAGCCTCACCGCATCGTCCCTCTACCCACAACGAAGACACGTTCGATCTGCCGGTCGATGGGTTTCCCGGCACGCCTGAGGAAAAAGACCGGCACTGGTTTCAGCACTACTACAAGGGCGACCGCCAGAAACAGCTCAGCCTGCGCGCCGTGCTGATGGGCGGGTTTCTGGGCATGTTCATGGCCGTCTCCAACCTCTATACCACGCTCAAACTGGGCTGGGGCTTTGGCGTATCCATTACCGCCTGCGTCATCTCCTTCGTCATCTGGAACACCGTCCGCTCCATCTTCGGCAGCCGGGTCAGCCAAATGACAGTTCTGGAAAACAACTGCATGCAGTCCACCGCCACCTCCGCCGGCTTGTCGACCGGCTCCACACTGGCCACCTGCCTGGGGGCACTGCTGCTCATCACCGGCGTGCAGCAACCCTGGTATGTGGCCGGGGCCTTCGCCCTGCTCACCGCCGCACTGGGCGTCTTTCTCGCCATCCCAATGAAGCGCCAGATGATCAACCACGAGCAGCTCCGATTCCCCTCAGGCATCGCCACGGCCGAAACCTTGCGCAGCCTCTACTCAAAGGGAGCCCAAGCCGTCAAACAAGCCTACTCACTGCTCATCTCCCTGATCCTCGGCAGCGGCATCGGCCTGCTCCACTCCTACGGCGAACTGTCCGGGCAGCTCAAAGCCAAAAACCGCCTGCCCGGCTGGCTCGAAAAAACCCAGTCCGTCCTCTTCCTCCCCGACACCCTTGCCTTTCCCCTCTGGCTCAACCCCCTGGTCCGCGGACAAATGCAGGGCTTCGCCTTCGAGCCAAGCGTCCTCCTGATCGGGGCGGGCATGATCACCGGCCTGCGCGTGTCGCTCTCAATGTTCGCCGGCTCGGCACTCCTCTATTTTGTCATCGCACCCCACCTCGTGGGACTCGACGCCTCCAACGCAGGCATGGAGGGATGGGTGCCCTCCTTCAAACTCAGCCCGGAGGGGAACTTCAACCCCATCCGCTGGGCCCTGTGGGGCGGCACGGCAATCATGGTCTTCTCCAGCTTGGCCCAAATGGCCTTGAACTGGCGCACCGTGGCTCGCGCTTTCATGCTTTTCAAAAAGGACGAACGCACCACACACCATGACGCCATGGATGCCATCGAAGTCCCCAATTCCTGGCTCTTCATCGGCTTGGTGCCCATCACAGTCGGCTTGGTCACAGTCCAATACTTCGCCTTCCATATCTCCGTCTGGCTTGGCCTGCTGTCAGTCGCGTTTTCCTTTGTCGCAGCCTTGGTCTGCTGCCGCGCCACCGGTGAGACGGATACCACACCCATCGGCGCCATGGGCAAACTCACCCAACTCCTTTATGCCGTCCTGCCCGGAGCCCAAGGCATCGCATCCACCAACCTGATGGCCGCCGGCACCACCGCTGCAGCCGGCGGCGCCGCCGCCGATTTACTCACGGATTTGAAAAGCGGCTACCTGCTCGGCGCAAATCCCCGCAAACAGTTCCTAGCCCAGTTCAGCGGCATCTTCTTCGGCGTCCTGGCTGTCGTCCCCGCCTGGTATCTCATGGTGCCGGACAAGAAAACCCTCGAGGCCTTCAACCCGCCCGCCACCAACATGTGGAAGGCCGTCGCCGACCTCCTCACCCAAGGCGTGCATATGCTGCCCCGCACCGCACTCTGGGCCATCGTGATCGGCGCGCTCGCTGGCGTCGCACTGCCGCTCATCGAAAAAATCCACCCCAAAACCCAGCGCTTCCTCCCCTCCGCCATGGGCTTGGGACTGGCATGGGTCGTTCCCTTCCAAAACTGCCTCTCTTTCCTCATTGGCGCACTCATCGTCACACTCTGGCAAAAGTGGAACCGGAAGAATTCGGATAGCTACTCCATCCCCGTCGCCTCGGGCTTGGTCGCCGGCGAATCGCTCGTCGCCGCTTTCATCGCCATTGCCTGCACTCTGGTGGGGTTCCTCGCAACGCGCTGACTGTCTCGCAAAAACTATAGCCCTCCCGTTGCCCACCTTCCCGGACGATTGCCGCCGGGGGGTGATTCCCTCCGGTGTCTTCTCCCTGTTTTTTCGGTGACGATGCTCCGATTGTTCGCGGCTAACAAAGGGTCGGCTCTCACCTCGTGCCTGATGGGTTGATGGAGATCCACGCCGCCACCGCAGCGCGGCGAAGAAACCCTGTGCTCTCAGCTTCGCTTCCACACCAGCCTTTTCCCAGGAGTGCGCCCGGAGACGGGCGAACACCCAAGCGCGAGGATGACCCGTTGAAAGTCTTCATCGCGCAACGGTTGCCGTGCGAGACGACGATGACGCTGGCATGGATTGCGGAACGCCTCAGGATGGGAAGTAAGACCAACCCAGCATATTTTCCGGGGCAAAAAGGCCTCGAATAATAGGAAAATATCGGCCAACCCCTTCCCGCAAAAGATCATCATTATAACTCTCCGGTGAAGGCTTGGTGCAGCAGCGACCTCTTCAACGCCAGCAGCGCGGAGTGGTCCCGCCCGCAGAGGCGGACGAGGCGTTGGGCTGGGGGCGCGGCGCCGCTTCGGCAGGCGGGTGGTTTGGGGGTCACGAATGCCGCCGCGCGGTTCACGGTAAAGGCAGCGGCCCCATTTTTCTATTTTTCGCCTAGGTATTTGATAAAGAACGCATTTTGTTGATAGTGGGCTGAGTATGAATTGCTCATTTAACATTCACAGGACTCTTGCGACGAGGAGTTGGCGATCACACCTAGCCCTACTCGCCGCCACCGAATTCGGCCTGGCCTCTGCCCTGACCGAAGGGTGGAGGTGACCAAAAGTTCGGGGACGTGGCCGCGAAAAATCCCGCAAATCCCATCCCCAATCGCCAAGTAAAGTTAGCGCCGGGAAACAAACAGACTGCCAGGCAGATGAAATCGCAACGGCAACCCCGCAGCCTTGGTGATTCCGATGCGCGTAGTCTTGAGCATCGGGCCCCGTTCGCGCCGGATTTCTTCCGCATCGGGGTTCCGCCCAATAAACAGCGGCGAATCCGCACGGCATAAATCCACCCCATCCAATCCCCTTGTGATGTCCAAGGCCTGACAAAGCTTGCCAGGCCCGCTGGTGAGGGCATGCGTTGTCTTTACGGGGCGGCGGGAACGCATTTGAGCCTCGCCAAAAACCGGCTCCACTGCGCGGATCAATACCGCCTCCGCAACGCCGTGCGGCTGGCACACCGCATTGACGCAAAAATAAAAGCCGTAAATCATATACACATAAGCATGTCCCGGCGGACCGAACATCGTCTGGTTACGGGGGGTTATTCCCCGCGAAGCATGACACGCCGGGTCATCCATCAGGTAAGCCTCCGTCTCCACAATCAGTCCGCCGCAAAATGCGCCTTCGGAGTGGCGGATGAGATAGTGTCCGAGCAAGGCCGGAGCGACCGCCTCGGCGGTGGGTTTATAAAAAGACCTTGAAAGCGGTTCAAAATTTCCCATACGGCTACCCGTCCAGAGTAATCGTGCCGCAAGCAAAATCGATCCCAACCCGGTGTGCCCAAATGCTTGCGCAGGTGCGGGGAGAAACCTAAGCTCCTGCTCCAGAATGAAGCCCCGCGACGAACTGTTAAAACAGCTGGAGATCACCAGCTCCGCGCTCGGTTTGGATCGGTTTTGCCGCCATATTTTCTTATGCGCCGATCCGGCCGAGGCCAAGTGCGCGCCCAGGGCGGCAGGGGTTGAGGCCTGGGATTTTCTTAAACGGCGCCTCAAGGAATTGAATCTGGTCGGCCCGCAACCGCTGGTCTATCGCACTAAAGCCAATTGCCTGCGGGTCTGTGCAATCGGCCCGGTCGCCCTTGTGTATCCGGAAGGAATATGGTATCACTCATGCACTTCGAAAGTGCTTGAACGCATCATCCAGGAACATCTGATCGAGGGTCGGGTTGTGGAAGACTTCGCCTTCGCCCAAAGCCCCTGCGCTATAACTAGGACTGGAGTGCGGGCCGGATTAAAGCCCAAGGCCGATTGAAACGCTCCCCCTCGAGTTACCTCCGGAAATTTAAACGGACATATCAGCAGCCCATCAAAATTCGATCAAGGCGCTCCACTCCAAGGAATCCGGCGGGCCGGTCAACGCCCGCGCCTTAAGGGTCCGTCCCGGCACGATGGGTATGGGTTGAGCATACTGCATGGATTCAGAGCAGAGGTGTCCGCCAGGAGTCCGGGGATCCTTACCTCCGCTGGCATAAAAAATCCGACCGGTTTTGGCCGTTAAAATGAGATGCCCTTGGGCCACTCGGAACATGGGCGCATCGATCTTGGGATAGAGGCCGGCTTTTCGGAATTGCCTGACGACCGCATCGGGTCTTTGCGGGAAATAGTCGCTCAGCAGCCTTCTTACCTCCGGCTGCCAGTGCTCATCGGGGTTGTAAAACTCGTAAGGGCCAAGCTTGTATTGATGAACATCGCGGCGGTAACTCCCCCACCGGGCCGATTCGGCCACCACGGCATCCTTGATCTCAAGAGCCAGATCCTCGTAGCGCTTGGCGGCCGGGTCACTGGTCAAGGGGCCATTGTTAAACAAGAGATGCTGAACCCGGTCGGCAAAAAACATCCGATACTCCGGATTCTCGGCAAGTTTATGAAAGAGGCGCGGCGGGGATTGGTCGTCATCAAAATCCATTGAATTGAAATTGATTCCTTCCAGTGTGCGCTCCTCGTCCCAGGGCAGGAATTGATAGCGGCCGCCGGGGCGGCGCGAGCGGGCCGCATACCAATTGGAGGAGCGGTCCCAATCGTCGTTGCCGCCGTAAAAATTCAGGATGAGATAATCGGTCAATTCGGGGACGTCCACCAAGTCTTGAAAGGTTCGGTAACTGTGTTCATCGCCCAGACCGGCATTGGCCAGCGCCATCATACGATTCCAAGCCGACTTGTCGCCCGACAACATTTTGCCCGCGTTCATGGAATCATAATCGCGCTTCGCCCCGCCCTGGACGCCGGCCATGAAGGGGGCGCTGGGTCGCTCGCACAAGTTGTATAAGCCCCAGTAAAGACCGTTGAGATAGAGGTGAACGAAGCGGCCCCGGGCGGCGGGCCAGCCCATAGCCTGGAAAGTTTGGCGCGCCCATTCGTCCCTCAAATAATCAGCACGCCGCCGCTCCTCAAAATTCCAGTGCAACCAGGTGTTGTTATTCCCCCCACGCAAAATCACGGTGTCCAAGTCCACCGCCCCGTTGGTGCCGAACAGGGGATAAGTCAGCTTTGACGGGCCATAGTCCTTTTTAAAAACAAGACGGATGGAGTGTTTTGGGCTTTCCAGCGGGCGCCGGGACCACCCGCCTTGAATCCGCACCCCGCAATTGACACGAAACCCGCCCTCGCCATCGAGCATCTCCACGCTGGCAGGCCGCTCCCAGTCCCGGCCATCGAGCATGGTGTGCGTGTAAATCCCCCTGTCCGCAGCGAACAAAGCCTCCGGATCCATCACCACCATGATTGACGGAATAGCCCGCAGTCCGCGCTCCAGGCGGCTGCGATAAAGCGGATCGCCCACGATTTCCTGAGCCATGGCGTAATGGGCCGGCGCGATCCAACCGTCCTGCAATCCCCAGACTTTTGGGACATGATCGTTGTTTTGTTTGAGCACGTCGGAAAGGAAAAGGTAATTCCGGGTTTCCACCTCACTGTCAGCAAGGTTCGGCGCAAACGCGATGGCCCTAAGGATGACCGAGCCTCGAATCTCAATCGCCTGATGATAGGGGATTCCGTTGGTCGGGGATGGAGCGGATCCATCCAGGGTGTAGTGGATTGTTGTTCCCCGGCTTTTACAGGCGAGGGTCAGTTTAAATGGCGCCTCATAAAAACCGCTGCTCTGACTGATCCGCACTTCCCCCGCCAGACCGACCAAGCCGGTTTGGTTGGGCCGGCCCGGGGTTGGATTTGAGAAATAGCAATGTCCCTGAATCGATGCCCTTAAGGGGCCCCCATCCGCTATTGCTTGGGGCGACAAGCCGAAGGAGACATCCCTTTTCTGGCGTGGATATTTCGGGAGATATTCCTGGGCGGCAACGGTGCCGGCCGGCGGGTATAACGCCAGATATTCACCGTTCTCGTTCAGTTTGAAGTTGGTGTGTAATTCCGAACCGGTGGTGTGCCGGTTCTTGCCGGAGGCGAAAACCAACAGATAAGACTGTGGTGCCAGTTGAACCGCCGGAAAGCGCCAGCGCGCCAACGCACCCGCCTTGTCCGTCAGAGACCAGTCCTGAAGATTCACCGCTTGCGCGCCGGCATTGTAAAGCTCGATCCAATCCGAGTGATCCCCATCCTCGTCACGGATCCCGGTGCCGTTATGGGCGCAAAACTCGGTGATAAGTATGGGCGGATGCCGGGGCTCGTTAAGATGCAGGATCCTTTGAAGGGCCAAGCCCGCCACGACAAAGGCGCCAAGAATGCAAACGAAGGCCGACGGCGAAAGACTAAAACGGATTCGGTTGCCCCCGGATTTTACAGGCTCTAGTGGCATAGAACTAATAAGAGACATGAGTTTTATCCGCCGATTACGGAGCTGGAGCAGTTCAGTATTCAGAAGCCATCCACACTATCCATGCCATGGGTGTATTTAGACATTTTGGTCATTCGGAACGGCAAAGCCCGGGAAACCCCGTCGGCCCCTTCCGCATAGGCTTGATCGTATTTGAGTTCGACCACCTGAAATGGGACATGGCGGACCGTGCCGAAAAACGAGTTCCGGCCCGTGCGGACACGGTGGAACTCGAGATGCGAATCCAGAGTAAGCCGATACTTGCGGTCTGCCGATTGTTGGTAGCTGCGCCGGTAACGATTAATCAGGGCCGGCTCCAGCCTGTTTACGACCTGCCAGGCGTGAGGGGGCAGGTCTGAATCCCGCAGGATCCGCTGCAAAGAAGCCTGCGTGAACGTTTCGTCCAAATGCAACGGTTTGAGGGGGAAGGATTCCTTGGTGCCCAGCAAACCGCGCTTGATTTTAAACTCCAAAACCGGCCGGGAAGAAATACCGAGCAACTCCCCATACCATCGAATCCGCACTTTTATCCGGTCCGGAGCCCCATCGACGCTGTGGAAATAAAAACGCAATCCGGGGGAATCGAGATAGATGTTATTGACGACGCGGGGGTGATAAATGGGAGAAAAACAGGCGGGATTGCGCCGGATACCAGGCTCGACAGCAAATGGACGCGGGACGAGAAACTTTCTTTCGTATCTGTAAGATTCGGTCGATTGTGACATGGGATCCGAAGACCTGCTAAGCTCCAATGCCGCGCTCTTCCAGATAGCTGATATGAATCTCCCGGGCCAACCCGCGCAGTTCGCTATTGCAGGAATGCAGCTTTTCAAGATTGCCAAACTGCACCCGGAATGAGGCCTCCAGATGCTCCGGAGTCTCGTCAAACCGGGTCAGGGCGTTACCGGTGGCATGACGCTCAAGCACCGTGATGATTTTCGACAAGCTCACCTTCGCACCAATCGGACTGCTCACAGTGAGAAAGAGGTTGGGGCGCTCGACCTTCCCCCGCACGAGGTGTTTCAAGGCGAGAATGGCGGTGATGGCGATGAATCCGGCGGAGGTGAGTAGTGTTTGGGACGCGCCAAAACCCAACCCCAAGCTGATGGCCAGAAAGAGGTAGCTCAATTCCTCGGGTTCCTTGATGGCTGCACGAAAGCGGATGATCGATAGCGCGCCCACCAGGCCAAGAGAGAGTGCCAACGATGATTTAACGATGGTGATGATCAGCATCGTGGTCATGGCGAGCAGGACGAAGTTGCGGGCAAAGAGGTGCCGATTGGACAAAGTGCTGCCGCACCTCACATACACCCGGCCCAACAAGAACGCCATCAACCCGGTCAGGCTCAGGTTGATGAGGAATTCGTCCAACGCAATTTGGGCGGATTGGGTGGTGATGAAATCTGCAAATGCGTGTCGGCTTGGGTTCATGCGCTTGAAACAAAGGATATTTCGTAAATCTATAAAAAAAGCCTGTGGCTAAAAAGAGAGGGCTGCGGGTCCCGACGAACCCGCAGCCTATAATTTGACCGGACTTGGCCAATGCAAATCAGCTTCGGTCCAATCCCCTGCCCCAATTAAGGGCTGCGCACCCGGAAGAACTGCGGAGTGCCAGTCAGGGCGATGGACGCTGAGGGATTGGCAGTGCCCACATTCACCCAGGAACCTGAGATATTGGGGGTGGAGGTCTTCTGCAGAATGAAACCAGCCCCGTTCGTCCAAGATACCGTGGCCGTGTTGCCGGTCTTATGCAGCGTGAGCACCGGCGGAATGGTTCCCGGCGGAGCGATAGCATTAATGAAATCCACATAGACGAAGTTGAACGCCGCGTCGCGCAGCTTGACCACACCCTCACCGCCACCCGAGGCATCCACATATCTGGATTCCACAATGAATGTATTGGAGCCCCCATATTCGTAGGACATATAGCTGTTATCCACAACATTAGTGAAGGGATTGCCGAACGTGTCCTGACCAACCGGGGTGGCGGTATAGCCGGTGTTCTGGAGGAGGATCACCCCGTTGGTGCCGGTCTTCCCAGGAATGGTGACCGCATAGCGCCCGGTGGACAGATGCGTCACCGAGTAGCCACCAGTCGGACCGTGAAGAGTGGCCCCGTTGGTGCCAATCTGCCCCCCGACAAAATTGTCGGCATTGTAGGGAATGTAAACAAAGGAGAAACTTGATCCGGCGTCGCTGGCACCATCCGTGGCATAAACCGTCGGATCAGCTTTGCTGGTTTCAATGTCGCGAACAGCCACATACCAACCGGATCCATCCGGCAGTGCCGCGTTGTTGGCCGACACGCCGCGAAGACTGTTGTTTTCGTCGTTACCCACGGTGAAGAGCATGCCGTCATTGACGGAATTGACCCCGGGCAAACTGATCGTGGCCAAGCCGCTGTATTGCAAAGATTGGGTAAAAGAGCTGATGTCATCCCAAACCATCAAAGTCTTCGGATTGTTATAGTCGCTCTGACCGCCGTAAAGTGGCAAACCAGCCACGGCTGTGCCGCTGTTCAATCCCCAACCATCTCCGCGCTTCCAATTGCTACTAGCTTGGGTTGTATCGCGGTTTGGATTGAAATACCCGGCTTTCCAGCCTTGGTCGTAGGGAAACCAAGCCACCGAGATGGGAATAGCGCAGCGTTGGAGGTTGCCCAGATTACTTGAAGGATCACTGGGCGTTCCGGTCACGAGTTTGGTTGTGCGCGTGTAGAATTGGCCGCCGCGGAAGTGCCCTCCGATCATGTCATAGCCCAAGGCGGTAGCCACGGGATCCAAATTAACATAGGTGGCGGCATAGAAGGCGGGGGAACCGTCGTTCCATTGCTGGCCATTCTTGTGGACGGTGGAAAAAACAAATCCATAGTTCGGCGAGGGCGCCCAGGCTTGCGAGGCGGCCACATTGGTTTCACCCGAACTGTAGCGCTCGCGCAAGGGGTTGCTGTAAGGTCCGAGGTTTTGCACGGCTGCCACTGGATCGCGGGGGTTGAGCAGGAAATCAAACGCCCCGGCCTGATAGCGGGCGAAGGAGAATGCACCCGGCGTCTGACCGCTGATGCTGGCGATGATGTCGCGTGACACACTGCCGTAGCCGCCACTGTTCCAGATAATTGGAGCGGCGGCAGCTTGGGCGGACTGCACAACATCGGCCGGATAGCCCATTCCGTTGGTGGGCAGGCTGGCATCAAAATTGGCCACGAGAACCTGCTTATTGGGATAGGCACCGGGGCGGTTGCCCGGCAACGCTAGCACTCCGTTGATCGAAGGCGTGCTGGCCGGACTGGGCGTCGGGCCAAAATTGTCATAGGTCGAAGTGACGGTGTTGGAAGTGTTATTAATATCCGAATTGTGCGCGCAGGTGTTTAGGCCGACATAAAGCGTGCTGGGAAAGTTGGTGCCGGTTTTGATCGTCGTCATCCATTGCCACCCGTTCGTGCTGCCGGGATTGGAGGCGAAGCCGGCCGGAAAATCAGTGGTGTTGGTGGTCTTGAGGTAGCTGATAATCCGGTTACCTTGGCGCTGCAAACGAACCCAGACATCAGGAAAGGTGCAATATCCAAAGTCGGTGGTGTCACCCCCATAGTTTAACATCCGACCTGGTAAATCGTCTGTGCCATCGTTCAAATCCAACCGTCCCACGCTTTCAATTTGTCCTTTGCGACCGGAAGGGGCCAGCGGAGTGGCATTGACTTGGACATCGTAAGCGTAGGAAGGGTCGAGAGATGTTCGAACCATCAGCGAGGCTTTGGGTGAATCCTGCCCTAGCGGATCTGTCGCCGTGAGATTCTTGATCTGCACACAGATGTCAAAGTCTCCCGTCACCTGCTGGTAGGCGAATGTGAAGGAATAAGGATCGTGCCCGCCTTGGTAGGTGTCGCCGCCGCCGGTCGTGATGGAAAGTGATCCGTCGAGATTGGTCACCAGCACCGTTGGCGTTGGGTTGTTAATATTGACGACCGTCAATCCCCACTTGGTTTGCAGGGCTTGGGTCTGGGTGGCCATCCCGGCTAAAAGGCCGAAGGCGACCAAGGTTGAAGGCAGCAAACGCTGACGAATGCCATTTTTTTGTATGGTGGGTGGTTTCATCTCGGTTTTTATGAGGGATTTAATCAAAAATGATTTTTACGCCGGTTTTTGACCATTCCATACCATCGGCACAACTTTGGCAAGCTACTCAATCGGGTAGTTCCCCCTGGACGGCTGACAGCCTGCCAAGCATCGCGTCGGCTGGCCCCTCCAAACGGCCGAATTCACCGGCTGCGACCGACTTTGAAGCGGATTTCACGGCAAAAGGCGGCGGCGGACAACAACGCGTCAACCCGCACAATCCTCCTCGGCAGACCACCTTCCCTAAGAATGCCAGTTGAGCTATTTTAGCCCATAATCATGGTCAAGATGGACAATGCTGCCGGATAAACCGCTTCGTTCTCTCGGCTCAAACCCCGGATACAGGCCCGAAAAGCGACGCCACCACCCCGTCCAGCAGGGCGCAATCAAAGCTTGAGAAAGAGTTTACGCTGATAAAGAAAGCGGACGAACATCAAACCCATTCCCAAAACAACGAGCGTGAGGAGCAAATCGCCATAATTGCCGCAGGCTAACTTGACCGGACCGCCGACCAAACGGCTGGCCAGTTGCTGGAAATCCACGAACTTATAGGTCAGATAAATGGCAATGGGGTTCATCCCGATCCAGACAAACGGCCCCGTCCATTTCCGGACTTTCCACACTTCAATCACCTGATGGAATACGGCCAGCAGCAGGCAACTGTAGCCGCCGGCAACCAGAACAAAAGAGGAGGTCCACAATTTCTTGATGACTGGAAACTGGAGCCCCCATGCGGACCCTAGCCCCACGCCCGCAATTCCCGCAACCGCCAGCCACGCAACCTTGCGCGATTCGCTCAGATTCCGATTCCTCAGGAGCAACCCGGCGAACACCCCGATCAAACAGGTCGCTATGGCGGGCAATGTGCTCAACAACCCCTCGGGATCGTGATCGCCATCCCACTTGCGCCAGGGCAGATAGTGCTGGTCCACGTAATTGGCCAGATTCGACCCCTCCGCGAAAACACCCGCCCCCACCCCTGGCACGGGCACAAAAGTCATCAGCGCCCAATAGCCTCCGAGCAGGAGAACACTAGCGGCAATCAACCCGCGGAGACGGAAATTACAAAATAAAACCCCCGCAAAAAGATGACAGAGGGCAATCCGCTGCAATACCCCCATCAAGCGGATCCGATCCACCCCTTCAGAAATGCCGCCGTAGTAAAAAATCCCCACCAGATAGAGCAGAAGACTCCGCCGAAAAACACGCCGCACCGCCGCCCACTTCCCCGATTCCTCAAGGATCCGGGTGAGGGAAAAGACCATGGAAGCGCCGACGATGAAGATGAAGAGCGGGAAGATCAGGTCGTAGCAATGAATACCCGCCCAAGGCTGGTGATCCAGCTGGGTGGCCAGCGCGCCGACAAGGCCGTCGGGACTGGCTTTATGAAGGGCGAGCACGATTTTGGCCGCGCCAATGATCCAAAACATATCGAACCCCCTCAAGACATCGAGCGAGAGCAGGCGTTGGGACGGGGGCCGGGCGGCGGAAACTTGAGTCGTAATCATAGGGTTAAGAGAGTCGGACCGATGCGCGGCCGGTCGGTTGCCGGGACGCAAAACCGTCCTGGGCAGGCGGGAACGCGCCGGTCGAATCGAGGGTTGACCGGTTATTTCGGGGAGTGGAATTTAAGCGCGGCCTCGGTGCGGGAGTGGACATGGAGCTTGTGATAGATGTGTTTGAGATGCCAGCGCACAGCTTCGATCGTCACGCCCAGCCGCTCGGCGATTTCCTTGTTGGCAAAGCCGTGCGCGACCAGTTCGAGCACCCCGCGTTCGCGAAGCGACAACTCCTCCAGCTCGTTGACCGTTGAGGTCTGGTTTTGAAAATAGGCGATCACTTTGCGCGCGATTTCCCCGCTCATGGGCACGGCACCCTGCTGGAGATCCCGGATGGCGGCCACCACCTGATCCAAGGAAGCGCGCTTGAGGATATAGCCCGAAGCCCCGGCCCGCAGCGCGCTGAAAATCCGGTCCGGATCCTCGTAGACCGTGACCATGATCACCATGACTTTGGGCAGCAACCGTTTGAGCTGGGCCACACATTCGATTCCTGATCGGCCTGGCAGCTGGATATCCATCAGCACCACTGCGGGCCGGTGTTTTGGAAACATGCGTAGAGCCTCCTCCGCGGTGTCCACCGCGCACACACACCGGCAATCGGGGGAAAGATTGATGATGGTTTCCAGACCTTCTCGTGTGGCCTGACTGTCTTCCACGATAGCAACTTCGATCATGCCGCAACCTCATCCATGGGCAGCCGAAGCTCCACTCTGGTGCCAGGTCCGGCATCATTCAGTTCGGCGCGGCCACCGAGCTTTTTCATGCGCCGCTGAATTCCGGTCAGACCATCCTGACCCGGCGCCCCCTGTGCCGGTTTGAAACCGCACCCGTTGTCGGTGATGGAGATCACAAGTGCGGCGTCGGCGATTTCAATTTTAAGATTAACTTGGGTGGCACGCGAATGTTTGACCACGTTATTAAGGACCTCCTTGAAGGCAAGGAAAATACCGTGCCGGGTCCGCGAGTCCAGCGGCAGGCCCGGCAGAATAGGCGCAACATCCAGGCGGCATGCAATGCCTGCCAGATTAAGAAAGCGCTGGGCAAAAAGGGAGTAGTAGCCGGCCAGATCAGCAAACGAATCGTAGCGGGGATTCACCGCCCAGACGATCTCGTCCAACCCGGTCACCAGCGAGCGGGACAAGTCGGTGAGCTGGTTGAGATAATCATTCTTTTTTTCCTGAGGAATGGCGGGGTTTTTGGCCAACGATCCCAGAATGGCCACCTCGGTCAGGCCGGCACCCAGTTCATCATGCAGATCCTGAGCGACGCGGGTGCGCTCCTGCTCCAACTCACCGCGGTACTCGACAAGTTGCCGCTCCTCAATTTCCCGCTTCAACTGCACGGTGCGGACCTCCACTTTGCGATGGAGCAGCTTGACCCAAACCAGAGCAATGCACAGGCCGCCAAAGAGCACGCCCACCACCGCGATGGTATGGCGTATAGTCCACCAAGGCCCTCGCTCGAGAACCACCACGTTCTGGGGATGGTTGAGCAACAATTCAAAGCCCCCCGCTTTTTCCAGCGCGCTGTCCTCCCTGCCGCCGGCACAAACCCCAGTCAGGCGCAACCGGCTGCCCGGGGCCAGGGAACCGGCCTGCGACCCGCCCTCATTCACCCGGGCGATAAAACTTTGCATCCCGGCCTGCAGCTCCAGAACCCACTGGCCCTGCTGCACCGAATCGTGCACCAGCACGGCCTCCACTTCGACTAATCCCGCCCCGGGCCGGCGATCCAGCACTTCGCGGGCGGAGATGCGCTGAGGCCGGGGTAACGGAGCATGGCCGGTTTTGCGCATTTGCGCCTCCAGCAATTCCACGGTGGCGGGTTCGAACTGCGGAAACCCCACCGCCTCCACCAGATCGCCCGGTTGCAAGGCGAAAAGCTCCCGAGTCAGACAGCGCAACCCGACACGACCGTCCAGAAGGTAATACTCGCGCGGTCCGGCATAAATGACCTGCCCTGCCAGCTTGGTCCGCTGCAACGTGCCGCGCGGATCAAAGAGCAGCAGGTCCTCAGTCATGCGCGTCGCCAGTGAAAACGGATTGACTGGAGGCGTTTCCTCCACATCGACCGACGCGGCTACCAACCGGATCGCCCCCGCCCTGACCTGTCGCGTTCCGGGGTTCCACATCGGCACCAGGCAACCCCGGATCCGCACCAGACAGTCCAGATAGTCCCGGCGCATTCTCTCACTCGAGGGGCTGTCGCGATGGGAAAACAACTGGCGGCCATCGGCATAATGTTGGCGCAACTCATCCACAATGACCTTCATCTTCCCCTCCGGCAGGAGAATCGTCACCGCCGAATCGGCCACCGCCGTCACCACACCCCGGATCTCGACAAATTGGGCGTCCAAGCTGCCGTTCATCAATTGATTGCACGAAGGGCGCAGCGGCTCCGGCAACGCCCCATGCCCGAGATATCTCGCCCGGGTGGCGCGAAGCACCGGCGAGAAATCCCCTGGATCGGTGACTCCTTTGATTTCCCACAGATCCCCTATCCGAGGCTGGTCGGCCCAATCCTTCGCGGTGTAATGCACGAACACGCCGCCGGTTGAGTCTTGGATCACCAGGGTGGAGGAGGTGGCCTCGGTGACCACCCCTCGGATTTGGGCGGGGATTTTCTGCCGCGCCTTTTCGGGTTTTAAACGGAGCACCTGACGCACGGCCGCCAGTCCGTTCTTTGGGATCCAATCGCGGGTTTTCATTTCCTCCGGAGAATTCTGAACCGATATTTGACCCTCGCCCAAGGCAATGATCCGCGCGGATTTTCTGCGTTCCGGGTCGGAGACCGTTTCGCGAATCCCCCGCACCCGCACTCTATGCTGCAGCCATTTGGGCAGGTCGGCCAGCGTTCGCCCCACCACGATCACCTGGACCCGCTCCCCGCCTCGCACCAGTTCAAGCTCCAGACCGCTTTCATTCTGAGCGATGGCACCCACCGTGCCTTCCAACTCCACCCACTCGTGATCCCTCGCTCCGGCCAGCGCCCCTTCATAATCGGTGAGGACCGGAACGGATTGCCGGCCCGAAGCCCTCACCCGGCAGCGGCCCGACGGGCTGCCCACCCGGAGCCGGCTGCCGTTGGAGGATTCCAGATGAAACGTATAGACACCGGCTTCAGCAATTTGGATAAGCCCGCGAAAAACCATTCCGCAACTGTCTTCCCCTTTACGCGGCAGGAGATCAAAGTTCGTCACCACCCCCGAGACCGCAGGCGTGAGCCTCTCAAAATCAGGCAAACAAGGCCAGTCATGTCCCGTATAAAAAGCAAACTCAAGACCGGGGTGCAATCCGATCGCACCATTGGTTTCAGGGCCTTGATGGTATAAAACACCAGCCGGAACCCCCTGCCGCATCATCCCCATCCTTTCATAGTCCAGCTTAAGTGACGCATCATCCCAACTGTTAAACCACTCCAGCCGAATCGGATGCCGACCAGGTTCCAGAAAAACACCCCCCCCTTTCCACTCCCGCGGACGGTCCCCGTCGCTCTCCACCACGGGGGCCGTGCCCACTTGGATCCAGAACCGGTTTGCCGTCAGGTCGCAATGATCTCCAGCCAGCTCAAGGCGATCTCCCACCCGGAGCGGTGCCGCCAGAGCGGGTATTTCCAACAGCGCGCTGGCCGAATCATCCTGCAAAACCACCAGGTTACGACCGGGCAAAAGGGCGCACACGACCCCTTCCACCCGGAAAGAGGCCAGTTTGCGACCCGCCCTGGACACGGCACTCTGCAGCTCGGATATGGAAGCCATTGGGTCCGAGGTCGAGATGTGCGACTGAGCGGCGGCCGGCAGGACAGGCGCGCTCAAAAAAAACAGCAGCAGCAAAAGGGCTGGAAAAAGCCCAGGGGTAAGGGCGCACCTTCCGCAGGGCATTGATAGTCTCGGCAGTTTGATTCCTGAGTTTGTTACCATGTTTCCCTGGCGCCGACAATCCATGTTTGATCATATGGAGTTGAAGTCAGGCCGGAGGCTTAATAACGTGAGGCTATGAAATCATTGTTTTGCCTCGGGCTGGCGCTTGCCCTCATGGCTTTGCCGGGTTGCGAAAAAAAAGGCGTCGAAAAAGGCTATTCCATCGCCGTCATCCCCAAGGGCACCACCCACGAGTTTTGGAAATCCATCCACGCCGGCGCAATCAAAGCCCAGCAGGAACTCGCCGCCCAAGGCGTCCCCGTGGATCTCATCTGGAAAGGCCCCCTGCGCGAGGACGACCGGGATCAACAAATTCAAGTGGTCGAGAACTTCACCAGCCGCAAAGTCAGCGGCATCGTCCTGGCCCCGCTCGATTCCCAAGCCTTGGTCAGCCCCGTGGCCAACGCCACCCAGAACGGCATTCCCGTCGTGGTGATGGATTCGGGGCTGAAATCCGACAAATACGTCAGCTTTGTGGCCACTGATAATTTCAAGGGCGGCCAGATGGCGGGGGAATACCTAGCCAAACTGCTTCAGGACAGGGGCAATGTCATTCTCTTGCGTTACGCCGTCGGTTCGGCCAGCACGGAGGACCGCGAGCGCGGCTTCCTCTCAGCCATGGGCTCGCATCCCGCAATCCAGTTGATCTCCACCGACCAATACGCCGGCGCCACCCGCGAAACGGCCTATCAGGTGTCCCAAAACTTACTCAACCGCTTCGGCAACAAGGTCGACGGCGTGTTCTGCGTCACCGAACCCTCCACCATCGCCATGACCAAAGCCCTTCGCGACATCGGCAAGGGCGGCGGCAAGGTCAAAATGGTCGGCTTTGACGCGGGCTCCCAATCCGTCCTCGACATGAAAAACGGCGACCTGCAGGCCCTCGCGGTGCAGGACCCAGTGCACATGGGGTATCTCTCGGTGAAAACCTTGGTCCGGCATTTAAGCGGCCAGCCCGTGGACAAACGCATTGATACGGGGGTGATTTTGGTTTCACCCGAAAACATGGAGCAACCCGTGATTTCCGACTTGCTCCATCCCCCGCTGGAAAAGTACTTGAAGTGAAAAATCCGGCTCAAGTTTGGTTTCGGAGATGTCCTTTGAGAAACCAATGGATCCAAAGGGGGGACTCACTCGTTTTAGGCCCTCACTCCAACCTGCAGGTCTTTGCGGGATCGGGAGCAACCCGGCCTTAGGCAGGCCCTGAAAACAGAGCCCATCCCCCGCACCGCCTCCGACGGGCCTGGGACCGTTCCGTCTGGAAATGATTAGCTTGCGAGTCGACTTGATATGCGCTAGTGGTGAAATCATGTTCCAATCCGAACCCCAAAAGAACATCCATTCGCCCCTTCAAAACCTGGAGGAGTGGGAGGATTTTTTGAAACAGCGTTATCCAGAATCCAGAGTGGTGGCGGCCAAACCGTTTCAAGCAATAGATCCAGAGAAAAAAAAGGAGCAGTTCCGCAACTACGAAGCCGACGCGCGCCCGACCGTGCGGGAGTTCTACCGCCAGAATCACCGGCATCAGACCCATGAGTTTGGCCGGAATAAACGGCGGGAATTCCTCTCTCTGAACCGCCGCCGCATGGGCATCTGGGAAGCCTTGGAATACCTCAACACACTGGTCGATGACAGCGATCCGGACACGGATCTGACACAGCTCGAACACCTGCTTCAGACCGCTGAGCATATCCGCGCCGACGGGCATCCCCGCTGGTTTATCCTGGCCGGGCTGGTGCATGATCTGGGCAAGATACTTTGTCTCTGGGGCGAGCCGCAGTGGGCGGTGGTGGGCGACACATTTCCAACCGGCTGCCGGTATTCGGACAAAATCGTGTTCCCCCAATACTTTTCCGACAACCCGGACAGCTCGAACCCGCAATTCCAAAGCGCCTCGGGCATTTACCAGGAGGGTTGCGGCCTGTCCAACATCCAGCTTTCCTGGGGACATGACGAATATATTTATCATGTGACCAAGGACTACCTGCCCGAGGAAGCCCTATACATGCTGCGCTACCATTCCTTTTACCCCTGGCACCGGGAAAATGAATACCAGCACCTGACCAACGCCCGGGACCGCGAACTGCTGCCTTGGGTGCAGAAGTTCAACCCCTACGATCTCTACACAAAGAACCACGCCAAACCGGATGTGAAAGCCTTGCGCCCGTTTTACAACGAACTTATCGCGCAGTATTTCCCGGATAAGCTAAACTGGTGATCCGACTGATTCAAAACATTAGAAACCCGCAAGACTGGCACACAGGTGCCTCTAAACATCCCCGCCCGCAAAACGAAGTTTGATGCGTTTGGCCCCCACCAACCGCCCACCCGCATGGTAACGGCGCGTTTTTGAATCAATGACCTCAAGCGCAGTTTAATTACGCTACAAGGTCGGCGGGCATTGTTGTTGTTTTGTTTGTTTTTCGTGGGCCGGTTTTCTGCTTTTGGTTTTCTTCCCGGCGC
>CAIQOK010000002.1 GCA_903873415.1 uncultured Verrucomicrobiota bacterium | reverse complement strand
GCTCACCATCGCTCCGCCTCACCCCAAAGGGGCGAAGCAGCAGGGAAAGAAAGCAATTTACAGAAAGAAATTTACACCGGCAGGTGGGCGATTTCGAGTTTGTCCTGTTTCTGTGAACTTGCATTCAGCAGCCGGTTCCTTGAATCCAAGAGGCTTTCAGCTTTCGAGGCCTCAAGGTCGGCCTGAAGCATGGCAATCTGGGCTGCAAGCGCCTTGCGTCTGCGGTCCAGCAACCGTTCTCTGGCTTTGCCCTGCTGCCTTTCCACTTGCTGGGCATGCAATTCCCTTTGCTCTTGAGCCATGCGGCCACTGCCCGTCAGCACCCCCTCGGCCCCGAGATAAACCCCCGAAAACTCAATGCCTTGGCTGGTGATCCGGAACTCGCGAATCTGATTGGAGTGAGCCATGCCGCGGGATTTGGCCAGAACGAGAATTCGATTGCGCTCCCCCTGACTCTCTATATCCCGAACCACGAGCCACGTGTCGATTGACGAGGAAATGTCCGACCCGGTGTGTTGGGGCTTGGCTTCGCCATGAATCAAGGTGGTGAAGAACATGGTGATCCCCTGAGGTTTGAGAAAGTCAACCAATCGGGTCAACATGGACTTTATTTCCGTGCTTTGCCCTAAAATGGAAAACGCGGTGACGGGGTCGACCACGACAATGCCGGGCTTTAAAGTGGTCACTTGTTCATGGATTTTTGCCAGATGCGTTTCCAAGTCATGCAAACAGGCTCGGGAAGCCTGGATATGCAGCAGGCCCTTTTTCTGCCATCGAGCCAAGTCCAGTCCTATGGAGAGCATATTGCGGGTGATCTCTTGTGGTGATTCCTCCAGAGCGACGAAAAGGCAACGTTCACCCCGGGTGCAGGCGGCGTTGATAAGGTGAGCCGCGATGCTGGTTTTGCCGGTGCCGGGCGTGCCGGAGAGCAGGATGCTGGAGCCGCGGAAGTAGCCCTTGCCGCCGAGCATTTTATCGAGCCCCGGCAGTCCGCTGGAAATCCGTTCGCTGGAAACTTTCTGATCCGTGACGACTGTGGTGATCGGCAGCAGGCGCAAGCCCGCTGAGCTGATATGGAAGGGGTATTCGTTGGTGCCGTGGGGGGAACCGCGGTATTTCACCACCCGTAAGCTCCGGGTGGCGATCATGTTGACCACGCGGTGATTCAGTAGGAGCACGCAGTCAGAGACGTATTCCTCCAAGCTGCTCCCTGTTATCAGGTGGTCGCCGCGTTCGGCGGTGATGAGGGTGGTAACTTTTTTTTGCTTTAGCCAGTAGACCAGCCGCCTTAATTCAGAACGAAGCATGACCGGATTGGGCAGGTTTTCGAAAATCGATTCGATCGTGTCGATTACCACGCGGCGGGCGCCAATGCTATTGATGGCATGGTCCAATCGTACGAAAAGCCCGTCTAGACTAAAATTCCCGGTTTCCTCAATCTGGCTGCGGTCTATTATTACTTGATCGACAAACAGCTTTTTCTGAGCTGTCAAGCGAGGCAAGTTGAAACCTATTGAGGCAACATTAAGAGCGATTTCCCGGGCGGAGTCCTCAAAGGTAAGCAGCACTCCGGGTTCGCCGAACTGGTTGGCGCCGCGGATCAGGAATTCCGTGCAGAAAAGGGTTTTCCCGCAGCCCGTGCCTCCGCAGACCAGCGTCATCCTTTCGCGAGGCAGGCCGCCATTGGTGATGTCATCCAAGCCTTGGATACCGGTCGGGGCCTTGCAGAGAGACGAATACGGACGTTTTGTTTTCATGGCCACTGTTTTTTCATTTCTGGTTAAGGCAGCTGGACGCGAAGGCGCTTGTTTCATTCCCAGACTGCCGGACAAACCGGTTTTACCGACTCCTTAACTGTAACGAACAGTGTTGCTTGACCACGGCCTGGCAGAGGCTCAGCACCAGCGGGTGGTCATACACCCTGAGCCGGGTGGAGTTGACCTGCACGGGCTGGGTCGATCCATCGGCGTGGACCATCGGAGACATAAGGGCTTCGCCCACACTGGCGCAGCGGTGGTCCAGGGCCGGGAGAAAATCGCAGCGCCGCCGCCCCACGATGTCAGACCGCGGGTATCCCAAGAGTTTTTCTGTCCGGTGATTCGTGTCAATGATCCGACCGCTGTTCTCGTCGGAGAGAAAAACCGCATCCCCCAGGCACTCGAAGACCTGGCGGTATTTGTGTTCCGACTCGCGCATGGACATTTCGGCCCGATCCCGCTCGGCCCGGTCCTCGGCCTCGCGCAAGGCGCGGGCGGCGGCCGGAATGAGCCGCATCAAGCGGTGTTTGAGCACATAATCCGTGGCTCCGTTCTTGAGGGATTCGATTGCAGTGTCCTCCCCGATGGTTCCCGAGACGAAGAGGAACGGGGTTTTGGGGCGATACTCCCGGGCCAGCGCGAGCGCGGTCTGTCCGCCGAACCCGGGCATGCTGTAGTCGGAGAGAATCAGGTCCAATGGTTGGGCTACCAGCGCGTTGATAAACTCGTCGCGGGTCTCCACCCGATGGAATGCGTCAAGAGACCAGCACGCCGAGAGCATCTCCTTGTTCAGCTGGGCATCGTCCTGATTGTCCTCGAGATTGAGGATGCGCAATGACACTTTCATGATTGTCTGGCTGCGCGCTGCAGCCGCTTGTTTGGTATCCTTTCAGGCGCCGCTCCTGAGTGCATGCGGCATGTCGGGTCCGTCCGGGTTTAAAGGGATTGGGCTCGCGCCGAGGGGGCTGGTTTCGGTCCGGCCGTGGCTTGGGTGGCGTTGCCGCCCGGGGTTGATTCGGTTTTGGGCTTGCCGCTTGCCTGGCCGAATTGCCGCTCCGCCTGCAGCCAAAAATCCATTTCCCGCGACGAGGGGCGCCCGGCTTTTTCCCAGAGTTGGTAGGCCGTGGTTGCGATTTGTTCGCGACTGGGTTGGGGATTGGTTTGTTTTTGCGTTTGCATGGTGCCTTTCATTTTGTTGGTTGATGCCCATTTGCCGGGGTCTTGGTCCACCGGAGGCTGGTCACTGGTCAGTCTAGCACACCTCAGGCGCGGGGCAATTGGCATTTCGCCTCAGATTTCATGCCGCGCGGCGGCGCGAGTGTTCGTTGCCGTTGCGGCCGTTCTGTCTCAACCCTGAAAACCGCATGTGGGATCCATCGCGGATCTCCTACCACCGAAAACTATCTTGGAGCCATAACTGAAGTGAACATGATGCGCAGTCAGGGCGCAGGAGGCCCTTTTCTTTCTTCATGCTCCTCATGAGATTTATGGTGGATTTGGCTTAGCGCGGGATCGGCATCTATGTGGTGGGTGTGAACTAAACAGGTAGGGTGCGCACCCGGTGCGCGGCGTCGTTGCGCGGCAGAAAACAAGGGTTGGGAAGAGCGGCGGGCGAGCCATTCGAGGGGGTATCAGTGGTTTGGCGGGCGAAGTGGCTGGGGAGGGCTTCTGCCTTTCAAGCGGCGAGCGCCAAGCGGCGAGCGCCAAGCGGTAAGCGGTAAGCGGTAAGCGCAAAGCGTATCTTTCTTTGGTGCCGCTCCTACGGAGCTTGGAATTTATTTTGGACCGGTTGCTATAGACAGGTCGCTCCTCTGGAGCTTGACTGCAGAGCGCCGAAGGCAAGGCGCAAAGGGGGAAGGGGCCGAGCGCGCCGCTTCGCGTTTACCGCTTACCGCTTCGCGCTTGCCTGTGCCGCTCCCCTGAAGCTTCAAAAGCGCTCTTTTTTTTCGGTTCGTGTATTCGTCGGCAGTGCCCTGGAGTTGGGGGCTGGGCCTCTTTTCCGCAAGTCCGCTTTTGGAAAGACTGAGTGCCGCAGACTTTGGGGGTGTTTGGGGCGGACGAAGCAGGATTCACCCGGCGGGGGGGCGGTTGTTCCAACCACTCAAAAGGTGGGACCGCCTGAAGCTTCCTGAGGCGGGCTTGAAAAAATGGCGGTTCGGGGAGTTCCCCAAGCTCCGCCCGATTGTGAGGCGTGCGGGTCTCGGGGGTGAGATCGGGCAGGAGGTTGTCTGGCTATTCGGTGCGTTTCAAAACCACCAGCCAGCCTGTGGAATCGGGGGCGTTTCCACCCAGAACGAGCATTTCACCCTTGGGCAGGGGTTGAATGCGCTTGAGAACCGGCGCTCCCTTACCGATCAGGGAGACTTCGACGTTCTTCCCGTTCACGTCGGTGACTTCGACACGGCAATGATCGCTGAGGCTGGTGGTGCCGGACTTGCCTTCGGCAACCGTCAGGCTGACGCGGCTGACTTCGAAGAAGTTGGCCCATTTCAAAGGCAGTTCATGCAGTTTTCGGCGCACTTCAGAATCGACCGGCTTGTGGGTGGGGTCGGGGGATTTTTGGGCATCTGCAGCCCAGACCAAATAGGCTTGAAATTGCAGATCCTTCGCCTCCGCCGCGACGGCGAATGCCAGCAACCACAGCAGGGTGGCGAGCGGGCCCAAACTGATGGACGAAGAGTTTCTGAGTTTCATACTGTGCGCCCTAGTTTACCAAGGGGTTGTGTTCATTGCAATTTCGGTTTCTGCCGGGAAATTCACCCAGACCAGCGTGGTGCCGTTGGCATCGTCGTGGTAGGTGAAGGTGCCGGCCTCCGCGCCGGTGGACTCGGTGGCCAGTCCAAGCTTTGCATCCACCCAGCAAAAGTGAATCAGGCCCGCCAGCAGGGCCACTCCCAGCACGGTCATCGGGCCGGTTTGCAGGAGCAGGCGGCGCAGCCAAAGCAGCGGGGACGCGGGGGCGGGCTTGGCGGGTGCCGGCGCGCTGCGTTCGATGTCGCGCCGGATTTTCGACCAGTAAAACTCCCGGGATTCGGGCAGGGTCACCCTGGGTTCCGAGTCTTTGAGCGCTTTGCGGGTGTGGCGCAGCTCGTTGTGCAGAGCCTTGGCGTCGGCATCCCGCGCAAGCCAAGCGGCAATATCCCGAGCCTCGGTTTCGCTTAGTTCGCCGTCAAGAAACGCCTGGAGTTTCAGTGTTTGTTCCGTTTTCATGCGAAATTCAATGGTCCGTTTTCAAATCCGCCAGCAACGCGGCCAGCTTGCGCCGGGCATAAAAAAGCCGCGACATCACCGTTCCGATCGAACAACCCACCGTCGTGGCGATGGTTTTGTATTCCATTTCCTCAAACTCATGCAGAATAAGCACCGTCCGGTGCTCGTGCGAGAGCTGATCCAGTGCCCGGTCGATCCGCCGCCGCAACTCCCCGCGCTCCAAACGCTCGGTCGGGTTGGCGGCCACCACCGGCATCTGCCGCTCCACCCCGCCGCTTTCCTCCTCCATGGCCTCGATGGATTCGGTCTGCCGCCGCTTCTGTTTGCGCAACTGGTCCAGGCACAGGTTGATAACGATGCGGGTTAGCCAGGTTGTGAAACTGGAATCCCCCTGAAACTGATTCAAGCGTTGCCAGGCTTTGACCCATGCTTCTTGGGAAAGATCAAGGGCTTCCTGCTCGTTGCGCATCATGCTCAACGCACGGCCAAAAATCTTGTCCCGATGCCGGGCGACCAGTTCCTCGAACGCCCCCAGATCACCGGCTTGCGCGTTTCGCACCAGCTCAGTGTCGTCGGCCGAGGAATGGACCAAGTCGATCATCGTCTATGACGGGAGGGGTGGCGGGTTTATTCGAGCTGATTACAATTTTCCCTTGGTGCTGGGAAGTTGCCCCTTGATCCTGGGGTCGTGTTGGCAGGCGAAATCAACCGCTTTGGCGAAGGCTTTAAAGAGGGCCTCAACAATGTGATGGGGTTCGTCCCCGTAAAGCAGCTCCAGGTGCAGGTTGCAGCGGGCTTCGTTGGCAAAGGCCTGGAAAAACTCCCGCGCCAAGCCAAAGCGGAAGAGACTCGACGGATCCTGGTCCCGGTCGGCTTGGCTGACGGCTTTCTGGGAAAACCGGTTCAATCCACGCCACACAAGATACGGACGCCCGCTGAAATCAATCACACAGCGGGCCAGACATTCGTCCATCGGCACAAAGGCTTCCCCGGTGAAGGGGTTTTGCGGGTGGAACCCGGTGCCGTAGCGGCGGATGCCTTTTTTATCCCCCAGCGCCTTTACCACGGCCTGACCCAGGGCGATTCCGCAATCTTCCACCGTGTGGTGGGCATCCACGTCCAGGTCCCCGTCGCAGCGCAGGTTCAGGTCCAAGACGCCGTGCTTGGCGAAAAGGGTGAGCATGTGGTCAAAGAAGGGAACGCCGGTGCGGATGGTGGACTTGCCGGAACCGTCCAAATCAAGCCGGATGCGGATCCGGGTTTCCTTGGTGTCGCGTTTGAGGGCTGCTTGCCGCTGAATCATAAGAGCGCAATAAACCAGAGTCGGCCGTGGAAACAAAGCGCAAAGAAGGACGGAATGAATTCAGGGCGCCGGTGGATCAGGTGGGGCTGCCTGAAGTTCTTCAATCCGTTTCTGGATCTCCTCCGGGCTGGGAGAGACTTCCTTCAACTGTTGGAGGTAGGGCAGGGAGTCGCGCGGGTGTCCGGACTGGACTTCAATGGCGGCCAAGCCGCCGAGGATTTGCTGCAACAGCAGTTTGTTGGGCTCGGGCTTGGGTGCTTCGAGCATGTGCCATCGGCCCAATGCGTCGAGCCAGATGTTGTGTGCCGGGCCGGGCTCCTTGCGGTTTTCGTAAATAAGGCGCCCCAATTCGTAGAGCAGCTCGGGATCATGCGGGTTGGCTTCCAGCCCTTGGCGCAAAAAAGACTCGGCCTCATTGACCTTGTTCAACCGCGTCCGCAGCCAGTAGGCCGTCACCGTGTAGGTCTGGGTGCGGTGGGGATCCAATTCCGCGCAGAGCCGCAGCCAGGGAAGCATCTCCCGCTCAGCCCCGCTTTCCAAGTGGGCGTGTTGGGTCGGGCGGAAATGGCTGCCGAAGCGCGCGATCCAATCCTGCGGCGCGGCCGGGGCTTCGTCCTCATGGCTGGCAGGGCCTTGTGCTTCCGGGCCGGCTTCTCCGGCCATATGGTTTTCGGTGTGCCGCCGGTCGGTGTCGAAAATGGAAGGGTAATTGCCGCGGTGAAAATAGGCGTCGGCCCGGGCGAACACTTCGTTGGCAAACATCTTGCGCCCGTCGCCCAAGAGCAGGGCCAGAACACCGCCGCTCCCGTCGTCCCTCTTCTGGCTGGCGGCGTGCCGAGGGTCCAGCCAGGTTGCCAGGCTGAAGCATCCCACCAGCAGCAGCAGCAAGAGAAGTCGGGTCTTGAGCATGGGATCAGTTGAGCGCTTTGCGCCGGAAAAGCAGGCAGGCGGCGGTCAGGAAAAATGTCGTGTAGGCCGTTCCATACAAGGTGGCCGCCCCCACGTAGGTCCACTCGATCAGCGGCCAGTCGTGGATGAGGAGCCGGCGCACGTCGAAAAACTCCAGATGCGGCAGCAGGAAATAGGCGGCCGTCAGCAGCGTGCCGGCCGGTTCGGACATGCGGGCGGCGACCTTGTGCAGGTGCTCGCCCAGAACCAAGATGCCGCTGCACAGGATGAACATGATGGTCACATTGGCGGCCGGCGTTGTCAGGGCCACCGAGCCCAGAAGGGTCAGGGCGATGACCACTCCCAGTAATTGCCAATGGAGCCAGAGTGCCTGTGCATAGTGGGCGGCGGGCAGGGTGTGTTCCCGGGACGCACTGATCAGGGCAAAGAAGGTGTAAAAGACCAGCAGCGCCAGGCCGCTGGCCAGCCAGCAGCCGGCAAACTTGCCGGCCAGCACCTGCCAGCGCGCAATCGGCTTGGCCAGAAGGGGAAAGATCGTCCGCTGTTCCCGCTCGAAGGGGATCTGCCGGGCCGTGGTTGTGATCGCGATGATCAGCGCCGAAAGCCAGATGAGCAGCAGGCAGATTTCTTTGAGGTAACGCACTATCCGGTCGTCATTGAATAGATTGATGCTTCCCAGCAGCAGGGTCATCAGCGCGGTGAGGATGAAGAGCACGTAAAAGTCCTTCCGGCGGTAGAGCTCTTTGATGACCACGCCGGCGACTGCAAGGATTTTGTTCATGTCAGGAGTGGGCCGGATAGCCGACGATTTTCAGAAACACCTGCTCCAGATTGGTCTGGTCTGCCGTGAGAAGGTCGGCGATCCGCCCTTGGGCCTTGAGTTCGCCCTGATGCAGGATGGCCACGCGATCGCATACGGTTTCCACCTCGCCCAGTTCATGGGAGGAGAAGAAGACGGTTTTGCCCTCGTTTTTCAGGCGCTGAATGATCTCGCGCACCTTCATCCGGCCCAGAGGATCCAGCCCGCTGGTCGGTTCATCCAGCAGAAGCAGATCGGGATTGTTGATCAGGGCTTGGGCCAGTCCCACCCGCTGCTGCATGCCTTTGGAGTAGGTGCGGATGGGGCGCTTGCGGGCGTGTTCCAGCTCCACCAGTTTGAGAAGGTGATCGATGCGCTTTTGCGCCTCCGGGCCTGGGATCTCAAAAATGCGGGCGTAAAAGCGGAGCAATTCCTCGGCCGTGAGGAATTTATAGTAATACGTCAGTTCCGGCAGGTAACCGATGCGCTGGCGGGCAATGGGGTCCCGGACATTGACGTCGAAGAGGTATGCGGCCCCGGCGGTGGGGTTTACATAGCCCAGCAGCACATTCATGGTGGTGGTTTTGCCGGCGCCGTTGGGTCCCAGAAACCCGAACACCTCTCCGGAGGCCACCTGCAGATTAAGTCCCTGCAACGCCGTCTTGCTGCCCGTTTTGGATTCGCGGGAGCGATATTCGACACGCAGGTTTTCTGTCCGAAGGATTAGGCCCATTAAGGAGAACTGTAGCCACTCCGGGTGCTTTATTCAAAAAAAATCTTCCCCGGAAAATCACAGCCTGAGGACGATTTTCCGCTGGTGGAGGAACCGGGCAAACCACAGGAAAAACCCCGGTGCCACCGCTCCAATCACAAGACCGCCTCAACACCGGAGCAGGGGAGCACGGGACTAAGCGCAAAGCGGCAAGCGCAAAGCGGCAAGCGCGAAGCGGTAAGCGCGAAGCGGCGCGTTCGGCCCCTTCCCCCTTTGCGCTTGGCGCTTCGCTTTCAGAGGCGGAACCCCATTTTGCCTCGTTTCGAGCGGTTAGACGCCCAGTTCGTCACATTCTCATGTTTTCCAATTGTTTCCTCAGCAGGTGACCGCGCAAGAATTTTTCTGTAAATTGGTTGAGCATTTAAACTGAGT
>CAIQOK010000001.1 GCA_903873415.1 uncultured Verrucomicrobiota bacterium | reverse complement strand
TGCCGCGAATGAAAGCCCCAAAACCGGACAGTGAAATCAAGCGTTTTTTGGTTTTATTTCGGTTTTATACTCGCCGAAAACGCCCGCCTCTCTTTTTCAGACAGGCTCTTAGAATTTTGGGGGCGGCGGTCGTAATTGAAGTCTGTGATAAGACTGAAACCCAAGGGGTGACGCCACGGGAGCAGCGGTTCCACGTTTTGCTTGTGAGGCTTGTGTTATGCGAGATCGTGGTCTGGATCGGTCGTGTGCAATGGTGAAAACTAGTCAAAGGCTCGGGGTAGAGGGGTGAAACCAGGTCGTTGCAGCGTTTGGAGCCTGCCTTGGTGGAGTCGTGGCCAGCGGCGGCGCTGCGTTCTTGCCTGCCCCGGTTCGTGGGATGCGGGGAACTGCGGCGGTCGGATGAGGAGTGGGCAGTTGGCAGCGCGCCCTGCTCTTGGCCCTTTCCCCTTCTCCCTTCTACATTCTCAATTATTCATTTCCCCTCTTACTTCGGCGGGCGCAGGGCGAAAGCAATCTTAACCGCCCGGTCCAACTAAGGGAGAGGGTGGAGCAGGCGGCTCTGAGCCGGGTTGAGCTACCAGACAAGGGCCGGGGTCGCCGTGGGTGGTGGGTGCGGCTCGAACCAGCAGGATTGGGATGGAGGTGCCATGCCGGACCTCGTGGATGGTGCTGCCGAGAAAGAGGTCGCCCAGCCAGCGGTGTCCATGGCTTGCCATGGCGATGAGGTCGCATTTTTCGGATTCAACGGCGCGGAGCAGTTCCTGGGGCGGGTTGCCCAGAGCGAGCCGGGCGCGGGCGCGGATGCCTTGAGCGTGGAGCTGGTTGAGATGGAGTTCGAGATAGGCGCGGTCGGCTTTCATTTCTTCGGACTCGGCCAGAGTGAGGTGGTTGAAGTTTCGCGCGGCCCACCCGTCGGCGACATGAACCAGACAGAGTTCGGAGCCGAGCTGTTTGGCCAAGCCGGTCACGTGCGCGAGGAGAATTTCATCCGCACGGCTGTTTTCCAGGGCGACGAGGATTGTGCGATACATGGTGCGGGTCGACTCTAGCGCATCGACGGGGTGTTTGCATCCGGCAAATCCGCAGGGGCAACTCCGGAGGGAACGGGGGGGGTGGCTCAGCGTCCCAAAATCACCTTCCAAGCGGTCTGGATTAATTCCGGCAAACCGCAGAGATCCAAGGTGGTGATGAGGATTGCGCAGGTCCAGCCGGTGATGAGGAGGAAGGGGCCGTTGCGCCATTGGCCCATGCGTTGGCGGGAGCTGGTGAAGTGGAGGAGCGGGAACATGGCCAGAGGGAGCTGCAGCGCGAGAACGACTTGGCTGAGGGTCAGGAGTTCGGTGACGCTGCCCTCGCCGCGCAGGCCGATGATCAGGATTGCGGGGATGATTGCCAGGAGCCGGGTGATGAGGCGTCGCAGCCAGGGGCGGAGCCGCCAGTTCATGAATCCCTCCATCACCACCTGTCCGGCCAGAGTGCCGGTGAGGGTGCTGCTCTGGCCGCTGGCCAGGAGGGCGACGCCGAAGAGGGTGCTGGCCAGGGCGGTGCCCAGTAGCGGCGCCAGAGTGAGATAGGCCACGCGGATCCAGTCTGTGTTTTGCCCGAAGTGGACCACCTGTCCGCCGGCCACCACCACGCTATCCCTGCCGAAAAAGACCAGGGCCGCGAGCACCATGATGGCGGCGTTGACGAGGAAAGCGATTGAGAGCGCGATGACGGAATCCAAGGTGTTAAAGCGGATGGCCCGGCGGATGGACTGGTCGTCCCGTTCGAAGCGGCGGCTTTGGACCAGGGCGGAGTGGAGGTAGAGGTTGTGGGGCATGACGGTGGCGCCGATGATGCCGATGGCGACATAAAGCATTGCCGGGTGTGAGAGGTGCGGGGAGGCCAGAGCGCGTCCCATCTCCAGAAAGCCGGGGCGGGTCTGCGGGAGCACGAAAATTTCCAGATAATAGCAGAAGGCGATGGTGGCGACGAGGACGAGGATGACAGCTTCGAGGGTGCGGAGGTTGAAGCGTTGCAGCGCCAGCAGGAGGAGGACGTCGAAGGAGGTGATGATGACGGCCCAGAGCATGGGGATGTGGAAGAGGAGGTTGAGAGCGACGGCACTGCCGAGGACCTCGGCCAGGTCGCACGCGCCGATGGCCAGTTCGCAGAGCAGCCAGTTGGGCCAGCGGAGCCAGCCGGGATACCAGTCGCGGCAGCACTGGGCCAGGTCTTTGCCGGTGACGACGCCCAGCCGGGCTGAGATGATCTGCATGACGACGGCCATGAGGCTGGCCAGGGCGACGACCCAGAGGAGGCCGTATTTGAATTGGGCGCCGGCCTGCAGGTCTGTGCCCCAGTTGCCCGGATCCATGTAGCCGACACTGATGAGGAGGGCGGGTCCGGCAAAGGCCCGCCACTGGGGCCAGAAGCCCTCGCGGGGATGGGGGACGGGCACCGTGCGGTGCATGCCCTCCAGCGACACCTGCCCCTGGGCTTGGGGCTCGGGGCCGGGGAGCGGCGGTTCCGGCGGGTCGGGGAAGGTTTTCATCGGTTCACGGCGCGGCACGCGGCTGCCCGGGCCGGGGGGAAAGGTCCGGACGCGGAAGCCGACATGTAGCCTTAGTTACATTCCGGGGCGGACGCTGTCAACCTATTTGTAGCCTGGGATACAAAAGAAAGCCTCGACTGGCAAATGGCCCTGCTATTAACTGGCGCCAATGAACTCAGGATCCCGGCGAAAGGCCGTCGCCGTCAAAGCGCCCGCCCGCCCGCCGCCCCAGCGGCAGGCCGAGACCTTCCGCCGTTCGCGGCGGGACCGGGCTGCGGAGACCACCCAGGATTACGTCGAGGCCATTGCCGATCTGGCCGCGGCGCGGGGCCAGGCGCGGGTGGTGGATTTGGCGCGGCGGCTGGGGGTGACCCACGTGACGGTGAACCGGACGCTGGCGCGGCTGCAGGCTGCAGGGTATGTGAGCACGCAGCCCTACCGCGCGATTTTTCTGACGGAACCGGGACGTACGCTGGCAACCGAGTGCAAGCGCCGTCATGAGACCGTGGTGGCCTTTTTGCTTTCCCTGGGGGTCCCCGAAAGGGCCGCCGAACTGGATGCTGAAGGCATTGAGCACCATGTCAGTCCTGAAACCCTGGCGGCCTTTGAAAACGCTTTGAAAAAGAAATCATGAGACCCGTGGACATGCAGCCCATCGGAGGGGAATTGGCGGTGCGTTGGGAGGACGGCACCGAGAGCTACGTGCCGCTGGAGGTGTTGCGGCGGGGCTGTCCGTGCGCGGGGTGCAAGGGGGAGGTGGACATTCTGGGCAACCTTTACAAGAACCCGGAGAAGCCGCTCACCCCGGCGGCCTTTCAAATGGTGCGCCTGGATCGGGTGGGTGGATATGCCGTGCAACCCACTTGGGGCGACGGCCACAGCTCGGGGCTTTACGCCTTCGATTATCTCAGGCGCCTGGCGGAGGGGGAGGGACAGACATAGGGAGTGGCTTTTGTGAATGGGGCAATGCTTAGGAGGCAACGTCCGAGCGTGGCTCCGTGTCCGCCACACACAGCAACACGGATCGATGCCTTAATGGAAGGCCCTAACGCACCTGCTCAAGGCGCAAGGAAATCCAGGTCGGTGCCGGAGCGCCGACCTGGATTAAACACCGGATTTTTCCTTCGTCTGATCAATCCTCGGACGTGACCTTGGTTTTATTCTTGTTGGATCCGAGCTTGCTCCAGTCGTGAGGTTCCTGCTTGTCCAGGAAAGATTCCTCCGGCGCCACATCGTGGTCATGAGCCACGGGAGTTTTCATGAACTTGGTCTTGGTTTCCTGGAAATCAGTGTCGTCGACGATGGTGGGGGTGATGAAAACCAGCAGGTTGTTTTTGCTCTGGGACTTGCTCGAGCTGCGGAACAGGTAGCCCAGTCCCGGGATGTCCCCCAGCAGCGGGACTTTGGTGGTGTCATGACGCACATCGTCTTGGGCCAGGCCGCCCAGGACCAGCGTGTTTCCGCTTGGAATCATGACGGCGGTCTGCATCCGGTTCACCGAGAATATGTTGGCGGTATACGATTTTCCGTCAATGGTTTGCTTGTCCTGGCCGGAGACCCTGGAGACCTCGGGCAACACCTTTAAGTTGACATAGTTGTTGGCGGAAATGCGGGGCGTCACGTCAAGGATGACTCCCACGTTGGAATAGGTGATGGAGGAGGATCCCGGTGTGTTGGCGGAACTGGGGGTGGTGTTGAAGATCGGGATTTCCCTGGTCACGGAGAGTCTGGCCGTTTCATTGTCCATGGTGACGGTGCGGGGAGTGGACAACGTTTTGGACTCGGAGTTTTGATTGAGGAAAGAGAAAACCGCGTTGACGCCGTCAGCATTCAAGAAGGCCGTGGCCGGATTGAAGCCCTTAACCGTGTCCACAAGCATTTTGGGCGATGATTCAGCCAGTGTGTTATTCACGGATTTGTCGGTGGCGTTGTTCTGCAGGTTGTTACCCATGGTCAAATTCTGCGCTTTGAGTGTCCCCGACCAATCCAGTCCGCGAATGGAGGAGGGGTTCAGGGAGGTTTCGAGCAGACGCGCTTCGATCAACACCTGTTTGGTGCGGGTGTCCAGGCGGTCGACCATTTTCTCGATCGCCTCCAGTTCCTTGTCGGTGGCGATCACCACCAGCTGGCTGGTGCGGTTGTCGGGGACCACGCGGCTGCGTTTGTCGGCCAAGGCGGTCTGGAGCGAGCCGAGGATATTGCTGGGGCTGGAGTATTTGAGTTGGATGATTCTGGTGGAGATGGGTTCGAGGGCCGCCGGGTCCTTGAGGGTGACGCGGGCGATTTTGGTTTTGATATCCTCGACGATCTGGAGCCCGTAGTTGCCCAGCAAGGCGGCAAGGGCCTGTTCGGCGGTGATGTTTTCCAGGCGCAGGGAGACGCCTTTTTTGGAGTCGCCCCCCAGTTGGGCCAGATCCAGTTTGGGATCGAGCATGTAGTTGAGGTTGGCCTGGCGGGCGAGGTTTTTGATGGCGTCGACCAGCGGCACGTCATCCATGACGATGAGGGGGATGATGCCGGAGGCGGAGGGGGCTGCGGCATCGGTTTTGGCAGGGGCGGCGGGGTTGTTCTGGGCCGTTGCGACGAGCGGGCTGGCCAGAACGGCCCCGAGCATCCAGAGGATGGGCGTGATTTTCATTTTGTTGTGGTCTTTCCTGTTTTTCAAAATTGCTGTTATGCGGCTTGTTGTAAGCACTAGCGGTGCCAAGGGTGTTGTCTCATGAAAGCGGCCGTCTCAAGTACCGTGTTTATATTGTCTTGTCCCGACTCGGGACAAGATACTGCCCTCAAATGTGCAATGGCGGGGATGACGGGTGAGGAGTCGGACGGGCGCATCATGGCTGCTGGAATTTCAAGACCCGGCGCTCGCCGGCCGCAAGCACAGTCACCGAGTCCGTTTCGATTTTCAAGCAGCGCACGCGAATGCGGCTTCCGGAGGTGTTGAGCTCCGACTCTTCCCCCTCGGCCAGAGTCCGCCCGTTGATCATGGCGAAGCGGTGTGTTGCGGAGCCGGAGAGTCCGTTGAGGACCAAGTTCATGGGTGCGGCCGCCGGGCGGGAGTTTTTCAGCGGTCCGGCCCAAAGCCGGAGTGAGCCTGGGAAAAAGGGGTCGCGGCCTTGGTCGGCGGACGGGGGCAGGTGGAACTCGGACTTGGGGGTGTGGTCCGCTGCGGGTTGGGCCGGGTCGGCAAGGCCTGGGCCGGCACCCATGAGCAGCAGCAAGGCCGCAATGCCGGGCTGTGGAAGGGGGATGTGTTTCATGGGGTGTTGGGGAGCCGGGCCGGATCGGGTTTGATGAGCCAGACCAGGTCCATTTTGAAGGTGAGTTTTTCCTGATCGCGCACGCCGTCGGTGCTTCCGGGGGCGAGGCTGAGGTTCAGGACGCGGGCGCTGGGGAATTGGTTTTCGAAGTCGGCGACGAAGCGGCCGAGGTCATGGTAATAAGCGCTTCCCATGATGGTGGTGGCGGCCTGGCGGTAGGGGAATTTTGTGAGGATGTTCAAGTTGCCGGGCACGGGGGAGCCGATCTGGGGGAGGTCGATCTGATAGGGCTGCTTGAAGTTACGCAAGGTGCCGACCATCCACGCATACAAGTCGCCGGAGGCCATCTGGGTTTCGCGCTCGTCCAGGCTGCGGGTGGCGGCGGCCAGATCGGTTTCGAGCTGCTCCTTGTTTTTAAAGGTGTCGCGGATCTGGATGAGTTTTTTGATCTTGTCGGCTTTTTGGGCTTCCAAGGCGGCGATGCCGGCTTGCTGTTCGCGAATTAAAAAGTACCAGATGCCCGCCAGGGTCAGGACGATGCCAAGAATGACCAGGACCAGGTGGGTGCGTTTTTCCTTGCTGAGATGGTTCATCGTGTGATCTCCGGGATGCGGGCTTCCATGGCGAAGGTGACGAAGCTGCGCCCGCCGGGGTCGCTTTGCGGGGTGCCCAAGGCGGTGAGGGTGAATCCGTTGGTGCCGCCCAGGCAGCGTTGGAAATAGGGGGCGGCGGACAGGGTGCGGTTGAGCTTGTTTATGGAATCCCCCGCGTTGGGGCTGGTGTCGCGTGCGTTGAGGGCGAGCACGATTTTTTCGGTGATGGTGGCAGGCTTGCCGGGCAGGGTGCGGCCGCCCTCGGATTTCGCCTTGGTTTCGGGGGTGAACGTGCAGGTGTGATCCAGTTTCAGTTGGACGAGCTGGACATTTTCGACGGTGGTGTGCTGAAGCGTATCGAGCAAATTGCCGACGAGAAAACGGTTCGTGGCCAGGACGTGGAGGCAGGAGAGACGGTGGCGGATTTCCTCGAGATGTTTCTGGCTTTCAAGGATTTGGCGGTATTGGTCCTTCCGGGCGCTGAGTTCGGATTCGAGCTGGCCGACCCGCCCTTTGGCAATGAGGGACTCGACCATCAGGGAACTGCTCCAGATGAGAACGCCGATGATGAGGGCGCCGCCGGACAGGAGGGCGCGTTTGACAGGATCGCGGCGTCGCTGTTCCTCGAGCTGGTGGGCTTCGGCAAGAAGATTGATACGGATAGGCATAGGTCAAAGAGCGGCCAAGGCGGCGCCGACGGCCACACCCAGCTGGCCGGCCGCGCGAGGCAGATCGGCGGTTTGGGATTCCGGAAGCGCCAATTCCAGGAAGGCGGTGGGGTTCCACGCGGTGCATTCGAGCATCAGCTCGTGGCGGAGGGACTGCACGACCAGGTCTGATTGGGCAGTGCCTCCGGAGAGAAACACCTGGGAGACCGAGCGGTCCTGTTGGTGTTCAAAGAAATCGATCAAGGCGCGCAGCTCGCGCCCCAGAGGGGTGACAAGGGATTCCAAGGCCGACTGGACCTCATGGGGCATGCCCAGTTTAATGCCTTCGGCCTCGGCGTAATTGATGTTGAGATAGTCCGCCAATCCGGCCGTCAAGCGGTCGCCGCCCATGTTCACCACCCGGTTGAGCACCAGTTCTCCCTGCTGCAGGATGCAGATGGAAGAGGATTTGAAGCCGATATCGACCAGCCCGACGACTTCTCCCGCAAAGACTTCGGGCCTCGTCAACTCGAAGGCGTTCAACGGTCCGAGGATGCCTGGCACGATATGGTCGGCGAGAAAACCGGCCTGTTTGGCGCCGGCGACGAGATCGTCGATGAGCTGGCGTTTGGCGCCGGCAACGAGGGTTCGGTGCTTTGATGCGGGGGCTTTGGCGGGTTCGGCCTGGGTTGCGGAGGCGGGCCCGGAGCCGGAGACGCAGTCAAAGACGTGAGTGCCGAGGTCCTGCTGCAAATAGGCGCGGGAATTGTTTTTGAGAATCAGGCGCAGGTCGGTGGCGGGGAGTTGCGGCATATCGACATGCCGGACCAGTGAGTCGTTGATGCCCACCGTGAGGGTCAGGTTACGGGTTTTTGCCCCGAGCGCCTTGCCCACAGCCGTCAGATGCTCGGCAAGGGCTTGAACCGAGAGTGCTTTGTCGAATATGGGGGTGTCCATCAGAGCCATGCCCGACAGTGTGAAGGCCTGGCCGGTGCGCTGGACTTGGACGGCCTTGGTCACGCGCTGCCCCAAATCGATGGCGATCATGTGATCGCGCTTTTTTCTGCCGCCGGCGTTTGAAAATGGCATGGCCATGTTGTGTATGGTTCTAATCGAGACTCAATTCAGTGATCCGGCAGTGCCATGGAATCGGTTGGGGCAGCGCCGGGCCAAGGGTGTTCCAGCAGAATGCGCGCCACCGGCAGGGTCCGCTGTTTGCGGGGGGAATCTGACGCCGGATTTGACACTTTTGTCCGGCGGGTGACTCAGCTGTTGTCAGGGACCAGTTCGGTGACCATCGGTCCTTTTTCGTTGCTCCGGAAGCTCTGGCTGAAGACGGTCAGGAAGTATTGGCCGCGGGGAAACTTGCCGGCGGTGGTGATCAGGCTCAGTTCCAAAACTCCGGCGGCCGAGGGGACAAACGCGATACGGGTGCGTTGCAGCGTGCCGCCAGCCCCCATCCACTGTGCGTCAAAGCTCGGTCCGGTATGGTCGGCAATGGTGAGTGTGGACTCGTGACAGAGGGTGGCGTTGGAAATCTGTTCCAAGACCGCGGCGCGGCAGGACTCCACGGAAACAAGGCTGCCTCCATCCGGTCTGCGATCCGCCAGACGCAGCGTGAGGAAGCAATCATAGTCTTGGTTGACGAAGCAAATCCTGGCTGCGGGCGCGGGGTCGCGGCGGAATCCCTCGGGAACGATGAACGAGAACTCATTGGTGCCCAGTGTGATATATCCGCGCTGGATCCGCCGGTTTCCCACGGTCTCGCCGTTGCGCAGGACGGCATCGAACACGGCGGGCTGGTTGGTGGCGGTTTGAGCTGAGGCCGGCCGGGCCAATGAGCAGGCGGCGCAGAGCAGGGCCAGGGCCGGAGTCAGGCTAGGGAGTGACATAAAAGCTGACGTTGTTGGGAGGGGGGGTTGCCCAGCTGGAACGGAGCATCACGGAGAGGTTGGGGGTGCCGGGTGGGGGCTGGCGGTTCGGGTTGGCGAAATTCAGATCGTAACTGAAGTGCCGGGTCGGGGCATAATAGTAGCCGGACGGTCCAGGCCACAGGAAGGGGCTGTTTGCAATCTGGCTATTATAAAGATTAACAATGGAGCTGTTGAGCCACAAATGACTGTTGGACCAGTTTTCCAACAAACGCGGAAGATTATGAACGCCGCCGCTATACTGGCTCTGGGCAGAACCCGTGGATGGGACAATGCCGGAGAGGATGGCGGCGTTGACGGTGGTGTCGGACGTGCTGCGGTTGGCAACCGGCAGGGTGCTCTTGGCGTCGGACCAGTTCGTGGAAAGGATGGTAAGAGCATCGCACATGAATGAGCAGGCCATGGCAGTGGAGGTGTTGGTGCTGCTCAGATTGACCGGGACGCCGTTGCTGCTGGAATTGTAGCTTCCAATCACATAAAGCGGGTCCGGGGTGGCGACGGTGAATCCGAGTCCGCCGTTATAAGGCGGGGCGATGCCGTTGGTGAGCCGTACCGCATTCATCAAGGTGGCGTTAACCGGCCGGTTGTCGGCCACATAGAGAATCGTGGGATAAGAGCCGGCCGGGAATTTGGACAGGACCTTTGAGCTGGTGTTCAGCCAGCTGGCATATTTTCCGATATCGATCTGCGTGGTGAGATTGGTTTTCCCCTCGCGCTGGTCATAAAAGCCGTTTGTGACCCAGAGCAGGGTCAGGAAAGGCAGTTTATCCCCCAGATCCGATGCGTTCAGGTTGGTGTAGTTGAGGATGGTTGGGGAAGGATCGGCTCCTGGAACGGCTCCGTTGACACTGTTTTGGATCCTGACATTGACGGCGCTGTTGCTGACAAGGATGACGATCTGGGCCTCGTTGAAGAGGCGCTGCTGGCCGAGAGGGGAAACGGGCGACTCGGCGGCGGGGGGTTGTTCGATGATGGAGTGGACGTTGTTTGTGCCCAAGGGCAGCATGACGAAGGGGACATTGGTGACGACGCCTCCGGTGAAGGATCCCGGGTAAGCCCAGTTGGTTGATTGTCCCGCCCAGGCTGGCTGGCTGAGGGTGGTGGTGGTGGTGACCAAGCCATTGATGGTCAGGGCGGCGGACGAGCCGGTGTAGATGGGTCCGTTGGCGTGGACGCGGCCGTTGACGGTCATGGTGGCGCAGGTGCTGAACTCCAGGAGGCTGTTGTAGAAAATCGCGAATTGGAAGACCGGAATCGAGTTGAAGGAGATGTCTTCCTGGACCGCATTGACGAGGGCGGAGCGGCCGGCGGTCAGGCGCGCGTTGGACACCACGCGGTAAAGCTGGTACCAGGCATAGAGTCCGGAAAATTGCGACTGCATCGGGCTTAACCTGTTGGTGGCGGAAATACATTGCACATAAGTGGCGTTATCATTCCCCTGCGCATCGCTGAATATATAATTAGTCCAATAAGACGATTCAGTGCTCAAGGGGATGGTGGATCGGTAAGCCGGGAGGTTGTTGGTGATGCCGCTCAGACCATAGTTCAGGAAGTCGTAGCGCATGCGGGCGACGACTTTCTCCGCGGCAGCCTCCGCGGCATTCATGCCGGTGACATACCGGTTGTTGGTGTCGTTGATCCGCGCCTCCGACAGGGTGCGGGAGAGGGTGGCGGAGAGGACGACCATGCTGACTCCCACCATGCATAAAACCATCAGCAGAGCGTAGCCGCCGGGACGTGGCCGGACTGGGTGGAGGTGGGTTTTCATGTGCCGTCGGGGCAATGCGGGGTGGCGCGCAGGTCGATCTTATAAAAATCGTAGAGATAATTGCTGCCCACCTTGGTGAGGGGGTATTGGAACTGTTCGAGCTGCAGGGTGGTATGGACCACGTATTTGTAGGAGAGGGTGCTTTTGACATTGCCCAGATAATCCTCAGCCGAAAACTGGAACGTGTTTATGAGGTTGGAGGCGATGATCGAAGAGGAGGCGATGCCTGATTGCATGCGGCAGAGCTGGTTGTTGTTGGGGTCGCTGGTGTTGTAGTAATAAACGATGTACTTGCTGGTGTCGATGGAGAGGCTGATTTTGACGGCGTTACCGATCTGGAGGGCGTTGGTTGCGACGGCGGAGAAGCTGGCGCCAGGGCTGCCGGCGGGCACGTTGCCCACGCGCCAGATTTTCGCCATGCGCATGTCCTGCATGAACTGGTTGAAACTGCGCCGTGAAGACTCGCTGGCCCCGAGTTTGCTTTGAATGAGCTCGTCCTGACGCATCCCGAAAAGATGGGCGTAAAGCATTCCGATGACCACCAGGCTGAAAATCCCGGAAGCCACCATCAGTTCCATCAGGGTGTGGGCGCTTCGGGTCTGGTTGCCTTTCCCGGCCCAAGGAATCGGGGTCGCCTTGGAGTGGCTCATAATTGTTCCGGGTTGTCCGGGGCGAAGTAGTTCACGATGGTGTTCGTGTAATAAGTGCTCCGGTTCCATCCGTTGAAGGGCCAAACGGTGTCCACCCGCACCATTTGCACCGTGACGGTGTTGGGGACGATCCAGAGGGTTTTCACGCTGACATAATTAGTGGCGACGACATAGTTGGTGCCGGAGTAGGGCAGATCCAGAGTGGCGACCCAATAGCCGCCTCCGGAACCGGTGTTGGTGCTGTAAGTCCACGCCGTGAGATTGGTCATGGTGGCCAACTCGTTTTTCAGTGGCACCATGGCCGGGTCGTAGACGGCCGAGCGCGCCTGTTCGAGCGATTGAACGGCCAAAGCTTGAGCGGCGATGGAGTAACCGGACCACTGCGCGCGCCGGGTGGCTTGGGTGTAGGCCGTGAGGATCGATCCAAAGGCCAGAGCGAGAATGGCCACCGCCACGACCACCTCGGCCAGTGTATAGCCCTCAGAGCGCCGCAGTTGTCTGCGGTGCCGGCTTGAACAGGGCTGGGTGAAATCAAACTGCATTGACTTTGTCGAATCGCTCACAAAGCAGGTCGCCTGCCAGAATCCCCCGCACGGATCCGGAAAGCCCGCCAAAGCACCTCAAATCCATTGCTTTATCTCCTTTCACATAAATCCCTTCCGCATTACGGCCGAAAACGCCGCCCGCCCCTTTCAACCCCGCATCCTGAATCCTCTCCGGCCCCGCCGCCTGCCCCGTCTCAAATCTGGGCAGGTGCTGCCAAATTCTTTTCCCCAATGCCTGCCGCGGATGTTCAACATCAAAATGACTGCTGTTCCGGGGCCTGGCACAGCGCCGTCACGGGTCGCACCCCTGGAGCTGCGGCGCGGGCAGGGGCCAGATCCGTGGAGATTCGGGCCCGGTTTGATGTTCACACTCAGGTTTTTTTCGGTCTTGCCGCGTTTCAGTGTTTGTTTGAGGCCTCGAGACGGGGAAGGGTTTACGGCGTTTTGTCTCAACATGCCGCCGCGCCGGGGCCGCCACGGCGTTTCGGGATTGTAGGGTACTGCCTGCGGTTTGGCCCTGTGGAAACGCCAAAGGCGGGGGCTCAGCTGAGTTGCCTCCGGAATTCGGGAGGATGCCGGGCCGCAAATCAGCGCAGGGGAATCCCGAACCATTGCCCGATCATCGTCCAGGTGCTGTGGGTCACGCCGCCGATGAGATGCATCACGGCGGGGACCTGCAGCAGGACGATCAAGATAAGGAATCCGTAACGTGACAGGTGCTGATAAGTGTCGTGGCTCATCTGAAGGATCACGCGGGCCACGCGGGATCCGTCCAAGGGAGGGATGGGCAGTAGGTTGAAAAAGCAGAGGAGGAGGCTCAAATGTGAAAGTTTGAGGCAAAGCTCCACCAGATTGGAGGAGTGGAGCAGCAGTCCCACCCGTGTCAAGGCCAGGAACAGAATGCCCAGGAGCAGATTCATCGCAGGCCCTGCCAAGGTGATCAGAACATCATCCCGGTCGGGGTTGCGGAGGTTGGCGGTATTGACTGGCACCGGTTTGGCCCAGCCCACGAGGAAGCGCCCGGCTCCCGGCAGTAAAATCATCAGCAGCGGCAGCACCACGGTGCCGATGGGATCCAGATGCACGAGGGGGTTGAGAGAGACCCGGCCCTGCAGCCGCGCGGTGTCGTCGCCGCATTTCCAAGCGGCAAAGGCATGGCCATACTCGTGGAAGGTCAATAAAATGACCAATCCGAGATACATTATCAGGCCGTCGGCCAGTTCTTTGGGACCCATGAGTAGGCAGGCTAGCGTTCCAAAACGTCTTCGTCGAGAGTCGAAGCGGTGAATCACCCCGTCCCCCAATCATGAACGAGCCGGCGGCGCACTAATATCCGACTTTGTCAGGATGGGTCTTTGCGGCAGCGCCGGCACCGCGGAGGTGGCTGCCAGTGCTGTCGGCTTTTGTTTTTCGAGGATTCGTAAGGCATGGAGGGTGAATGGCGCCTTAAAATTGGGGTCTGTGGTCCGTTGGCCATTTCTTTTTTCAAGCGCCGGCGGCGCGGCCTCATCGGCGCGGCCTGTCTATAGATCCGAACAATCAAAACATTTCCAAGCATCGTGGGGGCGACACAGGGTGGCAGAGCGCAAAGGGCCAAGCGCAGAGTGCCAACTGCCAACTGCCTACCGCTTACCGCTTTGCGCTTACCGCTTTGCGCTGCCGCTCGCCCCGTTTGTGCCGCTGCTTTGGAGCTTCAAGAGAGCCACTTTAGCCAGGAAGTCCCGTTTGACACTCATGCCCGCTTCAACGTTCTTGGGGGATTGGAGCCGCAGCCATTTCGCCCAAGGTGTTTTACGGTCGTCGCCAACGATGGAGGCCCCGGTCGTGGAGCCGGAGTGAAAGGGCTTGCGGATGCGGCGGGGATGTTTTTGGGCGGCATGAAGGAGCTTCCTTGCCATCGGGGTGAGGGTCTTGAATGATGGTTCGGAGATGAAATTGCGCAAAGAGTTGCTTTACGGTATCGAGCGGTTTTTAAGCCTGACACCGGTCAAGACGCGCGAACGCGGCCACGACTATTTTGGGAATGGCTGTGTGTTGTCGTTGCGGTGCATCAAGCCGGAAAGCCTGTATGCGGCGGTGGTGCGGGGAGGGGAGGAGTATCAGGTGGAACTGGAGTTTGCCGAGAATGTCTGGTCTTCGAACTGCTCCTGTCCGATGGGTTATGACTGCAAGCATGCGGTGGCGGCCATGCTCGAACTCAAACGTCTGGCAACCCAGTCCGAGCCGGTGCCCGGGGCGGGCGTGTTGCCCCGGCAAGCCCAGTCGTCGCAGAACCCCGGCCCGCAAGTGCCGCGCTCGCCCCTGCTGGTCCGGGTTCTACAAAAGCTCAGCCGCGGCTTGCAGGCGCCGGAGATGGATTACATTCGCAAAGTCCAGATGCTCTTCATTCAGGGCGAATTCCGGCCGCTCACCTGGAACGATTTGCTTTCCCTCAACCGCAGATCCGTTTTGGGCAGGCATTGGGAGCCGCTGGAGCTGTGGGAGGAGTTTCCGCCGGACGATTTTTATTTCTGGCTTCATCTGGCCAGGGAGTTGCGCCGACGCGGAGTAAAGATCCCCTCATTCATGGAGGAAATCACGGAGCTGGGTCTGATTGAAGCCGGGATGTTGGAGTGGGAGCGGGCAAAGGAAATCGCCCGCTGGAGGCGGTGGTTTCAGGATTTTGACGGGCGTGCGGCGGCGAAGTACGGCGGCCTATTGGATTTGCGCCTGGTCATTCTGCCCGAGGAGGCCCGTTTGCAATGGCGCCTGAGCCAGGGGGCGGAGTTTACTGAGCTCAAACAAGCCCAAGCCAAACGGTTTGCCGAACAGTTTGAGCATGCAGAGCTGCAGTTCACGCCCGAGTCGCTGCCGCTTTGGAGCGCCGTGTTCAAGCCCTGGCATTACGAGAGCTGGTGGTCCTTCAAATACAGCCAGGTCTCCACCAGTCCCGCGCTCAACCGGCTGCTCCGCCTGCCGCTGGCACCCGACCGGATAGTGACGGCCGACGGGCGGATGCTGCCCCGGATCGCCGAGCCTTTGCGTTTGATCCTCTCCACGCCGGAGCAGGAGGTCTCTGAGTATGAGCTGGCCCTTGCCACGGCGGACGGATCGGCGCCGCCGCGTTTTTTCTGCATTCTTAACGGCCAGCCTACTTTGTATCTGACCGGTAGCGGGCTGTTCAGCGGTCCGCCGGCCGGCGCGCTGGACACGGGTTTGAGGCGGAGCATTCCGGCTCCGGCGCTGGAGACCACGGAGGGAGTGAGGTTTCTGCAATCAGCCGGGGTGGTGTTGCCCGAGAGCCTGGCGCGGCGCGTCCGTTCCGTGCCCGTGGAGGTCACGGTTTCCTGTTCCCTCAAAGCCCTGCCCAATCGGGAGGATATCGTCTTTGAAGTGGGGGCGCGCATTCCGGGGATGGGCGCGGAAAAATTCACGTTGAAAGGCTGGGAGTCCGAGCAGCGGGCGGTGCACCCTTCCGCCACCGCCAAGACCTCCGACAGATTCATCACCGTGCATGATCGCTCGGTGCAGGATCAGATGCCGGGGTTGCTCGGTTCACTCGGTTTGAAATGGGAAGGCTATCCCGGGGATTGGAGGTTGCGGGTGACAAAAAAAACACCCGAGCTTTTCACCGCGTGGCTGCGATCATTGCCGTCCGGGGTGGAGGTGCTTTTGGACCGGGAGCTGGCGACGCTCCGGGACGAGCCCGTGAGCGGCAGTGTGTCGCTGGATGTGCAGGAGTCGGGGATGGACTGGTTCGACTTGAAGGTGGTGCTGAATGTGGGGGACACGACGCTCACGGCGGAGGAGTTGAAGCTGCTGCTCAACGCGCGGGGTGGTTTTGTGCGCTTGGGCAAGAAAGGCTGGCGCCGGCTGGAATTCAATCTGACGCCGGAGGAGGACGAGCAGCTTGCCCGGCTGGGGCTGCATTCGGGGGATTTCTCGGCTGAACCGCAGCGCTTCCATGCGCTGCAACTGGCCGATGACGCCGCGAAAAAGTTTCTGGCCCCCGGACAGATCGAGAAGATCCGCCGGCGTGTCTGCGAATTGCAAACCCGGGTGGCGCCCCTTCTGCCTGAGTCGATCCAGGCTGGATTAAGGCCATATCAAACCGAGGGTTTCCATTTTCTCGCCTATCTCACGGCCAATCGTTTTGGCGGCGTGCTTGCGGATGACATGGGGCTGGGCAAGACGTTGCAAACCCTTGCCTGGCTGGCGTGGTTGCGCGAAGGCAGCGGCGCCGGGTGTCCGGTCCGGAAAAACGGCTGCGCCGGGCAGCCCCCGGCGCTGGTCGTTTGTCCCAAGTCGGTCATGGACAACTGGCGCGCCGAAGCCCAGCGGTTTTATTCCGCCCTGCCGGTCCGGGTCTGGCGCGGTGAAGCCAAAGAGGAACTGGCCCGGGCACGCGCGCAAGCCGGGCTCATTGTCATCAATTATTCACAGTTGCGCTTTCTTTCGCCCGAGATTGCCCGGACCCCGTGGTCGGCGGTGATTCTGGATGAGGCTCAATATATAAAGAATCCAGACTCCCAAACCGCGCAGGCTGCCCGGGCGCTCAAGACGGATCACCGCTTGGCGCTGACCGGCACGCCGATTGAAAACCGCCTGCTCGACCTGTGGAGCATCCTCTCCTTTTCCATGCCCGGTGCGCTGGGGCAGCGGGCGCATTTTCTGCGGCGTTTCAATGCGCAGGATGATCCGCTGGCCCGCCGCCGGCTTGCCGCCCGGGTGCGGCCTTTTCTTTTGCGCCGCACCAAAGGCCAGGTTGCCAAGGACCTGCCCGACCGGGTGGAGGAGGATTTGCTCTGCGAAATGGAGGGACAGCAGCAGTCGCTCTATCGCGCCGAACTCAAACGCGCCAGGCAGCTCCTGTTGGGACTGCAGTCCAACAAGCAATTGAACAAGGAGCGGTTCAACATACTCACCTCCCTCCTTCGGTTGCGGCAGATCTGCTGCCACCCGGCGCTGGTGGACGGGAAGCTGCGCGACGCCGAGGCTGCCAAGGTGTCCGCCTTGGAGGATTTGCTTGAACCCCTCATGGCCGAGGGGCACAAGGTTCTGGTCTTTTCACAGTTTGTGACCATGCTCGACCTGCTTCAAGATCTTGTGCAGAAGCGCGAATGGCCGCATTTCTATCTTGCCGGCGGCACCGAAAACCGGGGCGACCTGGTCAGGGATTTTCAAGCCGCCCCGGGCGGCGCCGTTTTCCTCATCTCGCTCAAGGCCGGCGGGTTCGGACTCAACCTGACCGCCGCGTCTTATGTGGTCCTGTTCGATCCCTGGTGGAACCCCGCCGTGGAAAGCCAGGCCATTGACCGCACCCACCGCATTGGTCAGACCAGCAAGGTCATGGCCTACCGCTTGATAATGCGCGACAGCATTGAGGAGAAAATCCGGATGCTGCAAAAACAGAAGGCCGCGCTGGCGGAGGATGTCTTCGGCGAGGAGCGCTTTTCACAAAGCCTTACATTGGATGATTTAAACTTTCTGTTTGCCGAGTGAGCCGCGGGAAAGAGGGATTGATGTCGATCGCACCGAAGGGTTGGGATTTTTTCCGGTCCTTGAACCCGTCGGGTCTTCATTTTTCTGCGGCGGTAAATCAGGGATAACCCAGACAACCGCGGATCTCCGACCACCCGAAAGCAGCTTGAGATAAAACTCAAGCAACCATGAAGTGCTGAACGAGGCGGAGGAAGCCCTTTTCTATCTCCATGGCCTTCATGAACTTCATGGTGGATTTGGTTTGGGGGGGAGTTTCACCATGAAGCGCATGGAGGGCATGAAGTGGGATGATTTTTCTTGTGGGGTAATCGCGCCCCTATGGGAGGGGTGTGAAGTAGACAGGCGTTATAAACGCAGTCTTTGGAACGTTTCTTTTTGCGCTGAGGCCGCGCCGCGACTAGCCTCGGGCCATTCCGACTTTCGAACATAACAACACGACCCGGCCGGTGGATTACGCTGCGGCGTCCATGGCCGGCCGGGGGCGGATTTCCAAAAGTATGAAACACAAACGTCACAAAGATTTTTTCGGCCGGGCCTTTCTTCTCATGGGTGCGGTGCTGACCTTGGTCCTTCCTGCCGCCGCCGCCGATTCCGCGGCGCTGTTGCAGGGCGTGCATCGCGTTGTGGTGCTTGGCGACAGTATCACCTACTCGGGGGAGTATGTGGATTTCATTGATGCCTACTTTGCCACCCGCTTTTCGGACCGCTCCATTGAAGTGTTGAATCTTGGCCTGCCCAGCGAGACGGTTTCCGGTCTTTCCGAGGAAGGGCATGCGGGAGGGCAGTTTCCCCGGCCGGATCTGAAGGAACGCGTGGCGCGTGTTTTGGAGAAAACCAAACCGGATCTGGTGATCGCCTGTTACGGGATGAACGACGGGATTTATCTGCCGCTGGAGCCGGGGCGCTTCGGAAAATTCAAGGACGGCACGGTCTCTTTGCATGCAATGGTGACGGCGGCAGGAGCCAAAATAATCCATGTGACTCCGCCGGTCTTTGACGAGGCCAAAGGGGGGCATCCCGGTTATGGCGCGGTGCTGGACCGTTACTCCGACTGGCTGATTTCCCAGCGCGGGGCGGCGGGGTGGGAGGTGGCGGATTTGCACGGGCCCATGAGCCGTTCCCTGGCTGAACACCGGCAGTCGGATCCGGGTTTCTTTCTGGCCGGCGACGGGGTGCATCCCGGTGAAGCGGGCCACTGGCTGATGGCCAAGGCGATCCTGCAGCAAGTCGGGGCGGCCGATCTGCCGGAGGTGGACGGGCCGCAGGTTTTGCTGGCCGGTTCTGTGAGCGGCCCGCAACTGTTCCAGCTCATCCACCAGCGTCAGCGGATCCGTCGGGACGCCTGGTTGACGAGTGCGGGACACAAGCGTCCGGGGCTGAGCAAAGGCCTGCCGCTGTCCGAGGCGCTCGTTAAAGCCGGCGGGTTGGATTTGCAGGTCAGCCAACTGACGCGGTCTTTTCCCGGCCGGAAATCCACGTGGGAGGGTTTTGACCGCTACGATTTCCAGATCAATGGTCGCTCAGCCATTGTGGTGGTGCCCAAGCGGGCTCTGCCGGGCCGGCCGTGGGCGTGGCGCGGGGAGTTTTTCGGCGCGTTTGCGAATGCTGATATAGCGTTGGTGGCCAAGGGGTTCTTTCTGGTTTACTTGGGTGTCCCGGATTTGTTTGGCAGCCCGGAAGCCGTGGCGCAGTGGGATGGGTTTTATCAGGAACTGACGGGGAAGTATGGGTTTGCGGGGAAAGCGGCCTTGATAGGTCTGAGCCGGGGCGGTCTTTATTGCTACAACTGGGCGGCGGCCAATCCGGACAAGGTCGCCTGTCTTTACGCGGATGCCGCCGTCTGCGACTTCAAGAGCTGGCCCGGCGGCAAGCTCAAGGGCTTGGGCAAGGGGGATGGAAGCGCGGCTGAATGGCAGAAGCTGCTCAAAGCCTACCACTTCAAATCGGACGCGGAAGCAGTGGCCTATGCCAGGAATCCGGTGGATAACTTAAAGCCGCTGGCCCAGGCGCATGTGCCCCTTCTCCATGTGTATGGGGAGGCGGACACCGCTGTTCCATGGGAGGAAAACACGGGGGTGGTGGCCGAGCGCTACCGCAAGCTGGGGGGGAGCATCACCCTGATTCCAAAGCCCGGAGTGGGGCATCATCCCCACGGGTTGAGCGATCCCGCCCCGGTGGTGGAGTTCATCTTGCAGCAGGCCCGTGTTTCGCCTTGAGGGCTGGGGCTCAAAACTTGAGGCCTTCAGCCGGGTGGCTTGGCTGAAGGCTTATTTGGTTCGGGGCTGGCCGTTTTATTCCTGAGGGCTGGCATGTCCGCCATCCCGCAGTTCGGCCTGCAGGAATTTGATGAGGCGCCGCAAGCGTGTCTCGACGTCGAGCGTTTCGAGGATTTTTTGGCGCTCCGCCGCGCCGGGCAGCACGGCGCAGGAAACCAGATCCGCCAGTTGTTCCGGGTCCTTGATGGAATCCAGGTAGCCAAGGATTTCCTTGGCCGAAAGGGCGGGCGGCACCGGTTGCGAGCCCGAAGTGTAATTCTCGGGCGTCATCACCGGGAATGGAAAAGGCAGGTCCAACTGGAGTCGTTGCTCCAGCAGTTGCCTGACCTTGCGCGTCAAGGCGTCGGCAGTTCCCATGTCGCAGGGCGGACTTTCCAGCGTGCGAATCCGGTGGACCCGGTAAGGCTTGTAGCGCACGGTTTCCTCCAGTTCGATCCGGGCCAGCCCCTGCAGAACCAGATGCGAGGTGCCGTCGCGATGGTTTACGGAGACGCGGATCATGCCCAAGCCGGCGATGGTCAGGGGTTTTTCCCGTTGGTTGCCGGGGCGTTGCATGGCGACGGCGAACATGCGGTGGGTTTGGAGTGCTTCGGCGAGCATTTGGCGGTAGCGGGGCTCGAAAATATAAAGCGGCAGCAGGGCCTGCGGAAAGAGGGTCGCATTCGGAAGCGTCATGACGGGAGTCTCACGCGGTAACTTCATGCCACAATCTATGCGGCTTGTCCGCCAATTCAAGGCTGATATGGGCGCTTGCCAAATTCGGCAGCGCCATTCATCCTGACCCCGTCATGAAAAACCAACTTGGCATCATCGTTTTGATCCTTATCTGCGTCGGCCTCATCGCCGCTGTGGTCTACAATCAGAAACAGGCCACCCTCCAAAAAATCCAGGCTGCCGACACCATTGCCACCCTCAGCAACCAGTGGATCCGCACCAGCGGTGATCTCGACAAACAGCGTCAGGTCAACACATCGCTCGAAGGGGATTTGAAGCAGTCGCGCGAAATTTTCCGCAAGCTGACCAATGATTACACCCAAGTGGCCGCCACCTTGGACCATACCGCCACGTCGCTGAAGACGACGCAGGAAAAAGTGGATGCGATGGCCAAGGCCGTGGCTGCCCGGGACGCGAAAATCGCCGATCTGGAGGCGCAAAACCAGTCCTTGGATCAGCGCGCTTTGGAATTGGGCAATGCGCTGACCAACCTCACATCCCAGATTCTCAGCACGCAGAAAAAGCTCTCTGCTTCCGAAGGGGACAAAGCGTTTCTGGAAAAGGAACTCAAACGCCTCATGGCCGAAAAGTCCGAACTGGAGCGCCAGTTTAAAGATCTCGACGCCCTGCGCACCCAGGTTTCCAAGCTCAAAGAGGAGCTGGCCATTTCACGCCGCCTGGACTGGATTCGGCAGGGTCTGTTCCCCGGCAACAATAAAAAAGGCGGCGAACTGCTCATCGCCAAACCGCCCGCCACCACCACATCCTCCTCGACGCTCAAGTCCAAATACGATCTGAATGTGGAGGTTAATTCGGACGGGACCGTGCATGTGGTCGCTCCGGCCACCAACCGGCCGGCCGCCGCGCCCTGATCCAGAAGACCTGCCGGTTTGTGTCCCGGTGCCATTGGCGGGGTTGCGGCATGATTCCTATCTCACTTGGGACCCCGCCGGCGCGGAAAGGCCCCACCGGGTAAGACCCCTCCGATCCGGCGGTGCTTGTGTCGGAGTTGAAATCCGGTAGAATTCAGTTGCGGATATTTTGGAACAGAAGCTTTTAATTCATGCCAACCTACGAATACGTCTGCGAAAAATGCGGACAGGAGTTTGAAAAATTTCAATCCATGGTCGACGCCCCTCTGGAGGTGTGTCCCAAGGAATTGTGCGCCGGAAAAAAGTGGGGCCGGGGCAAGGTCAAAAAGAAAATCAGTGCCGGGGCCGGGCTGATTTTCAAAGGCACCGGCTTTTACATCACGGACTACCGGAGCGAAAAATACAAGGAAGCGGCTAAGAAAGACACCGCGCCCGCACCGGCCGCTCCGGCCGCTTCAACCGCGCCGGCCGGCGGCGAAAAGAAGGCCGAGCCCAAAAAGGAGTCCAAGCCGGTCAAGCCGCCCAAACCCTGACCCGGCCCGGGTCGGTCGCCGGCTCCCATGAAATCCGCCGTCACCATCGCCCTGCTTACCGGTCTGGCAGCCTGCCAGGCGCAGCTTGCCACGCCCGCCCCGATCCGGAGTTTTTCCGGCCAGTTCCAAGTGCGCGGTGTCTCCTCCAGCCCTGCCTCGTTTCATGCCGACGCATGGGCTGCGGGAACCAATCTTATATCCCTGGAGCCGACGCTGCTGGTGGTTTCATGCGAGCGGATCAGGCAGGATTTGGGGCGAATCCTAGGGGGCACCGGGCAGTGGCGCGGGAGGGTGGACGTGAACCTGTTTTCCGCCCGCAGCGACCGGGATGAGGTGAGCCTTGTGGCTGAAAGACTACCATCGGGCTGGAACTACCGGGTCGCCCTGCCTGATGTGATTGGGCGGGAGCGGTTTTTGGGTGTGGTGGTGCGGGTGTTGCTTTTGGAGTTGGCCAATCGGGGGGCTGGCGAGCGGTCGGCAGAGGTGCCCGCCTGGCTTGTGGAAGGGTTGAGTCAGCGTCTTCTGGCCACCAGCGGGCTGGAATTGTTGCTCCCGCCTCCCCGATGGAGCGTGCGCGGGGTGGTCCTCAGTCCGCAGAGTTCTTTTTCCCGCGGTCTTCAACCCTTGGACTCAGCCAGGCAAATCCTGCGCACCCAGGCACCGCCCTCCTTTGAGGAACTCAGCTGGCCGGATGGTGGGCGGGGCATATCCTCGGACAGCGTGGTTTTCCGGGCCGGGGCCCAGCTCTTGGTGGACCGCTTGCTGGGGTTCAAGGACGGCGCGGTGTGTTTGCGGGCGACACTGGAGGGGCTGCCGCGTTTTTTCAATTGGCAGACGGCCTTTTTAGAGGGATTTCACCCTCATTTCTCACGCCAGATCGATGTGGAGAAATGGTGGGCGCTGCAGTTGGCCAATTTCACCGGCCGCGACACGGCCCAGACCTGGTCCATGGTTGAGAGCCGGCGCAAGCTGGACGAAATCCTGCTGGCCGCCGTACGCATCCGGCGCCGGGGCGATCTCATTCCCGAGCGCAGTCAGGCCTCTTTGCAGAGGGTGCTGGGCGAGACGGACGTGCTGCAGCAAACGGTGGTTCTCCAGCGCAAACTCCAGGAATTGGATGCGCTGCGATTGCGCGTCGCCCAGCCCTTGGTGCCGCTGGTCGATGACTACCGGCGCGTGCTTCAGGCTTATTATCAGCGACGCCAACGCTCCAGCTTGATTAACCCGCTGGGCAAGCAGGGCGCAGGCATCCCGGATCGATCGGTCGACGAGGTCCTGCTGCGGCTGAATGAACTGGACGTGCGGCGCGAGGCGCTTCGATCCATGATGCCGGAAGCCCCCGCCGCCCAAGGAGCTGCGCTCCGTTAGGGTATCGGTGGCCGCTTGACAGGGAGCGGATCAAATTTATAGTGGCCTTTGTTGATCATTGAACATGCACCCCGAAACTGCACAGGAAGAGGTCGTTGAGCCGTCGGCCCGCCAGGGCTCGGATTTTCTCAAGGAGTTCCGTTCCGCCGGCCGCGGCTTCTGGGGGAACGTTCCTGACTCGGACTGGAATGATTGGCGGTGGCAGCTTAAAAACCGGATCACCACGCTGGCCCAGTTGCAGCGCCTGATGCCCACTCTCACGCCTGAGGAGAATGCGGGAACCCGGCTGGCCAACCAAAAACTCGCCTTGGCCATCACGCCTTACTTCTTCAACCTTATCGACGCTGCCGATGAACATTGCCCCATCCGGGCCCAGATGATCCCGAGGGTTGAAGAGACCCACACAGCATCCTGGGAAATGAGCGATCCCTGCGGTGAGGATTCGCATTCCCCCGTTCCCGGCTTGGTGCACCGCTACCCCGACCGCGTGCTTTTTCTGGTCACCGACCGATGCGCGGCGTATTGCCGCTATTGCACGCGTTCGAGGCTGGTGAGCAACGCCACCGGTTACGATTTCCATCCCGAGTTCGACAAGCAGATCGCCTATATCGCGGAGCATCCGGAAATCCGCGATGTGCTCTTGAGCGGGGGGGATCCGCTCCTGTTGAGCGATGAAAAGCTCGAATTCCTGCTGAGCCGTTTGCGGGCGATTCCGCATATCGAGTTTCTGCGGATCGGCACACGCATCCCGGTTTTCCTGCCGCAACGCATCACACCCGCGCTCTGCGCGATGCTCAAGCAGTTTCATCCCCTCTTTGTGAGCGTCCATTCCAACCATCCACGCGAACTGACCACCGAGGTGCGCGATGCCTTGGGGCGCTTGGCGGATGCTGGAATCCCGCTTGGCAACCAATCTGTTCTGCTGCGGCACGTCAACGATGATGCCGAGGTGATGAAGACCCATCTGCAGAAACTGCTGATGTGCCGCGTCAAACCCTACTATCTCTACCAGTGCGACCTCATCGCCGGTTCATCCCATCTTCGGGCCAGCGTGCGGCGCGGGTTGGACATCATGGAACAATTGCGCGGATACACCACCGGCTATGCCCTGCCCACCTACGTGATTGACGCGCCGGGCGGGGGCGGCAAGGTGCCGGTCAGCCCCGAATACGTGCTCAGCCGGAACGCCGATCGCGTGGTGCTGCGAAATTATGAGGGTAAAATTTTTGAATATGCGGAAGCGGCCGATGGCAGTCCTTTGACCCCCGCCCCCCATCAAATCGAGGAGCCGGAGCTGGGTTGATGGGCTTGGGCGCGGGAGCGATGGTTCGTGGTTTCGGGCTTTCTTGAAGCTCCAGAACAGCGACCTGTTGATAGCTGCCAGTCCAAAACAAATGCTTCCTAGAAGTGCGCCCGTCCCCGGGCGCAGCGGCATGGAGTGGAGATAACAGCATGGCGAATTCGCAGGCGTTCCTGCGGCCGTTCCAAGTCGAGCCGGGTCGCATGCAGTGCCGGAAGATACGAATGCCTGACAGCTTGGAGAAAACTTGTTCGCAGGAGTTGATGCGCCCTACGATCGGCCATGCACATGCTAGAGCTCCGGTTCCGCCACCGCCTTTCCGGCTCCCGGCGGGTTTCTTTTTCAGGGTTCGTTGCAGCCGGATTTTGGGTTTTGAGCGTTCTTCTTTGCCCACCGGCTCCCGCCCAAGAGGCTGCCAACGATTTTGTCTATCTCGACAACGGCGAACTGCGGCTCGGGGTGAAGAAAACCTCCGGCGCGGGCATTGCCTATCTCGCCCTGAGCGCAACGGGAGAGAATCTCATCAATCACTGGGACCGAGGCCGGCTCGTTCAGCAGTCGTATTATGGCGCCGAGGATGGCTCGCTATGGAGCGGCCGGCCCTGGCGTTGGAATCCCGTGCAGGGCGGAGATTGGCGGGGCAATCCTGCCCGATTGCTGGAGTTGAAGACGCAGCGCCAATCCCTCTATGCCAAGTCGATGGGCAAGCACTGGGCCTCGGGTGCCGACCTGACGGATGTCGTCTTTGAGGAGTGGATCTCTCTGACTGGCAAGGTGGCTCAGGTGAAGTTTCGCATGACTTACACTGGCACGAATTCCCAGCCCTCGCGCGAGCACGAGCTTCCGGCGGTCTTCGTCGAGCCACGCTACGACACGCTGGTTGTGTTTGAGGGAACAAACGCTTGGCACGGCGGCGCAGTCGGTCGCTCAAAACCAGGCTGGCCCAATGAATCACGCCGGTTTACCGAAGGCTGGGCCGCTTATGTCGACACCAACAATTTCGGCGTCGGCGTTCTGGCCCCCGCAGCCGACTCGCTCACCTGCTACCGGTTTGGCGACGGCCAGCGCGAGCATGGATCCTGTTCTTACCTCGCTCCGCTCAAGCGCTTCCCCATCACCCCGGGCCTCCGGTTCGAATACGATGTCTGGCTTACGATTGGGTCCGCAGACCAGATCCGTGCCCGCTTCCAAGCCTTACACTCATTGATACGGTGAGTTTGGATCCGGTTATTCGCGCGGGGCCGGCCGGGTGGTCCCCCGGAAAAACCGCACTCGGGATCAATCGTGGATCTCCGCCCCCCCGAAAGCATCTTTGAGATAAAACTGAATTAACCATGAAGCGCATGGAGGGCATGAAGTGGAATGATTTTTCTGATGGGGCAACCGGGCCTCTATGGGATGGGTTTGAAGAAGACAGGTGGGGCGCGCGACTTCGTGCGCGCCGTCGCGGTGCAGCGGAAAACGCGGGTGGGCAACTGCGGCGCAGTTCTCGCCGACCACATCCGCACCCGCTCGCGGCAGCTTTTCAACACCTCCCGCCACTCCGCTGTCACCGCCGGTTTGAGGGTTTGTTGCCCTCCGTTTTCGACCAGTTACGCCGCCTTAAAAAACCTCCGCCGGGATTTGATCGATTCGGTGGGATGACCCGGATTGAGTCCCATAAGCCCGGTGAACCAGCTCCACAAGTTGCAAGTCCGCGGCGCCAGCCGGGCGGCACGATCCGCCACCACCGCTTTGGTTCGTGGCGCGCGTGATCGGACGCCGCATCACCGCTTTACAGACTCCAGTGCCATGGCTAAAGTCGACGCATGGCTGCCGAGTTTGATCCAACTGATTTTGAAGACAGCGATTTTCAATCCCGTCCAGGCGTAGGGCATGCGGTGGGCACGGGTGGTGCCGGGCAGCGAGCTCCCACTCGCGACGAGGTGGATACCCGGGTGGTGGAAGCCCAGCAAAAGCTCACTGAATTGAAGCGGACTCAGGAGGAACTGGAGCGGCAGCGGGCCGCATTGGAGGAGGTGCGCCGCAGGCAGATGGAATTCCAAACCGGGCGTCAGGAAATGGTTCACCATCTTACCCGTGGTCTGGGTCTCCTTGAGGAGGCTGAGTTTAATGCCCGCCGGGAGGCGGAGCAGATGGCCAAGACCATTCTCGACTTCCGCTCCGCTCTCTCCAAAATCGAGTCCGTCCAAGAGGAGAGCTGGACCAAGGACAGTTTCAATGTTGAGCTGACCCGTGCCATCACCGCTGTGGAGAACGCCCGGATGGAATGGAACCGGGCGCGGCTGAAATATCCCGTTCTCTCCGGGGCGGCCGCTGTTGAGTCGGCTCAGGACGAGAACAGCGCGCGGCTGGGGGATCTGGAACAGCTGAATTTTCTGGCGCTCTGCAGGCTGGGCCTGGCTTTCAACTGGCCCGTGGCCGTAGTGCTGTTCATTGCGCTGTCCGTCTTTCTTGTCCTGCGCTTGGTCCACTGACCCTGTGAGACCATGTCCTGGTTCAAGAAAAAGCCCGACTTGCTCTCCGCCCGCGCCCGCGACTTGAGCGGAGAGATTGCCGCGCTGGAGGCACAGATCAAGCAGCTGGATTCGCGGTTGAAACAGAACCCCTCGTTGCGATTGGGGCCTGGCACTCTGCCCCGAATGGCCGCCGCGCCGCCCCCCGCCCCCAAGGTTCACGAACCGGTGTTTGTGGAAGTGGACCGGCAGCGGCTGGATCCCAAACCCGAGACGGCCAGCAATGCGGCCCATTACAACGAATTGGGTGTGCGAAAATACGACCTGCCCGCGCTGTTGCGGCGTTGCCAAAACCATTTCCGCGCCCCATCAGCCAGCAATCCCAGACTCATCAACTATCTGGCCGCCGGCGGCATCCAAGGCCTGCCCCCGATGCGCTATGAGAAGAGGGTCGCCCGCAACCGCTTTCTCTTCCTAGCCGCCATTATTCTCGCAATCCTTTTCGGGTCGATTTTCGTCCTACTCACTCATCATTGAGGGCCTTGCGGCCCCGCCCACCTCTCCCCTACTCGCCCGCGGCATTGGACAAAGCTTGCGCCGTCTTGACACGCCGGGTTGATCCGCCCCGGTGAACGCGCTTTTGGACGGCCCAAGGACAAGCTGTGCCCCACTACCGCGCGGACCTGTCACGGATTCGTCCGCAGGCAAGAGACTCAGCGACAATCGGATCTTCAGCCGCTCTTCACCGGGATCCGTCTGGATTATGGAGGAAGCGGGATGAGTTGCAGGGCGCTATGGAGCAACCGATGGCCTTTTCCCGTATCGTGCCCGGCCGAAGCAGGTGTGTCTTTTGTGTTGCGTGTGCCATCTGAAATTGATAACTAATATTTTTGGTAGAGATCAGTAAGTTTCCTATGAAGTTTTTCTTTCCGCTCAGGACTTTACTCCTGTGTCTCATTCTGGCCGCCGGCGTCCTCCGGTCCAACGCCCAGTGGGTCACCCAGACAGTTCAGGTCACCAACGGCTGGAACGCCGTCTTTCTCCACGTCGACGCCTCCTATAACTCCATCAGCAACCTCG